>NZ_AUMX01000003.1:0-172517 GCF_000430905.1 Methanocorpusculum bavaricum DSM 4179
GAGTTCGCAGGCTTCTCCCCGGTTCCCCAGGGAATGCTTTCCGAGATCGTTATGGGTATCAGAAAGAGAAAGGGTCTCAAAGAACAGATCCCGACTCCGAAGGATTACCTCGATTAATTTTTCACGTTCAAGGGTCATCTGGCCGTTTCCCGCAGGCGGTATGCCTGGGGAAACCTGAATATTTTTTCTGTTTTAATTGCAGCACTCCCTCCAGTCCCCTCCTCCAGATCGGCCGCATGTAAACTATAATTGCCATATTGGTTTGTTTATGTTACATTATGTAAAACCATTGCCGCGGCCAATTACTTTTTGACCTCCGCGCTCCAATATACTAAAGACAGATGCAAAACAGTGTTCAGTATATCCCTTTTGTAAAGGACGATGAAAATAAAGGATTCGATATGCATGTCCATTCGACCGCGTCGGACGGACGTACAACCCCGAAAACACTGGCAAAATATCTCAATAAACACGGCCTGTCCGCCGCAATAACGGATCATAATGTGATTTCCGGGGTAAAGGAGGCGCTTGATCATTCTGAAAACATCATTCCGGGAATCGAGGTCTCCGCTCTCGAAGGTCCGCACATTCTGGTGTATTTCGATACCTACCGTGATCTTGCCTCGTATTACTCCTCCTCGATCCAGTATCACCGGGGCAAATGTCCGCACATGGCAGTGGACATTTTAACCGAGGATGTCATCTCCGGCGCAAAAAATGCAGGAGGATTTGTCGTGTCTGCTCATCCTTACGGGTATGGAGTAAGCGTGAGAGGCGTGATGAAAGGAGTAGACGTGGGAGTCATCGATCCCGCGGTCGCGGGAGAGCTTGACGGACTTGAAGTGATATGCAGCGGGATGTCGATGCGGCTGAATATGCGGGCCGAGCAGTATGCGGAAAAGAACGGTGCGTGCATGACGGGCGGATCGGATGCCCATGTTCTCTGGGAAGTGGGACGGGCGGTTTCGGTCGGCTGTGAAAATCAGACGCCGGTCGAGTTTTTGGAGGAGGTCCGAGGGAAAAGAACGGGTGTGTGCGGGGTAAACCGTTCATCCGGGCAGAATCTGCTGATGGGAGCATGCATGACGCCGGGATATATCCCGTATGTGGCGCCGGCGATGAGGATCCACGCACGGCAGAGCTGGATGCGGATGAGATCTTAATTCCTGATAAAAAAAGAAATGTGGAAGATCAGTAATTTATTCTGATAAATCCGAGCGGTTCATCTTTTACTTCGTAGGCAAGTTTTGCGTCGCCCTGAGGGATGATATATGTGAGCCATCCCTCGATCTTTGCATATTTCAGAATGTTGGTCGTCGAAAGCGGCGTATAACCGTTTGGAAGGGCGGCTGATACGGCAGGATAGCCGATCCCGTTTACATAAATCTCATAATGATACGGAGCAACGACTTTTGCGGCTTCGTCTCCGCTTTCATAAGTCTCGGAGATCTTCAGCATCACTGCATACTGTCCCGGAGCCGGTTTTGGATTTGCGGCTGAGCCTTTTTTCAGGATCTCTTCAACTTCACTGCCGAATTTTTTCTGTATGATACGTATCGAGATCGTTTTGCCGGTATCGGTGACAGTCAGTTCCTGACCCTGCATGACTTCGGCCGGTGTCGGAACAGGCGTAGGCGTCGTGGTCGGTACCGAAGTGACGGGTGTGGGTGTATCAGAGGGTGTTGAGATGCACCCGGCCGACAGGATTATCCCTGTCAGGACGATGAGCATACCAAAAACATACCAGATTTTTTTCATATGTTTTCTACTGGTTCTCTTCGCTATAAATAGATTATTGAAACTCCTCACAGCAGAGCAGAAAACAGCCGCGAAACTCCCTCTTTTATCCTCACGGATGTTGATCGCAGATTGTACTCTTCCAGCGTGATCTCCGTACAGTTCGTCTCCAGCTCCTCAAGAAAGATCCGGTTCATTCGTTTTCCAAACTCGATATCATAGACGAACGCGTTCGTTTCAAAGTTCAGTTTGAAACTGCGGATATCCCAGTTGGCTGTACCTATGGTTGTACTTATCCCGTCGAAGATCCCGGCTTTACTGTGGATGAATCCGTCATTGTATATATAACCCCGCACGCCTGCCGCGAGCAGATCCCCCAGATACGAATGATTCGCCCAGTACACAAACGGATGATCGGGTTTGCAGGGGATAACGATCCGCACATCGATCCCTGAGCGTGCAGCAAGCACAAGACCGGTAAGCATCGGTTCATCCGGAATGAAATACGGCGTGTGGATATAGATCGACTCCTTCGCATGGCCGATCAGACTCATGTACCCGGAATAGATGGCTTTTTCCGCAGAATCCGGTCCGGAAGAGGCGATCTGGACATAGGAATGCCCCGTAACATCTAAAAACCCGTCCTCGGGATAGTACGGACAGTCCCTGTCTTCCACTGATATCTGGGCATCCTTTGCCGCATAGTTCCAGTCCATAATGAACCTGGTCTGCAATGCAACGACGGCTTTTCCGTGAAGACGCAGATGAGTGTCCCGCCAGTATCCCATCGGTCCTTTCCCCAGATACTCATCCCCGATATTGAACCCGCCGATAAATCCGGTCACCCCGTCGACCACCAGGATCTTTCGGTGGTTCCTGAAATGCAGCCGGGTATTCAGAAATGAAACCTTGAGCGGGAAAAAGATCCGCACATCCCCGCCTGCCTTTTTCAGCGGAGCAAAGAACTCATCCTTCACGGAAAACGTCCCGGCGGCATCGAAGATCGCTCTGACTTCGACCCCTTCTGCTGCTTTTTCTGCGAGAAGCTGTATGATCTCATCTCCAAGCTCATCATCCCGGATGATGAAATACTCCAGGTGGATGTGATGTTTTGCTCCCGCCACTGCTTCTTTGAAGGCGGCGAACTTCATCTCTCCGTCGGTGTAGAGGGTGAGTTCATTATTTCTTGTCAGGACCGCCTTGTCCAGACTGAGAAGGAGTGCGATCGTGCTGTCGAACCGTGAGATGCTTGGGGCAAGTTCCAGTGCGTTCTCCGTGATCTTTTGAAACTGTTCCTCAGCCTGAGCCGCCAGCATCAGATCGGCTTTGGTCTTTTTGCTGAAGATACGCGATCCGTAGAGGTGTCTGCCGAAGAACAGGTACAGAAATAATCCCAGAAACGGGAGAAAGATCATGACCAGGACCCAGGTCAGTGCCGTCTGGGGGCTCCGTCTTTCCAGAAATATCACCGTGATACATGCGCCGATGTCCAGCAGCACAACGATCAGCTGCAGAAACCAGAGAAACTCTTCGATGATTACGGATACCAGATCAAGCATAAGATACATGAATATGCGCTTTGCGGATGATAAAAGTTGATGTATCTACACCTCGAATGATACTATATTGTGGTGTCTTACAGAATGCTCTTCGAGTACTGGGGAAAAGGGCTCCTGGTTGCTTCGGTCGTCTCGGCAGTTGCCGGACTTTTGATCGGCAATGCCGGTGTTTTTTATTTAGTCGCCGGCGTATGCCTGACCCTTTCACTCGCTTGCATCTTCATCGGACGCCGTTTTGAAAATGAGGTTGTGTGATATGCCGGTCATTACGTTTTCCCGCAATGTGTTTCTCCCGCTGACCAATGTCTGCGCAAATGCCTGCGGATACTGTTCGTTCAAATCCTGTGTGGCGGACGGATGTGTTATGCCAAAAGAGGAGGTCATCTCCACGCTGGAACGGGGAGCCGCGTTTTCCTGCACCGAAGCCCTCTTTACGTTCGGCGAACGCCCCGAACGGGAAACCGGGTTCACCGCATACATCAACAGGATGGGATACCCGGATATTCTTTCCTACTGTAAGGACATGAGCCGCTATGCCATATCGCTTGGGATTTTGCCTCACACGAATGCCGGCATCCTTACCTATGAAGAGCTGGAGGATCTCCGGCCCGTGAACGCGAGCATGGGTCTGATGCTTGAGACCACCGCCGCGATCCCTGCCCATGCCCACAGTCCGGGAAAAGATCCGGCCGTCAGGATCGAGATGATGGAAAATGCCGGCAGACTGAAGATCCCGTTCACGACCGGACTGCTCCTTGGGATCGGCGAGACACGGGACGACCGGATCGAGTCTCTCGAAGTCATCCGTGATCTGCATAAAAGATACGGGCACATCCAGGAAGTGATCGTCCAGAACTTCTGTCCAAAACCGGGAACCGAGATGGCGTCCTGCCCCGGCGCTTCGACCGAGGTGATCGCGGATACCATCCGGCTTGCAAAAGAGATCCTGCCATCAGACGTCTCGATCCAGATCCCGCCGAATCTTGCCGACGCTTCTCTTCTCCTCGATCTCGGGGTGACGGATCTTGGCGGTGTTTCTCCGGTGACGATCGATTACATCAATCCGGAGCATCCCTGGCCGGCTCTGGATGCGCTCAAAGAGACCGCCCGCGGATATGAACTCAGAGAACGGCTCTGCATTTATGAGAAATACTGTGATCCCGCGTGGGTGGCGCCGGAACTTTTCGGGCTCGTGAGCGAACTGGCAAAGAAGGTGTACTGATCCCTCCCCGGATCATTTCCATGCCGACCTTCTTTATCTCCCCCGACCTATAGTGATGCACATGGATGACGTCTGTCCCGCCCCGGTGAAGGAACGGTACTGGGAGATCGATGCGATACGCGGTTTTGCGCTTCTGGCGATGATCATTCTCCACACCGTTTTTCTTCTGGGTGTCTTTCACATCATTGATACGGAGGTGTGGTTAGGACTCTATGTCTATCTGCCTCTCGGGACAAGCGTGTTTGTCATCATATCCGGAGCGGCCCTTGTCCTTCGTCACGGACGAATGGCCGGCCGGCCGCGACGTGCTTATCATTTCGCCATCCTGAAACGCGGTGTCGAGATATTTCTGATCGGCGTAGGCGTCTCTGTCGTTGCCTCTCTTTTGATCCTGCTGTTCATCAACGACGCAAGGTACATGTACTTCAATTTTCTGCAGATGATGGGTCTTTCGATGATCATATGTATCCCTTTTTTGCGGCTCGGAAAATGGAATCTGATCCCAGCGGTATTTTTCATCCTGCTTGGGATCGGTCTTGAAAAGATCAAAGGACCGGCATGGCTGATGGTTTTCGGGATCCTGCCGCCGGATTTTGTTCCGCGTGATTATTTCCCTATCTTTCCCTGGGTCGGCGTTATGCTGCTTGGCGTATGCATCGGAGCTCTTCTGTATCCAAAAGGGATCCGCAGATATGCTTTCCCCGAAGCGGGAAAGATCAGTCAGGCGCTTGCCTTCATCGGCCGGTATCCTCTGGAGATCTACCTCGCCCACATACCTTTGATCGGCGCTGTGATCCTCGTGATCGTCGTAGTTTCCGGTCTGCTCGGTTTTCCGATCGGTCATCTCTGAATCCCTGCTGACAAACTACTTATCCAAAAAGCGCATACATGCCTGAAACAATGAGAAATGAAGAGCAGTGCGGCACTCCGGGTTCTCCTCCGCGGGTGAAAAGTGAACGATACTGGGAGATCGACGCCATCCGCGGTCTTGCCCTTTTCGGGATGCTCTACTTTCATTTTCTCGCGATCCTCGTGATGTTTCACATCCTGGAGGAGACCAACGAGTTTCTCTTTTATTACAGCCCGATCGTGATCGTCTCGGCGGCCTTTATTCTGATCGCCGGCGTGGCGATCGTTCTCCGGTATAACCGCATGCTTGGAAAGCCGATGGGGTCTTATTACCGCGAGATCGCGAAAAAGGCTTTGGTCCTGTTTTTTATCGCGATGTGTATCACGGCGCTGACATGGCTTGCTTCGGTCGTTATCTATAACAACGATGTCTTCATCAAGTTCGGGTTCCTCCATATGCTGAGTATTTCGATGCTGATCGCGATCCCTCTCCTGAGGTTTGGGAAATGGAACATCTTATTCGGCATCCTGATCATCCTTATCGGGGTGTTCATCATTCCAGGGATCCAGGATCCCGGGTGGCTTTATCCTCTCGGGATCCATGGCGCCGATTTTATGGATCACACGCCTGACTACTTCCCGATCTTTCCGTGGAGCGGGTTCATTCTCTTAGGGGTGGGTCTTGGAAACATCTTCTATCCAAAAGGCGTCAGATCGTTTTCCGTCAGACAACCCGGGATCCTCGGCAGATTTTTCGCGAAGATGGGATACGGCAAGATCACGCTGATCATTTATCTCGTTCACATGCCGGTCTTTTTTGTTATCCTGTGGCTGCTCAGCATCACGACCGGGATCGGGTATGTTTAGCTGTTCATAAAGTACTTAGATGCACACAACCAATAGGAATGGAACAATGGGTGGTGAAATACTGGAAAACGACGACTCTCTCCGGGTAATGCCCGGCGGGTCAGGCGCTCCGCAGAGCGAGCGGTACTGGGAGGTGGACGCCGTTCGCGGTATTGCCATTTTGGGGATGCTCTTTTACCACTTACTTGCGTGTCTTGTGATGTTTCACATCATCACCGAGGATCCCCGGTTCCTTGCCTATTATAACACGTATATGTTCGGGTCCGGCATTTTCGTTCTCATTGCAGGCATGGCGATGATCCTTCGGCATGAACGGATGAGGGGAAAAACCACAAAAGAGTATTACGGCGCTCTGGTCGTCAAAGCCCTGTTTCTTTTGGCTCTCGGTTTTTGCATCACGATCGCGAGCTGGATCGGCGCCTCTGTCTTTCTTGGGAGCGAGGCATTTATCAAGTTCGGTTTTCTCCATATGCTCGGGGTGTCCATGCTTCTTGCGATCCCTCTCTTGAGATACGGAAAATGGAACATCATCATCGGCATGATGATCATCGCGGTCGGCGCGTTCATTTTTCCGTATATCAATGATCCGTCCTGGCTCTATCCTCTGGGCATCCATGCAGAGGATTTTATGCAGTATACGCAGGATTACTTCCCGCTGTTTCCCTGGTTTGGCGTACTTCTTCTGGGAGTGGGTCTGGGGAATGTTTTCTATCCTCACGGACGCCGGGGTTTTTCCCTTCGGGAACCCGGGCCGGTCGGGACCGGTCTTGCAAAGCTTGGAAACGGGATGGTGACGCTGTTCATTTATCTCGTCCATGTTCCGGTGATATTTGTTATTTTGTGGATCTTCTCTTCCCTGACGGGGATCGGATATTTGTAGTATGATCATTGACATAGTGAACTCTGATTCCGATCCGGCGGGACGAAATATCCGGGCTGCTGTCGATGACCTTCTGAAAAATCCGCCAAAGGGAGGGTTCCCTCTTTTCAATGGAAACGAGGTGACGTTTCACACTGTTCCCGGCCGGATCATTCACGCGGAAAGATCCGCGGTGAATCCCAACGCTGATCTTATCATCGTTGTTTCCCGTCACTCAAGTGTGAACCCGGTTCCGGTCCTGACGGTCCATCCGGCAGGAAACTTCGGCGTCGCCGGACTTGGCGGCCGGGATATGGAGCTTGGTCTGACGAGTCCGGCCTGGATGAAGGCGGTTCTGCAGAATCATGCAATGTTCGCTCCGGAAGGTTACCGGGTCTCTTATGAGATCACTCATCACGGACCGACGGATCTTCCGGTTCCGTTCTTCTTTGTCGAGGTGGGCAGTACCGAAAAGGAGTGGAACGATGTTTCCGCATGTACGGCTGCGGCTAAAAGTGTTTTGTATGCTCAGCCTTCGCCGGAAGCATTGGCGCTTATCGGGTTTGGCGGGACCCATTATGCAGCCAGGCAGACGGCGATCTGTCTCGAGACGAAAGGGGCATTCGGCCATATGATGCACACCCGGGATGCAGGTTCCGTGTCAAAGGAGATGGTATCCCAGATGATCGCAAAATCCGGCGGGGCCGCGGCCGCGCATATCGACCGTAAAGCTCTTTCAAAGCAGGAGTTAGCGCATATCGACGGGATCCTCGCCGATCTTGGTCTTGAGGAGATCACCGAAGGCGACCTGCGAAAAATCAATGAGATGTCGTTTGGGACATGGCTCGCGTATCGCGATCTGGCCGCAGCTACGGCCCCTGATCTGAAAATCTTCCCGCACGGCAGGATTTTGGACGAAGAACCTTCGGTGATCGAGATGCCTCCGGATCTGTTTTCTGCAGCATTTCTCGGGTATGAAGAGCTCTTTCTGGCTGAGCTGGAGAAAATGGGGAATATTTTTCACACGACAGGAAAAGGCGGCAGGATTATGCCGACTCTGCTGACATCTGCAAAAAACAGGCGTCAGGTATCAGGTGATTTAATAGTCTTATCCGTTCAACAAATAACACGTACACAGGATAGTTTGGTGGAAGGTGATCAAATCACGATAACCCGCCGGCAGTTTGACCCCGGTATCGCGCGCACGCTTGGGGTCCCGTCAGGTCCGCTGTACGGGCAGCTCGCCGCCGGATCATCTGTGGATCTTCCCGACGGCAGAACGATCACGCCGGATATGGTCACGAAAGTGGTCAGGAAATCCATCAAAATACCGGGATTGGAGAATTACTCATGAGATCAATTGTAGAAGAAGCATTATCACGCAAACGGTTCGAAGACGTTGCACGCGACGATACACCGGTCTCCGCAATTTATGATGCGGAAACCGAGGCTGAGCTCGGTGCAAAAACCTACTCTGCCCGTCCGCAGACGCCGGCACCGGCCCAGGCGGCAGCTCCGGTACAGACTCCGGCTCCGGCTGTAAAGAAGGAGCAGCCAAAACCCGAGGTAGACTACTCCAGCCAGTACAGTTTTACCGCTGCCAAGACAACACCGACCGACGATGACGAAGAGTTCGACGACATCTTAGCTGCTCTCCGGACAAAGATCACGGTGATCGGCTGCGGAGGCGGAGGGTCCAACACCGTTGCCCGCGTTTATGAGGAAGGGGTTGAGGGTGCCGAGATCTATGCACTCAACACCGATGCCCAGCATCTCTCTATGCTTCGCGGAAAAGTCGGCCGCCGTATCCTTATCGGCCGGCAGACCACCAAAGGTCTCGGCGCCGGCGCGATCCCCCAGCGCGGCGAAGAGGCTGCCGTTGAAAGCGAGGATGTTATCCGCCAGGCGCTTGCCGGCAGCAATATGGTCTTCGTGACCGCGGGTCTTGGAGGAGGCACCGGTACCGGTTCCGCTCCCGTCGTTGCCAAAGTCGCAAAAGAGATCGGCGCTTTGACGATCGCGATCGTTACTCTGCCTTTTACGAGTGAAAGTGCGACCAGGATGGAAAACGCCGAGATCGGTCTCGAGCGTCTCCGGGAAGTTGCCGACACGGTTATCGTGATCCCGAACGACCGTATCCTCGAAGTTGTACCGCGCCTTCCGCTCGCCCAGGCATTCAAAGTCTCCGATGAAGTCCTGATGCGTGCCGTGAAAGGTATCACCGAACTTATCACGCTGCCTGGTCTCGTGAACCTCGACTTCGCCGATGTCCGGACCGTTATGGAACAGGGCGGCATCGCGATGATCGGTGTCGGCGACTCCGACAGTGAGGACAAAGCGACCGATTCGATCAAAAAAGCTCTCCGTTCCCCGCTCCTCGATGTGGATATCACCGGCGCGACGGCTGCTCTCATCAACGTTATCGGCGGACCCGATATGACGATGGTGGAAGCGGAAGGTGTTGTCCAGGAAGTCTATCAGAGGATCGATCCTGCAGCACGCATCATCTGGGGTGTCCAGGTCGACCCGAAGATGGAAGGCCGCATGCGTACCATGATCATCGTTACCGGTGTTCAGTCACCACAGATTTATGGTAAGCAGGAACAAATATCTAGGGCATCACAATCTAGTCAGGTCCAGCGCTCAAAGTTTGAGATCGACTTCCTGAGGTGAATACATGGTTAAAAACGAGAAAAATACCGATGAAAAAAAGGCACTTCCCACCATTCATATTAAGAAGCCGGTGATCACGAAAGCAAGTGTTTCAGAATTCTTCAGAAAATACCTTCGTGTTCTGAAACTTGCACGCAGGCCCACAAAAGAGGAGTTCTGGAAGATCTCCGCCGTCGCCGCCGTGGGTATCGCACTTATCGGCGTCCTTGGGTTCCTGATATATCTGATATTTGAATATCTCCTTCCATAACTATGACAGAATCAAAGTTTGGCAATCACTACTATATCTTAAAGACGACCTCCAAGCACGAGCGGACCGTTGCAGACAACATCCGTGAGGCTATCGAGAACAATATGACGGACGTCGTCGTCACAGCAGTAGTCGTACCGGAAGATATCAAAGGCTATGTCTTCGTGGAAAGCCCTGAAGAGCATGCCAGGATCGAAGAGCTTGTCGAATCGATCGCTCATGCCAGAATTGTTTTGAAGAATGAAACATCTCTGGAAGAGATCAAACATTTCCTCGTTCCAAAGCCGGCAGTTTCCGGCATCGACGAGGGAACTATCGTGGAACTGATCGCCGGTCCGTTCAAGGGTGAGAAGGCAGTGGTCAAGCGCGTTGACCACACCAAAGAAGAGATCACCGTTGAACTTTACGAGTCGATCGTCCCGATCCCGATCACCATTCGCGGCGATAATGTCCGTGTGATCGATCGTAATCAGGATTGAACCCGGATTTTTCTGCGAGGATGCAGAAAATCCTGATCCATTCTCCAATCCATCTGTTTTTTTCGGCCTATCTATCCAGTAGATTTATGTTCTCAGAGGTCGACCTTAGTGAACCAATGTTGGGCTACCTTCGGGTATGTGCCAACATACGGTGATACAATGGCAGAAACTGTCGAGGTACTGGTACCCGGCGGTAGAGCAACTGCAGGACCGCCACTCGGTCCGGCACTGGGTCCCCTTGGGATCAACGTAAAAGCAGTCGTTGATGATATCAACAAAAAGACCGCTGAGTTCAATGGCATGTCTGTTCCGGTAACGGTAATGGTCGATGACAAAAAGAACGTCACGTTAACAGTCGGTATTCCTCCGACAACCGCTCTTGTAATGAAAGAAGCGGGCGTCGAAAAGGGTTCCGGCACTCCGAACACTCAGGCAGTTGGTAATCTGCCGCTTGAAGCTGTCATTCGCATTGCAAAGATGAAGATGGAATCCATGCTCTCTTACGACCTGAAAACGGCCGTAAAGGAAGTTATGGGCACCTGCGTTTCCGTTGGTGTAACCGTCGAAGGCAAAACTGCCAAACAGGCAATTGCCGCCGTCAATGCAGGCGAGTGGGACGAACAGCTCGCGTAAGTGAGTTAGTTCGCGCCGCTTCAAACGGGTACGTGGATTTCCCACGTAAAAAAATGTACAGTAGTAGAGAACAAAACCATAGGAGATTGGGGAACACTCCAGTCGAAGAACTATGGGAGGCTTCATCAAATGGTTGAAAGAACCCAAATTATAACAGCTGTTACGGCAGCACTCAAGCAGGCCCCCGAGCGTAAGTTCCAGGAAAGTATTGATATCACTATCAACCTGAAACACGTTGACATGGCCCAGCCTAAAAACCGTATTGATGAGACGATTCTTCTGCCACAGGCAATAGGCGTCAAAAAGATCGCCGTTCTTGGTAAGGGAGATATTGTGTCCCAGGCACGTAACGCCGGTGTCGATTTAATTATCGGCCCTGACGAGATCGAGCGTCTGGGCGGCGTTCCGCGTGAAGCACGCAAAATGGCCGGACAATATGACTTCTTCCTTGCAGAGACCGCGGTCATGCCCCTTGTTGGTCGCTGGCTTGGTCAGAGACTCGGTCCCCGCGGCAAAATGCCGCAGCCGATCCCGCCGACCCAGGACATCACTCCGATCGTCGAGCGTCTGAGAAACTCCGTCAAGATCCGGTCAAAAGACAGACTCAATATGTCTGTCAAAGTCGGCAACACCGGCATGACCGTTGAGGAAGTTTCAGAAAATATTGACGCCGTCGTAAAGAGGGTTGTAGGAAGACTTGAAAGCGGAGAGTTAAACATCCGTTCCGTCTACGTCAAAACCACGATGGGTCCAGCAGTGAAGGTGATGTAAGTATGGCAATTTATACCCACCATCTTCCGGCATGGAAACGTGAAGAAGTTGAGCAGATCAAAGATCTCGCCGGCAAGTATACACTCGTCGGCTTAGTTGATGTCTACGGTATTCCCGCAAGACAGTTCCAGCAGATCCGCAGAAATCTGCGCAGCAATGCAGTTGTGAAGGTTGCAAGAAACACTCTTGTCGAGCATTCCCTGAATGAACTCGGCGGTCACTTCGTTGATCTGAACGAGAAGGTTTCCGAGCACTCGGCGCTGATCTTTGCGAACGGCAACCCGTTCAAACTGTTCAAGTCCCTTGAGCAGACAAAGACAAAACGCTCCGCCAAAGCAGGCGAGATCACTCCTGAAGACATTGTTGTTCCGGCAGGACCAACTACCTTTAAGCCCGGACCGATCGTAGGAGAACTCCAGCAGGCTGGTATCCCGGCAGCCATCGACGGCGGTAAGGTCAAGATCAAAGAGACCAAGACCGTTGTTAAGGCCGGTCAGGCTATCAACAAAAAACAGGCCGACGTACTTTCCAAGCTTGGTATCAAACCAATGCCGGTCGGTCTCTCCCTCCTCGCAGTATGTTACGAGGGAGATATGTATCTGCCGGACGTCCTCTCAGTAGACGACGAGGCATACAAGGCAAAGATCACTCTCGCAGCACAGCAGGCATTCAACCTCGCAGTCAACGCAGCAGTTCCAACGGCATGTGCCGGAGTTACTGAAGCTCAGATCGCGAAGGCCGTCCGTGAGGCAAGAAACCTCGGTGTAGAAGCATCCATCTATGAGAAGGGTGTCATCGAGCTGATCATCAGCAAGGCATACAGACAAGCAAACGCCCTGAAGGCAATTTAAACAAATACAAAGGTGAAATCAAAATGGAGTATATATACGCAGCTCTGTTAGTTCACTCCGCAGCTAAGACTGTGGATGAAGAATCGGTAAAGGCAGTTCTCTCTGCCGCAGGTATCGCAGTCGACGACTCCCGTGTCAAAGCATTAATTGCAGCACTTGAAGGTGTTGACATTGAGGAAGCAATCTCCAAGGCAGCAGCAGCACCCGTAGCAGTTGCAGCAGCACCGGCAGCAGCAGGCGCAGCAGCAGCAGCAGAAGAGGCAGCAGAGCCCGAAGAGAGCAAGGAAGAAGAAGAAGAGAACGCCATGGCAGGCCTTGGCGCCCTCTTCGGCTAAATCTTTTTTTTATTAATCCGGCAGTATCGAGCCGATCCTTTATCGTTTGTTCCGGTGTTTTTTAGCAACCGATGGGTTTATGAAAAAAAGGTGTCAGAAACGTTCTACATCAGTATGAGAGTTTCATTCTCAAGATTTTTATTCCATCTGCGTGTCTCCACAGGAATCGTCTCCAGCTGCGTGAGTATGTTAATCTCATCTAAAATATCGCGCCGGTCATAGAGATAGAACTCCACCGGTTTCCAGAGAGCGACCCAGCCGATCACCACAAAACTCTGTCCGATAGCATACAGTATGTCATTTTGGTCGTAGGTGCTTGTAATAATACTGCTGAGGATAAGGCATATCACCAGAAATATCAGACCGCGGAGGAGGTATCGTCTTCCTTTGCTCATCGAAAGCTTATATTTCTGGTTTTCCGAGCAGTGCCTCAGAGCAAAATGCGAATGGATCGCCTGTTCCATATCGGCCCGGATCTCCTCATCATCGTAAAGTGTCCGTTCCAGATATAAAATGATCTTGGCAGAACTGCGTTTATCATTCGGCATGTCCTCAAGGGAGTCCATGATATATGTTTCTGTTGCCTGATTGATCTCCTTTTCATCATTCGGCGCCGGGTCGAGAAAATTATAAAACTGGATCTGATGGGTGATCCGCAGTTCGATTGCTGTCCATGAGTCATGTAATCTGCATGACGTCATATGCGTCCCTCTTTTGCGAGGATTCCGGCGGTGATTACCTGTCCGCAGGAGATACATCCGTCACCTAACGGATAGCGGGGATTTGTCAGGCATGAAACGCCCGATTCACGCAGGGTCAAAATGATCGTCTCCCTGATCTGGCGGTTGATCGCGACCCCTCCGGAGAGCGCTGCTTTGCGTATCCCGGTTTTTTCCACGCCTGCAAGTGCCAGCTCTGCTATTCCTTTCGCGAGCGAGGTTTGTATCGAAGCTGCAATATCTTCTGCACAGATCCCCTCGCTCATCATCTCCATTCCTTCGCGTAAAAGGGCCGGGGTCGACAGAACATCCCTCCCATCCCGTGATTCGATAGTGATCTCCATCGGCTGGGCAACGCCTCGTGCTGCATATGCTTCCAGCATCATTGACGGTTCGCCGTCGTAGGTCCGTTCCCGGCAGATCCCGAGTAATGCCGCCGCTGCGTCCAGAACCCGGCCCGTCGAGGTCGTGACGGGAGTATTGAAACGCTTAGCTGTCTGCTGGGAAAGGATCCTGAGAGCCGTGTCGTTCCATCCTCTGCTTTGGAGAAGTGCCAGGGTCTCTTCTGTTGGAAGAATGCCGTAGAGCATTCTCTCCGGGAATTTTGTTGCCATATCTCCGCCCGGCATCATGACCGGTTCGAGATGGCCGGTTCGGATGTATCCGTTTGCCGGCGATCCTGCAAGGATCTCCCCGCCCCAGATGGTCGCATCGTCCCCATAGCCGACACCGTCGATCGCGATACCCACAACCTCCCCGGTGGTCACCGAGGCGATGTGTGCGCAGTGATGCTGGACCGGGCAGAGAGTTGCCCCGTATCGTTCAGCGAGTTCCTGAGCGACCCGTGTGCTCAGGAATTGCGGATGGAGGTCGTGAGCAATGATTTCGGGAACCGATCCGGTAAGACTGGTCAGTTTTTCGATCGTCTCCTCTAAATATGCCACGGTCGGGGGGTTTCTGATGTTTCCGATATGCGGCGAAGTTATCAGAAATCCGCCCTTATAGATCGTTGCATTCGCGTTCAGTTCCGGGCCTACCCCGAGGATCTGCCTGTCCCCGAGATCCATTCTGGTTCTGAGCGGGGCAAATCCCCGTGACATTCGAATCAGATACCCGTCCCGAACGACAGAATCATCGCACCGGTTCACGATCTCCCGGTCGTGAGTGAGGATAAAGTCCGCGACCCTCCCCATCTTTTCGATGATGGTTTTCGTTTCGGTGATCATCGGCGTTCCCGGAGCATTCGCACTCGTCATTACCAGAAGAGGGGACCTGAGTTTTGCAAAAAGCAGATGGTGAAGTCCGGTGTACGGCAGCATGATCCCGAGATTATGCAGGCTCGACAGGGACCCATGTGATTCCGGATCAAGCTTGTCAAGGACCATGATCGGATGGACAGGTCCTTTGAGGAGATCCCACTCATCTTTTGTCGGTTCGACCACAAACTCCCGAATCGTTTCCGGTTTCATCATCACGGCGAGCGACTGGTTCGGCCGTCCGAGAAGAGTTTTCAGGCGTTCTGCCGTTTTTTCAACACAGCAGATATGAAATCCCCCAACCCCTCTGACGGCAACAATATTTCCCGCATCCAGCAGCTCTGCAGCGGCGGCTATCGGATCGGCCGTCTGCACAAACTCTCCGGATCCTTTCAGCAGAGAAAGTTTCGGTCCGCATTCTGTGCAGGCGATCGTCTGGGCATGATGTCTTCTGTTTCCCGGGTCTTCGTAATCGTTCAGACATGCTTTGCATACAGGAAATTCATCCATGCTTGTTCGTTCCCGGTCGTAGGGAACGGAGTTAATGATGCTGTATCTTGGTCCGCAGTCGGTACATGACGTTGCCCAGTATCCAAAATACCGGCTGTTTGGATCCATAATATCGTGCAGACAGTTTTCGCAGGTCGCAATATCAGCCGGAACAAATCCCGTCCTCGCCCCGTCCTGACTTTTCAGAATAAAAAATCCTTTTGGCGGGATCCAGTCAGGCAGAGGTTGGACCGATACCGAATCGATGACCGCCATCTTGGGCCCTTTTGTCACTTCACGGGAGAACTCATCGAAATTTTCCCCGCCGGCATCGATCTCCACTTCACTTCCGTGATTGATGACCGTTCCGCACATTTCGTAGCGTTGTGCCAGCGCATAGACAAACGGGCGGAACCCCACTCCCTGCACGATCCCGCGCAGGATTATTTTACCTGACTTCATCAATCCCTCTCAAAAAGGATTATAGAATCACAGACAATATAAGTGTAGGGTTTTGTGCCCCACATATTTTCTTTGTGGAGCGCCCATACTACAGAATAGGAGATATACCATGCCTGATGATCCATTAACCAACATCCTTCGCAGTAAACGTGAAACGACCAGATTCCAGGTCTTAGTCGAGGTTGCCGAGCACCAGCCGTCGATCCGCCAGCAGGAGATCGCGGAAAAGCTCGGCGTCACCCCCCAGGCAATATCTGAATACGTTCGTGACCTCGCCGAAGAGGGGTACATCAGCGCTGAAGGGAGAGGGCGGTATTATGTCACCCACAAAGGGGTCGAGTGGGTCCTGAACAATGCGGAGATCCTGGAATCCTACGCCCGGCATGTTCGCCGTGACATCATCCATCAGGTCGTGACCTGGGCCGCTATCGCCGATTCCGATCTGAAAGCAGGCGACTCGGTCGGCGTGTACATGAAATCCGGCTGGCTGTATGCGGGCAAACGCCCTCAGACGGCAATGGGAATGGTCACGGCCGATGCATCGGAAGGAATGGACGTCGGCGTAGCCCGACTTGCCGGCATCATCGAACACACTGAAGGAAAAGTGGACGTTGCCAAAGTTCCGCGCATCGAACGCGGCGGCTCAAAGATGGTTTCGACGGAAAAATTCCTCTCTCTTGCAAAGAATGCGGATATCATCGCAGCCGTCGGACTTGAGGCCTATCTTGCCTGTAAAAATTCAGGCCTAACGCCGGATATGTTCTTCGGGGCGCGGGAAGGGGCTGTTGAGGCGGCATTCCACGGGATGCGCTGCCTGATCCTGATCGTTGACGAGGAGTTCACCGATTTCCTGAAACGTCTGGAAACTGCGGGTCTTTCCTATACGATCCACGAACTGGTGACTGAATAACGTGACGACCATCGTTCAGCCCTGGAAAAAAGGGTATAAAGTCTATTTTTGTGACGACGCAAAGGCAGGCAGAATAAAACATGTAGGTACCGTCGAACTCGAAGAGACCTCAAAAGGCATGCGTCCGTCTGAGTTTTTTGTCAGAAGACCCGGGACTTCCCACGTCGAGAAGACGCCCACAAAAGAGTTCATCACGGTACTTCGGGGGAACGGTCCGATCAAACTCACCCAGACCCTGCCGGAATTCCAGGATTTTCTCAGAGGCATGCAGTTATCCTGGGAAACAACGACACTTTGCCGGACCTGTCTTTTTGACGACCGGATCACCCCCCTTACCGAAGAGACCAGGATCAGATGCGGGCAGGAGTTTGTCTGCCTTGACTGCGCAAAGCGTGAGCTCCGCCGTGAACTCGGTCACATCAAACATCTTGGAAAACGAACCCAGCTCCATATCGAAAATCTTCTCGAAGAGTATCGTGATCTGGATATGGTGCTTGCGATCCTTCAGCCTGAGTCGCTCGACACCAAAAAAACGATGTTCGACCGGCTCGAGGCGCATGATCAGACGCCGACCGAACGTATCGAAAACCTGCCGCTTCCCCGAGAATTTATTGAACGGTGCGGTGTTGAGACACTCATGCCTGCCCAGCAGCGTGCGGTCGAGTCGGGACTTTTGTATGGAAAAGATCTCCTCGTTGTCGCCGCGACGGCAAGCGGGAAGACGTTCATCGGTGAGATGGCCGGGCTGAAAAATTATCTCGAGAAGCGCGGAAGAATGCTGTTTCTCGTTCCGCTCGTCGCTCTTGCCAATCAGAAGTATGACCGATTCTCAGAAAAATACAAGACCATAACCCAGACCTCGATAATGACCGGTGTCTCCCGGGTGAATCTGCCGGAGACCCGTCCTATTGGAAACCGCGGTGCAGGCGGAGGGATCGTTGTCGGAACCTACGAAGGTATGGACAATCTTCTGAGAAAGGGCATGCCGGTCAGCAATATTGGCACGGTCGTTATCGACGAGGTCCAGATGCTCGAGGATCCCGAACGGGGTCACCGTCTCGACGGACTGATTGCACGGCTGAAATATATCGCTCCAAAAGCCCAGTTCCTCTATCTTTCGGCAACGATCGGTTCACCCAACCTTCTCGCAAAAAAACTGAACGCCGCTCTTGTTTCGTATGCAGACCGTCCGGTGGCTCTGGAACGCCATCTGATCTTCACAGAAAAAGACGGAAAGATCCCGTTCATCAAAAAACTGGTCTTTGAGGAGTTCAACAAAACCTCTTCGAAAGGATTCAAAGGGCAGACGATCGTGTTCACGAATGCCCGGAGCAGGTGTCATACCGTAGCCGAGGCGATAGGAGGGACCGCCGCTCCGTATCACGCCGGACTTACGTCCCAGGAACGCCGGGCAGTTGAACGGCAGTTCGAAGAGGGAAAACTTGCCTGTGTTGTCACTACTGCGGCACTCGCAGCCGGCGTGGATTTCCCGGCAAGCCAGGTGATCTTCGATGCTCTCGCGATGGGAATCGACTGGCTCTCCGTTCAGGAGTTCCATCAGATGATGGGACGTGCCGGCCGGCCTGACTTCCATGATCTTGGCAGAGTTGTCGTCCTCGCCGAGCCCGGGGCCTCGTATTCGCGTGAAACCAAACTCACCGAGGAGGAGGTGGCCATCCAGCTTCTCAAAGGAGATATGGAAGAGGTCTCGCCGGTGTATGACATCGAGGAGACATCTGAAGAGTTTGCCGCCAATGCGATCGTCTGCCGCGGACGTGAAGCAGATATCATCGCCGTTGGAAACACCATGGTAGGCGTGGGTGATGATCCCCTTGCGGAACTTATCAAACACAAACTCGTCAGGAAATCCGGCGGGGTCCTGGAACTTTCCCAGCTTGGAAAGATCATGGCCGAACACTTCATCGGTATGGAGCGGTTATTGGAGATCGACAAACTCGTTCGCGTGATGGATGATCCCCTGGAAATGATCGCTGAACTTTCCTGTATGGACGACGAACGGGAAAAGGAAAAGCGCCGGACCGACCGCCGTTCGACGGAGAAAAAGGAAGCCGCCTGGATCGGCGACAAAAAGGCTTCCGCTAAACCCGCCTCCGAGCCGGCCTGGGTTGCCAAAAAGAAGGAGATCCATGCAGCCGACAAGCATGTCCATGAGGATGAACGGCGGAAAAAAGCAGGATCCAGAAAACTCCGCCGTGAATCAGCAGAGCCTGAGCTGCCCAAACCTCCCCGCCGGGCGAACAAAGAGATGGAGGACCGTGTCGAGCGCAAAAAACGCGAAGCTTCCCAGTATATCCCTCCGCCGAAGCGAAAACAGCAGAATACCTCCGGTCCCGGCGAATCCGGATCCAGACGCACATCGTCATCCGGTGATCCGCACACCCTCATCGAGACCGCTGTCGATCTCAGACGTGCCGGAAAATATGACGAGGCACTGTCGATGCTTGGCAATTACGTTGCCGACAATCCAAAAGACAGCCGTGCCCTTGTTGAACTTGGCAAGGTGTATGACCTTCGAAACGAGCGGGATACAGCATATTTGTGTTATCAGAGAGCTGCTGCGGCCGATACCAGAAACCGTGAAGCGATCGACCGAATGAACGCGTTTTTGATCGGGATCACTGTTGACATCGACACGGACATCCCCGGCGCCGGAAAAGGACCTGCTATCGTAAAAAAGAAAAAAGAGTGAGGAGATCCTCTACCTTTTTGTATATTCCATCCTCTCCGCATGGCTCATTTTTGAGAGGGAGACAACTTTATTCAGATCAAGACCGCAGAGTTTTGCAAACCTCGTCCCGTAATCCGGATCTGCAAGATAACAGTGGGCTGCGTGTCGGTATTTGATGTTCTCCGTTACGCCCTCCATGTTTCGTGCGGTGTTTTCGATCAGGACCTGTTTTTTATCCTCCGTCATCAGACGGTACAGATCGCCCGGCTGGTAGAAACAGTCGTCATTCTCATCATCTTTTTGTTCATACCTGTCCATATCCCCGGAAAGTTTCAGGGACGGGTCACGGTATGCCTCCTGCTGTTTCCACTCATCATAACTGTTTGGCACATATCCTTTGGCAGCTCCGTAGTTTCCATCCACCCGCATAAGTCCGTCCCGATGAAATGCATGGACGTCGACTTTCGGACGGTTGACCGGGATCAGCGAATGATTCACGCCTAACCGGTAACGCTGCGCATCGCCGTAGGAAAACAGTCTGCCCTGCAGGAGTTTATCCGGCGAAAGGCCGACTCCCGGAACGATGTTTGCCGGATTGAACGCCGCCTGCTCCACATCGGCAAAGTAGTTCTCCGGATTTCTGTTCAGTTCAAGCACACCGACTTCTATCATCGGATACTCTTTGTGACTCCAGACTTTGGAGATGTCGAACGGATTTTCTTTTCTGACTCTCGCCTCCTCTTCTGTCATGATCTGGAAGTACATCTTCCATCTCGGGAACTCTTTTCGTTCGATCGCTTCAAAGAGATCTCTCTGATTACTTTCCCGGTCTTTGCCTACGAGGATTTCCGCTTCCTGGTCGGTGATATTTTTGATCCCCTGCTGGGTCTTGAAATGATACTTGACCCATACCCGCTTCCCTTCGGCATTGATCAGACTGTAGGTATGGCTGCCAAACCCGTGCATGTGCCGGTAACTTGCCGGGATCCCCCGATCAGACATGACGATCGTTACCTGATGGAGCGCTTCCGGAAGCGAGGTCCAGAAGTCCCAGTTGTTCTGCGCGGAACGCATGTTCGTTTTAGGATCACGTTTTACGGCATGGTTCAGATCGGGAAACTGCAGGGGGTCTCTGATAAAAAAGACCGGCGTGTTGTTGCCGACAAGATCCCAGTTTCCTTCTTCGGTATAGAATTTGATCGCAAATCCCCGGATATCGCGCTCTGCATCGGCAGCTCCCCTCTCGCCTGCCACGGTAGAAAACCGGACAAAGACCTCGGTCTTTTTTCCTTTCTCGAAAACTTTTGCTTTGGTGTATTTTTCCACGTCAGCGGTCACGGTAAAGGTGCCGAACGCTCCGGAACCTTTTGCATGCATACGTCTTTCCGGGATGACTTCCCGATCGAAATGTGCAAGTTTTTCCAGAAACCACAGATCCTGGAGCATCAATGGTCCGCGGGGTCCTGCAGTGAGCGAGTTCAGGTTGTCGGCTACCGGCGCTCCGTTTTCATGAGTAAGATCCTGTTTTTTATCCATAGTATCTTCTTACTCATTTCCGGGGATAAAAAGTATTGCAATGTGGTAAAAAAATTATTGGCACTGATTGCCAAGTTCGTAGAGTGCATATAATTCATTTGCAGCATCTGCTCCGGCACGGCGCATCGCCTGTTCGATCAGAACTTCGGCACACTCGGCCGGCAGACATGCCACTCCTTCTTTTCCGATCCGGATGAGTTCGATGAGCGAAATAAACTCCTCCTCCGTGAGCCTGTTCAGCCGTGCTGCGAAATCATCCGCATCCTTTGCATAATGGTTGGCTACCGGCGGGAGGATCGAGCGAAACGCTGTTTCTGATTTTCCGCAGACAAGTGTATCACACTCGGGTGCGAGTTTTAAAAGAAGGGCTATATCGTGTTCTGATAATATACGAGACATATTCTACATTGGGGATTCATGGATTAATTAGGTTTTGCAAAGAGAACACAGATCCCGCGAGATCCGGAGAACATACAGGATCTCCCCGTCTTCCTGCCGTTCTTCTGCCGTCACGAGAGCGATCAATGCTTCTGTATGACAGATCTTCAGGACGTCATCGATCCCGGTAAGGGAGGAGATGAGAAGGAGGATCCGTCCGAATGTTGAAAGGTGAGGGGGTGCTTCGCGGATAAACCGCTCAACGACCTCCCGGCCGGTCGGCCCTCCGTCAAGAGCATACTCAAGCCAGTCGTCAAGCCGCTCTTCCGGATCCGTCGGAAGATAGGGTGCATTGAATAAGATCAGATCGAACTCTCCGCAGATCGGATCAAAGAGATCCCCTCTGATGACCTCGATACCGTTTACTTCGTGTGCATATTTTGCCGCGTGGGGATTTATTTCGACTGCGAGGACATCCGGCGTTACTTCTTTTACGGATTTTGCCACTGCCCCCGATCCGGTTCCGATCTCAAGGACCCGGTCGGCCGGCTTTACTTCGGCGAGTGCTGCTTTTATCAGGAGATACGTATCGTCAGAGGGAAAATAGATCTGGGTCCTGTCGATATCCATTATATCAGATCACTTAGCCGGTTGGCAAGCTCAATGAAATCCAGAATAGAAAGCTTCTCGGGGCGTTTGCCTGTGAGATCTTTTGGTAGACTGCCGATGAGTTTTGTTATGATCTCTTCACCGTAGATGCTTTTCATTCCTTTGAGTCCGTTCTGGATGGTTTTTCTCCGGTGGGAGAAGAGTTCGCGAACGAGAACTGCATGGACCTCGCGGTTCAGTATTTTGACCGGGGGTTCACGCGGGATGATCTTTACTACTGCTGAATCGACTTCCGGCGGGGGGCTGAACGCCCGGGGCGGAAGTTTGAGGATGAGCTCCACATCCGCATAGGTCTGCACCATTACGGAAAGTCTGCCGTACTCTCCGTCGCCAGGCGGGGACACCATGCGTTTTGCAAACTCCCACTGATACATCAGAACAGCTGTCTCGAATCCGGTTTCGAGGAGCCGGAACGTGATCTTCGATGAGATGGAGTAGGGCAGATTTGCGATCACCAGATCAAAATCCGGGAGGTCAACTCTGGAAGCATCGCCCCGGGTTATGGTCAGCTGACCTGAAGCGAGTTCATCTTTGAACCGCTGTTCAAGGTTTGGGAGAAGCGTTCCGTCCAGTTCGACCGCTCTGACATTTGCTCCGCGTTCCAGAAGTGCTGCGGTCAGTACTCCTCCGCCCGGTCCGACTTCAAGCACCTTTCGTCCCTGGATCGGGACCGACCCGGCGATAAAATCTACGGCGTCTGTATCAATCAGAAAATGCTGATCCTTTGGCGCTTTCATAAAAAAGATTATTTTGAGGTAAAGAGATGATACTTCTCTTCCGGATTCTCAAGTTCGAGCATGATCCGTTCACGGATAAACTTCTCCGGTTTCTGGAGGGTCTTGACCCGGGTGCGGATGTCCTCGAAGCTCTCAAACGGTTTTTTCTGGCGTTCTTCCAGGGTGTCGGTAAGGGTTTTCTTTCCGAATCCGGGGAGGAGATTTAACATATGCATCTTGAGGCTGATGGGAACAGCGGTGTTGTAGAACTCCACGAACCTGCCTTCAGACGCTGCAATGATCTTTTCAACTACCGGCTCAAGCTCGCCTTTCGCGGTCGGCGTCAGCTCGTCATAGGACAGCCGGCGTTTTACCCGCTCGACATGTTTTCTCTCCTCTTCGCCGATGTAGACTTTGTCGTGCAGATTGATCGCGACGTCTTTTTTTGCGATGAGTTCGAGAAGTTTGAACTGGTCAGTGCCGACTGCGATAATAATCGACTCGCGCTGATTCAACGGACGTCTGTCGCTTGCATATCCCCACTGAAGATAGTCAAGGACTACAGCTTCGACTTCCTTTTTATCGGTCCTCTCAGTCTTTGGCGGCATCGCTACCACTCACTCGTATTTGTGCAGAGTGTCAAGAATCTGATCTAAATCTTCTGGAAGAAGGGTGAACCGCTCTTTTGCATAGATCGCTCTGATCTCATCACGGCTCTGCGGCATAATGTTGACGATCCTGCAGGCGATCTCCGGTTTCGTTTTTTCCATTGAGGCAAGGTCAACAAGGAGTGACTTTGCCGTTTCAACACTGCATTTACTGAGACTGTCTGCATGGTCAATACTCTTACGCAGTTCGTATGATATGCTCCGGGATGGTTCATCATCCAGTTCTCCAACCGAGCGTTTTTCGCGGATAGCAATAAGTTCTACGCGAAGCTCCGGAAGGGTCATCATATCTTCACTGATAATTTTCTTTACTTTCATGCGAGACTCCTGATAAATGTAAAATAAGTATTTGGGGGTTAATTATATTTCTGCGCCGTGAGGTGCTGCGGTCTTGCAATGACTGTTTTGGTTGCATTGCCGTCTTTGATCTCAAGGAGCCAGGCTCTGCCTCTCTTGCCGATGATCGTTCCGGTCTTGCCGTGGAATCTCGGGTGGGGCTGTCCTTTCTGAACGCTTGAGTCTAAGACAAGGTGAACTTTCTGTCCTTCGTCGAAGTTCTGAATGACCTTGGTCACGTTGGGCATTCCGCGGGTGCGCAGGGTTTTCTGTAACTTATATCTTGTTCGTTTTTTAATTCCATTGTGCTTTGCCATGTTTACTCATCTCCAATATTTGGTAATCCGTCGACCTGCACCACGTCTAATTCGACGACTTTAGCCGGAACGGCGAGGATTTCAGCAAGACTGGGGGTCGTTCGACCCCCGTCTCCTGATACGAGCTCTTTGATGTA
Organism: Methanocorpusculum bavaricum DSM 4179; assembly: GCF_000430905.1. Taxonomy (NCBI): domain Archaea; kingdom Methanobacteriati; phylum Methanobacteriota; class Methanomicrobia; order Methanomicrobiales; family Methanocorpusculaceae; genus Methanocorpusculum; species Methanocorpusculum bavaricum. Next base: position 24,368 of record NZ_AUMX01000003.1, read on the forward strand.
GAGGCCGCCTTCACCGAGCACTTCAAGCCGGTAAAGGCCGTTTTCCACACCAAGAACTCCTATGTCAATGACCTGTCTCTTTCGAACGAGGTCTGCACGTCTGTGCGAGACCCGTTCAGGCGTGCGCTGATCAATCCAGGCTCCTTTGAGCTTGGATACGGCATTCTGAACAGTTTCCAGAGAGATACTGTCATCTATTGAGACTAGAATCCTGTATGTTTTATGCCCTTTGTTTGATTTAAGCATTTCCACGGTTTTTTTGTCGGACCAGCTTTCAAGGACGACCCCTACTCTGGGGTTTGCAGACTCGTTTATCGCTTTTTCCAGTTCTTTTATGTCATATGTCCGCTTTTTCGGGTTCTGCATCTCCATAACAAAGGGTCTTCCGGTCCCGATCATGACTGCGTCGATGTCTTCTCTTCCCGCTCCGTGCAGGACCCCGCAGTCACTTTCGAAAATCTGTTTTGGGACTTCTGCAATGAGTTCTTCCACTGATGTGGGGTATTGTTTACCGGTAAAGCTGCAGATTTCACATCCTCTCCCTTTGCATGCGCGGCAGTCCCAGTGGGTCTGCGGGATCCCGCGTTCATATTTCAGATACCTGCCGTAGAAGTATAATGAGGCGATCTGGACTTCGACACAGTCGTCGGCAATATTCAAAACGATGGTGACCTCGGGATTTTTCGGATTCCCGCGTTTGCCGGTGAGAGCGGAAACTGCTTTTCCGACTTCACGGTTCATCTCGGATTTGAGGGGTTCGGGGTTTTCGAGTGAAAGGTCGGACCAGAGCATCTCTTCTGATTCAGCCATCATCGGGGGAACGCGGGTGCCTATGACGAATGTCTCGTGGTCGATTCCTTGTACGGCTGCTGCTGCTTTCTCAGCCCAGTAGGGAATCGTATCGAATAAGTCGTTACAGACCCAGCAGGTTCCTTTTTCATAGGGTTTGTAGGGGATATTATACGCAAGGGCATGAGCTATCCGAAGGGAACGGCCCCGCTCTTCGTTGGTGAGTCCGAATGATTTTTTTGCGAACAGCCGGCCAAGGCAGTGATCGCAGATATCGCCGTACTCTAATATGGTGTTGACGAGTTCAAGCATTTGATTCTGTTATATTGGATGGGAAACCATTTAGGCTTGTTCTCCACGGCGGTCAAACTCGTTTAAGATTACGGTGATCGTGTGATCTGCATGGAGGACACGGGGGCCGACTGAGTATTTCGGGAGGTCTTTGATAAGGTCCATTTCTTCTTCGGTGAAGTTCTGATGATCACTCAATATGAAATTTTCCGGAAGGATTTTTGCTGTTCGGATGTCTTCGCCGTTTTCATCAAGGACGGCGAAGGGGTGTTCTTGAAGAAGTTTGGAAAGCCCGCTTTTTCTAATGGATATTCCCGGAGCTGCCCGCTGGTATTCCTCCTCAGGAATAGTTACGAGTGCTTTTTTGATCAGTGCACCGGCACTTCGCTCGTCGGGGTTGAGGGATTTGATCTTTTCACCGGAAAACCGGAGGGTGACTGTGTTCTCAGGGTCGGCCTGTTCTCCTCCTTTCAGGATAAGAAAACATTCGGTGTTTCGCCGCAGGTCATGGCTGAGAAAAAATGAGGCGTTGATGCATCTGCATAAAACATCCATCCGTCCGGCTCCTCCCGGCATGTCGTTTAGTGAGAAGTCGGGTGTTGTGACTGCTTTGTGTCCTATTACTGCAAACCTTATCATTGTGATACTATGGTTGGGTGTGAGGGGTGAAAAAAGTTCATCCGGGATTGTTGTAAAGGATGATGATTTCTGCAAATTTCTAGGGCGCATACTGAAATATCACGCAGAGAACTAATTGAGCAAATAAAGTATTACAAATGTACTTTTTCACGCACGTAAAAAATCCCTGTGAATGAAAACACCCTTGAAATATGCTCTGACTGGCAAAATTCGTCAAAATATCAGGAATGTACACTAAATCACTTAATCTCTCTTCTAAAGATAATACTTATATCCCGACACAAAGAAACAGTGTAAATGTCCCGAGAGGGGGCGGATATCCAGACAATGGCTATCTGCCTGGCCTGTAGGTTTGCAAAAACCGGGCCGTGGACGTGAAAAAAGCAACCGTCACTGACCATCAGCGTTTCTATTCAGTAACAAGCAGGTATTTTCAGTATAAGTAACGGTAAAACAGCCAATCCAATCACCTTACAAAAGAGGAAAAATTATGGCAAAATACAAAGATGTAATCGACCTTTACGACGACAACGGCAAGCTCTTAAAGAGCAATGTCGCACTCGAAAAGATCAGCCCGCTGGTTAACCCGGCAGTAAAGAAAATCATCGACGACACCAAGAGGACCGTCGCAGTCAACCTCGGCGGTATGCAGGAGGCTTTAAAGACCGGTAAGATCGGTAAGCACCAGCAGATCCTCGGCCGTGAACTCAACCTTGATATCGTCGGCAACATCGACGCTATCGAAGCAAAGATCAAAGAGTACGTCTCTGTTGAAGCAGGCGACGACACAGTGATCAAACGCTACAACGGCGGAAAACTTCTGCTCGTCAAAGTGCCCTCGGCACGTATTGCAGCAGCTGCGACCTACGATGCAGCTCTTACCTCTGTAGCAGCAGCAACGACCTACGCAGTTGTTGAGCAGTTCAACGTTGACATGTTCAACGCAAACACTGTCAAAGCAGCAGCATACGGTACCTACCCGGTCACTATGGATATGGCAGGCGGAGCTTGCTCCATGATCATGTCCATCCCGCAGAACAATGAGTCTCTTGGATATGCACTTCGTAACATTCCGGCAAACCAGTCTGTTATGATCACCCACAAGAATGCTATGCAGGGTGCAGCCCTCACTGCCGTCTTTGAACAGGCAGGAGAGTTCGAAATGGGTGCCGCTATCGGTCCATTCGAGCGTGCACAGCTCTTACTGCTCGCTTACCAGGGTCTCAATGCCAACAACATCGTCTACGATCTTGTAAAAGAGAACGGTCAGACGGGAACTGTCGGTACTGTTGTCCAGTCCTTAGTCGAGCGTGCAGTCGAAGATAAAGTCATCAAACAGGGTGCAGCAGCAAAAGGCGGCTACTTCAAACCCTACGAGACCAAAGACCCAATGCTTTGGAACGCATACACCTCTGCCGGAACGCTTGCAGCAACCATGGTAAACTGTGGTGCCGGACGTTTCGCCCAGGCAGTATCCTCGACCTTACTGTACTTCAACGACCTTATCGAACACGAAACCGGACTTCCGGGATCTGACTTCGGAAGAACGATGGGTGTTGCAGTCGGTTTCTCCTTCTTCAGCCACTCCATCTATGGTGGAGGAGGACCTGGTATCTTCAACGGAAACCACGTCGTTACCCGCCACGCAGCAGGTGTCGGTATGCCTTGTATCGTTGCAGCATGTGCACTTGATGCAGGTACTCAGATGTTCTCTCCGGAAGGAACCGCCAAGATCTATGGTGAGACCTTCGGTCAGATCGATGAGTTCGCCCACCCGCTCCAGGCAATTGCAAAAGCAGTTTAAACCTGTACTGATTTCCGCTTAGGCGGAAAGGAACTAGAATGACAGAAACAACATATCCACAACTAAGAATCGTCCCCACGAGATTTCTGAATCCGGAAACTACCGAGATTCTTCTCGATAAAATCTGCGCAATAGATGGGATACGCCGTCTGGTCCTCAATGGTCCAAACCTTCCGGCTACCGTACCTTACGGTCCGGCCAGAGGCGAGATCAATGACAACTCGCATCGGCGCATCATAAAAGTCTGCGGTGAAGATTATCTTCTCCACGTTCAGGTCGGTGCAATTCTTCTTGAATTGGAAGATGCTTCTGTGATTCCGCTTGTCAAGGCGGCATGTGATGAGGTCTTCGCTGACAAATTCCCGTATGGTATCACCGAAGGTACCTATATGCGGTCGAACATGACTACCACCGACTATGCTAAATACGGTATTGTCGATGACAAACGAATTCTCGGAATGAGCGATCCAAAAAGCAAACAGCGCCCTATCATCCTTCAGGGAACAAAATAAAAATGCCGCTTGGTCGTGTAACACAACTCGTCGACTGCAGACAGAGTATGGGTATGGGCAAGGGGGGATCTCTTGCTCAGAGGGGAACCATCTCTGAATGTAAAAATCCTGATGTTATCATCGTGGGCATGTCTCCAGGCCGGAGACATATTACAAAACCTGTCTGCGATATTACGTCAGCACTGCGGCAGCAGGGGATCGAATACAGCGTAAGTACCTTGGTGCTGAACGCAGGCAGCGGAGTTCCACCTGATGCGGATATCGGCGGGGTAGCACTCGGCTCAAATTTCGGAATTCTCGATCGCGAGATAGAACAGATAGAACGTCACAAAGTTGCCGTTCTTCACCACGGAAACATACGGTCTCATGTGGTCCACAAATCAAGAAAGATCCTGCAGGAATGCAGCGTAAATGCTGTTGTCGTCTGCCAGGCTCCGGTTGATTATGAGGATCTTGCAAAAGCCGGTGTTAAGACCGCATACGTAATGCCAAAACCAGATGACATTCGGACCAAAGGCACGGTAATGGGACTTGTTACCGGGATAACCCGGGGACAGACGCCAAGTCGTGTGGCTATGTCAGATGTCATTCATGAAGTACTCAGAATTATTAAATCTACAAACTAGGTGAACAAACTATGGCATACAAACCACAGTATGGTCCGGGAACCTCCAAAGTTGCGGAAGTACGTCGCAACCAGATGAACCCGAACGTAAAGCTCGAAAAGATTCGCAGCGTCACTGATGAGGATATCGTCCTTATTATGGGACACCGTGCACCAGGACAGGCATACCCGTCCGCACACCCCCCGCTCGCAGAGCAGGGTGAACCCGACTGCCCGATCCGTAAAATCGTAAAACCGACCGAAGGCGCAAAAGCAGGTGACCGTGTCAGATACATTCAGTTCGCTGATTCTATGCTGAACGCACCCTGTCAGCCTTACCAGAGAACCTATCTCGAATGCTACCGTTTCCGCGGTATCGACCCGGGAACTCTCTCCGGCCGTCAGATCGTCGAGTGCCGTGAGCGTGACCTTGAAGGATACGCACGCGAGCTTATCGAGACCGCCATCTTCGACCCGGCAACCACCGGTATCCGCGGTGCAACCGTGCATGGACACTCACTCCGTCTCGCAGAGAACGGTATGATGTTCGATATGCTCCAGCGCTGCATCCTCGACAAAGATGGTGTTGTAAAATACATCAAAGACCAGGTCGGTGTCCCACTCGACCGCAAAGTCGCTGTCGGCAAACCGATGGACGCAGCCTGGCTCAAAGCGAACACCCCGATGTTCCACTCCCTTGTCGGAACGGCATTCCGTTCTGACAGTGAATATGTTGCATACGTTCAGCGTATCCACGCCCTCCGTACGAAATACGGATTCATGCCCAAGGAGGCCTGAGTAATATGGCAAAAGTAGAAAAGACCCAGAAACTTTTCCTTGATGCACTCAAGCAGAAGTTCCCCAAACAGGACGTTTCCTCCACTTCCACTGAATTCTATAAATTCAACGGTCTTGAACAGTCCCCCCGTAAGAAGGAGTTCATGGCCGAGAACAAGAAGATCGAAGCTGCCCGTGGAATCTCCATGTATGACCCGAACCGCTGCCACCTTGGTGGTATCCCGATGGGTCAGCGCCAGCTGATGACCTACGAAGTCTCCGGCACCGGAACCTTCGTTGAGGGTGATGACCTGCACTTCGTCAACAATGCTGCCATGCAGCAGATGTGGGATGATATCCGCAGAACCGTAATCGTGTCCATGGACATGGCCCACCAGACCCTGCAGAAGCGTCTCGGCAAGGAAGTTACTCCTGAAACCATCAACGAGTATCTCCACGTCGTCAACCACGCAATGCCCGGAGGCGCCGTCGTTCAGGAACACATGGTCGAGACCCACCCGGGACTTACCGACGACTGTTACGTCCGTGTATTTACCGGTGACCAGGAACTCGCCGACAACCTCGAGCCCCAGTTCGTCATCGATGTAGAAAAGCTCTTCCCGAAGAAGCAGGCTGAAGCCCTCCAGGCAGCAGTCGGCAAATCCCTCTGGCAGTGCGTCCACATGCCGACCATCGTCGGCCGTACCTGTGATGGTGGAACTACCTCCCGCTGGTCCGCCATGCAGATCGGTATGTCCTTCATTGCAGCCTACCGTATGTGCGCCGGTGAAGCAGCAGTCGCTGACCTGTCCTTTGCAGCAAAGCACGCTGGTGTCATCAACATGGCCCACCACCTGCCGGCCCGCCGTGCACGTGGCCCGAACGAGCCCGGAGGAATGCTCTTTGGTAACTTCTCCGATATGATCCAGGCTGACCGTGTCAATCCAAACGACCCGGCAAAAGCAGCACTGGAAAACGTCGGTGCAGGCGCCATGCTCTTCGACCAGATCTGGCTCGGATCCTATATGTCCGGTGGTGTCGGTTTCACCCAGTATGCAACAGCAGCATACACGGATAACGTCCTTGATGACTTTATCTACAGCGGAATGGACTACATCCACGACAAGTACAAGATCGACTGGAAGAACCCGAACCCGAAAGACAAAGTCAAAGCAACGCAGGAAGTTGTCAACGACATTGCAACCGAAGTCAACCTTTACGGTATGGAACAGTATGAACAGTTCCCGACCATGATGGAAGACCACTTCGGTGGATCCCAGCGTGCATCTGTTCTTGCAGCCGCATCCGGTATCACCACGTCAATTGCAACGGCAAACTCGAACGCCGGTCTCAACGCCTGGTATCTGTCCATGCTTATGCACAAGGACGGATGGTCCAGACTTGGTTTCTTCGGCTACGATCTGCAGGACCAGTGCGGTTCCGCAAACTCTCTGTCCATCAGACCTGATGAAGGCTGTATCGGCGAGTTCCGTGGACCAAACTACCCGAACTACGCAATGAACGTCGGTCACCAGGGAGAATACGCAGCCATCGCAGCAGCAGCCCACTTCGGCCGCGGCGATGCATGGACCCTCTCCCCGCTGATCAAGATCTGTTTCGCAGACCCGGCCCTGAAGTTCGACTTCGCTCACCCGCGTGAATGCTTCGCCAAAGGAGCAATCCGCGAATTCATGCCCGCTGGCGAGAGATCTCTCATCATCCCGGCACAGTAAGTGGTTACCTAACCACTCAATTTTTTCTTTTTTCCTAGGTTAAAACGCGCAGACGATTCTTTTCTTTATATGCTGTGTGCGAAAATATCCGACAACAAAGGTATTATATCACGTATCTCATCAAAAATACCTGTTTTGAAGTAAACTTCACTTTACTTAATCAACTCCATCATTATTAATACAAATAAACTGGCGTTAATTCGCAGATTTTCCGGCAGTATTTTAGTAAAAAACGTCATCTCCGTCAGTATCTCACGCATTTTTCGCATGTCTTATATATCTCTGAAAGTAAACAGAATACTTGTCCACACTTTGTACTCCATTCTTTAGAGTGGTAACGTTAAACGAACACTTGAGACGCATCCTTCGTTTCAGTTAGAATGCTGAAACATATTAGGTTCCTGATCAGTTATCCACGATCGGGAAACAAAACTCAAGGGAGAATCTTACATGCAAGAAATTATAATCGGCATTGGAGTAACTGCCCTTGCGGGAGCTCTCGCAGCGGTTGCCGGTGCAGCCGAAGATACTGAGTCCAACATCGGATCACAAGGTGACCCGAACTCTCAGGTCCAGCTCGCACCGCAGATGGGATACACTCACCGTATCTATAACAAGGCAGTGAGTGGGGAACCACCGGCATACACCCTGTGGGTGACCCTTGCTTGTGGTGTTGCATGGGCATTCCTTATGTTAGGAGTGAATGCAATCCTCGCAATCATCTTCGGAACAGTTCTCGCAACCTTTGTGCAGGGAGTTTACGCAACTACTGCATACCTTGGAAGAACCGCAAGTCTTTCCAAGTTCGGACAGCCGGTCTTTATTGATGTTGTTAAATCAGTAACGACCGTGACTATGGCTCACGCATTCGTAGCTATCTTCGCAACGGTAACTGTATGTTACCTTATGATGACAGTAATCGGTCATCCGTTTGCTCTTCCGCTTCTCGGTATCGTATGGGGTCTTGCCCTTGGTGCAGCAGGTTCTGCAACCGGAAACCCGTACTATGGTAAAGAGCGTCAGTATCAGAACCAGAAATTCGGTGCTGGTGTCCCAATCTCTGCATCAGGTAACATCGTTCGTTATGCAGAAGCCGGACAGAGAAGCTCGATCGACAACGGTTTCTTCACCGCAAAATTCGGTGGACCCGCTTCCGGTCTTTGTTTCGGTCTGATCGTGTTCTTCGAACTTTGGCGTACAATCATCTTCGAGGACTACCTCGCCGGATGGGGTGCCGTTATCGTCGGAGCACTTGTTATCATCATCTTCATGATCATCGACCGTTACGTTGAAGTCTGGGCACGTAAGAACTACGGACCCTACACCGTGGAGGCCTGAATATGAGTGCAATTGCAGCTAAACCCGGAGCAAACGCCGGCTCATTCCAGCCCGTTCCTTCGGTCATCGCAATCATCATTGCCATCGTTCTCGTTGGTGTTGCTTACTTCCTTGGAAGTGCCGGCATCCTCGCAGGCGGTGCAATGTACGTGCTTCAGACGCTGAGTCTGATCATTCTTGGTGCAGCCTTAATCGCTTTTGGTGTTCACTTTGTTCCCGTCGGCGGAGCGCCGGCAGCAATGGGTCAGGCACCCGGTATCGCTACCGGTGTCGCAATGCTTGCAACTGGTGCAGGTCTTGCAGGACTCTTTGGAGGAGCATGGGCAGCAGAGTTAGGTCTTGGAGTCGCACTCGCCAGTGGAGCGATCGGCGGCGCATTAATGATGGCAATCACCTGTCTTATGGTGAACATCTCCTATGTCTTCGGCATGGGTATCCCCGCAGCATCAGGTAAGGTCCTGAAAGACCCAATCACTGGTGACTTACAGGCAGCATACAAATCCCAGGGAACCGAAGGTCACGGTTTACCGTTCATTTCTTATGTTGGCGGTGTCATCGGCGGTCTTTTCGGCGGTCTTGGCGGAACACTCATCTACGTTGAACTTCTCAACTTCTACAACGCCGGTCTTCCGGCACTTGGTTTTGTTGGCGCAGAAGACATCAACATGCTCTCTGTTGGTCTTGCCGGCATCTTTGCAATCGGTATGTTCCTTGTTATCGCAGTACTTTCTGCATACAACATCACCGGAACCATTGAAGGCCCTCACGACCCGAAGTTCAAACGTTTCCCCCGTGCAATCGTCGCCGCAATCTTAGCATCATCTGTTTGCGGTCTCGTTGCAATGCTGGTGGTGGCATTATTCTAAGGTGTAAAAAATGTCAGTAAAAGTTGAAGCATCCCACGACGGCATTCCACATGACAAAGTCATGATCATTGGAGCCGTTATTTCACTGGTATCCCTTTACATCGCAATCATCGGTACAGTAATCGGTGTTGACTACCTTGCATTCTTTGGTGGATTTGCAGCAGTCGGCGCCCTTATCTGGGGTAACAGCACAATTAAAAAGCTGTGCAGCTATGGTATCGGAACCGGTGTTCCGTCTGCCGGTATGCTCGCATTCGGATCTGGTTTAATCGCCCTGCTCTTTGCGTCCACCCTTGGCGGATTCAGCATCTGGATCATACCTGTAGCAGCATTAGTAATCGCTCTCATCGTCGGTCTCTTCCTTGGATGGATCTCAAACTCCGTTCTGAACATGAAGATCCCGGTTATGACCAGAAGTATTGCAGAACTCGCCGCAGTCGGCGCCCTTGCCCTTATGGGTTTTGGCGTTGTTGCAACCGGAACCGTTGGCTTTACTGGAATCGCCACCATCGAGATCCTCGGTGTCACTGTATACAATGCATCCTATCTTGGTGCAGGTGTAATTGCAGTTTCATTCATGCTCGGCGCCATCGCTCTCCAGCACCCGTTCAATGCATGTCTCGGTCCGGGCGAGAAACAGGACAGAACCAATATGCTCGCAATCGAGTGCGGTTTCCTTTCCATGATCATCATGGCAGTGATCTCCTTCGTCTTTGTCTCACTGGCAGCGGCCTGGATCTCACTTATCGTGGCTCTCATCGGATGGGCAGTGTCCTATGTCAAATACATCGCTTTATCCAAACGCGATGCAGCAGCCTGGCTTGATGCCAAGCCGTTCTCCGATGCGGAGGAGTAAGTTAGGAGGAAACAAAAATGGGATATGTATTAGTATTACCGGAATTTGGCCTCGTAGCTGATCCAATAGCAGGTATCGTAACGACTGCCGGCGTATCATATCAGCCGGTCATCGATCAGGTGGCAGAACTCGAAACAATCGCTGAAGATCTTGTCGGCATGCTTTCGGGTGAAGGCAACTTCTTAAACAGCTTCCCCGGCCGTGAAAAGACCCTCATGAAAGCAGGTATGGTTACCTCTCTCTGGTATGGTCTTGCTGTCGGTCTGTTTGTGGCCTTCGTCCTTACATTTGCCCTCTACTTCGGAGGTATCTAAAATGGCAGACAAGAAATCCCCGGCAAGCGGATGGCCGATCATCCAGGGTGATTACCACACTGGTGATGCAAACAGCCCCGTCGCTGTTATCACCATGGGTTCTCACCTTGATGAGGCTGGAATCTGTGCCGCTGGTGCAGCTCTTGCAGGTTCCTGTAAGACAGAAAACCTCGGTATCGAGAAGGTCGTTGCAAACGTCATTTCGAATCCGAACATCCGTTTCGTTCTGCTTTGCGGTACTGAAGTGAAAGGTCACCTTTCGGGTCAGTCTATCGAAGCAATGCACAAAAATGGTGTTGAGGGCGGAAAGATCGTCGGTTCTACCGGTGCGATTCCGTTCCTTGAGAACCTTACGGCAGAACACATCAAACGTTTCCAGGAACAGATTGAACTCGTAAATATTATGGAGACCGAAGACATCGGTAAAATCTCCGCAAAAATGAACGAGCTCAAGGCCCGGGATCCCGGAGCATTCGGTGCAGACCCGATGGTCGTCCAATTGTCTGATGATGATAAAGATGGAGCATCAGGTGCCGAATCCGGAGCAGAAGAACCTTTGACCGGCGAAATGGCACTCATTACCGCCCGCATCAAAGCTATCCAGATGATGGTTACCGACATCGGTTACCGCAACAGATTCGCATCCGGTCTCTACGGAGGCAAGATCGAAGGTCTCATGATCGGTTTGATCATCTCTCTGGTTATTCTCGGCGCACTTATCGGTGTCCAGGTGATCTAAAATGGCAGGTTCGATTATTAGAATGGCCGCCATCGACAAGATGGTGGATAATATCAGATACAAGGGCCAGATTCTTGCCAGAACAAACAAGGTCGACTCTGCAATCTCGAGTTCCGGTCTTGTTGGCTTTGCCGCAGGTCTCGTTCTTGCTCTCGTCCTGATTCTTGTACCAGCGCTGGTGTTACTCTGAGGTGAAAAAAATGGCAGATAAAAAATCACCAGCAAATGGATGGCCGATCATTCAGGGAGATTACCACACCGGTGATGCAAACAGCCCAGTCGCTGTTATCACCATGGGTTCCCACCTTGATGAAGCCGGAATCTGTGCCGCAGGCGCAGCTCTTGCAGGTTCCTGTAAGACTGAGAACCTCGGTATCGAGAAAGTTGTTGCAAACGTCATTTCAAACCCAAACATCCGGTTTGTTCTGCTCTGTGGAACTGAAGTGAAAGGTCACCTTTCGGGTCAGTCCATCGAAGCAATGCACAAGAATGGAGTTGAAGGCGGAAAGATCGTCGGTTCTACCGGTGCTATTCCGTTCCTTGAGAACTTGACGGCAGAACACATCAAACGTTTCCAGGAACAGATTGAACTCGTAAACATCATGGAGACCGAAGACATCGGTAAAATCTCCGCAAAGATCAACGAGCTCAAGGCCCGCGACCCCGGAGCATTCGCTGCTGACCCGATCGTCATTCAGTTGACTGATGACGCCGGCGGATCAGAAGGCGGTGCAACGGTTGCCAGCGCCAACCCCCAGTTCCTCGAGATCGAGAAACGTCTTGATGCAATCGAGCAAAAGATTGAGTTCACGGACGCAGAAATTGCGATGCGTGTCGGAAGAAAAATTGGCCGTGACATCGGTATCCTCTACGGACTTGTAGCAGGTATCATTGCCTTCCTGGTAATCATTTACTGGATGTCAGGGTTATTATTCATGTAATGAGGTGCCAATATGTTCAAGTTTGAAAAAGAACAGCAGGTCTTTGACTTTAATGGAACGAAGATTGGTGGACAGCCCGGAGAATATCCGCGTGTACTTTCACCGTCCATCTTCTACAACAAACACGAGATCGTCTTAAACGATCACACCGGTGAAATCGACAAACCAAAAGCAGAAGCACTCTGGAACCGCTGTCAGGAACTCTCTGACATTACCGGTAACAAGTACTTCCTCCAGATCCTCGCAGAACACGCTGAGGCATTTGAGTCGTATTTCTCCTGGTTCGACAGTATCGACAACAAGACCGCATTCCTGATGGATTCCTCTGCTCCGGCAGCACTTGTCCACGCAACGAAATATGTTACGGAAGTCGGTCTTGCAGACCGTGCAATCTACAACTCTATCAACGGTTCGATCCTTCCGGAGAACGTTCAGGCACTTGCAGAGTCCGATGTGAACTCCGCAATCGTTCTGGCATTCAACCCAGGTGACTCATCCGTTGCCGGACGTGAGAAAGCACTCGTCGATGGTGGTGTCGCTGGTCAGGCAAAAGGTATGATCCAGATCGCAGAAGAATGCGGTATCACCCGCCCGATTCTCGACACTGCAGCAACTCCCCTTGGTCTCGGTTCCTTTGGTTCCTACCGTGAGATCCTTGCATGCAAGGCAATCCACGGTATGCCGACCGGTGGTGCATACCACAACATGACGGTGTCCTGGACCTGGCTGAAACGCTGGAGAAAGAACATCCACGAGCAGTATGCAGACAAACCGCTCCTTGCAGAGCAGATGTTCCACCACCACTACGGCGGCATCGAAGGCGTACGCCAGGCTGCATGGTCCTCACCTGATATCGGCTGCAACATCATGGCAATGACCCTTGGTGCAGACTTAATCATGTACGGTCCGATCGAGAACATGGAAGGCGCTGCAACTGCAACCGCATTCTCTGACATCGTTCTTGCCGAAGCCTTCAAGGACTTTGGCGGAACCCTCGGCGTCGAAGACGGTCCGATCTCCAAACTCGTATAAACGTAAGAATAGGGAAGGGAGATCTCTCCCTTCATTTGTTTTTTTTAATCTATTTTTCCGGTCAGGTTCTTTTCGCATCAGAAGAAATACATAGACTGACAGCGAAACACTGGTAATTATGCATGTCCGTGAGGGGAACCTGACCCAGCAGTACTTCTGCGATTACCTGACCTTGTTTGCCGGGGCTCCATCCGAAAAAAAAACAGATCATGAAGACATCGTCTTAGCCAATCTCTTTCTTCACCGGATGAGTGTCGACGGCGGGTTTCATGCACGGGTAATTTTCTCGATCCTCGGACACGAATCAGACCGCACGCTCCTCATCAGCCTCTTCAAGGAAGTCTCCGGCGAAGAATACGCTCCCCTTCGGCTTGACGACTGGCTGAAATCTGCATATGAATCTGCAGTAAAGAATGCCGATATCCCCAGGAAAACCGCTCTCTCTGCCATGCTCCGCTCCCAGATCGCCGGAACGAATATGGCTGCCGAGATCGTTTCCGCTTCTGGAAGTCCGTATCCCGAAAGCTGGTGGCAGCTCAAAAGCCGTCGTCTGACCGTGGAAGAGATCGAAAATGCCGACATCTACTTCGGAATCGGCCGCCGGCCGTTCTGGCACTCCTTCCCTCTCGACGAGTATGCTGCCGTCCTGAGCGGCGCTGAAACACTCTCTCCAGAGATCATCTATGATATCGTCGTCTGCGTTGCCGGCGCCTGGTTCTCCACCCTGACCCGCGAGGAAAAGATCATCTGGCTGAACATGCCCCGGACGACCACGGAGGAATGGACAAAATATGCCGCCCCTCTTCTTGCCCTCGAGACGCCGGGTCCTGCCCTCTCAACGGCAAACTGGCTGTATGCCTCAGGAAATCATGATGCGGCTTTGGACCTCTATGCCGGGATAACTCTTGCCTTCCCCCATACGCCGGCAGAAAAATCCTCGTTTGAACTGATGGGCGCCATTCTGCGTGAGTTCGGCGATGCCGACTACGCCTTTGAGTCTTACAAAAGCGCGTTTCTTCTCGCAAGAAACGAAGGTCCTTACCAGACTGCTCTCGGCCTGAAAAACCTCTGTGAAGTAGGTGAGGATCTTGGTGAAGATATGCGTGATTATTACGTCCGTATCGCCTCGATCGCAGAAGAACTTCCTTCTGCCGACCGGATCAGACTCTACTTCGATCTCGCTTCGTCTGCCAGAAAAAACTACCAGTATGCGGATGAGTATGCCTATCTCGAACGCATCATCAGCGAGGAAGAACCGCAGGAACCGTACTTCTCCCGGGCGCTGTCCCGCATCTCCGAGATGAATCAGTCTCTCGATGAAAACGGCACACCCGACGTCACTCTGCTTTCGGCAAAAGACCGGGATGAACAGGCCGGCATGCTCAGATCACGCGGGGATGCCGCCTACTTCGGTTTCGATCCCGTCTGTGCCCTTTACTGGTATAACCGGGCGGATATGATCACCGGTCCTTCCTCCTCCGGCAGCAAATTCCGGGCGGCGGTTGCTGCAGGTCTGTACGCCGAAGCAAAAGAGTATGCATCGTCATCTGCAGAACACGCCGTGGTTCTCGTAATGGAAGGGGCTCCTCCCCACATAATTGCCCGCGAACTGAACACGGCCGTCACCGATGCCTGGAAAACCGGCAGCGATATCCAGACGATCGTTACTCCGGCAATCACGATGCTTCCGGCAAAAGACCGTATGCTTGTCTGCGAGATCCTTGCCGACCGTTCGACCCGTGACGATGAAAGATCCTTCATCTGTTCGGGGCTCGGCCACTGCTGCATGGCCCTTGGCATGCCGGATGAAGCACGCCAGATGTTTCGTTCAGCTCTGCGTGCCAACCCCTCCAATCCGGTCCGGTCCCGGATCTTTGCGGAACTCGGCTGGCTGGAGTATGAAGTTGGAAATTATGAAGGATCATCGGAAGCCTACCTCTCCGCCTTAAAACACAATGAACGGTTCCCGGCAGCCTGGGCCGGTCTTGCAAAATCCTGTATCCGAACATCCCGCTATGAAGAGGCACGCGCTGCTCTTGAAAATGCGGTCAGACAGCATCCGGTCAACACGGCATATCAGGAGATGCGCGACGCCGTTTTTGCGATCCTCGCTCATCCTGTCGATGAAACCGCTGATCAGCTCTTTGCTTTGAATGAAGCTGCCGGCCTGCCCGCAGCTGCTGCCCTTTACGCGGAAAAATCGCCGGAAGGTTTTAGAAAAGAAGCCTGGGACGCGGTATCTGCTGCAGATGTTTTTGCATACAGAACCTGATCACCCTTTTTTACCGCTCTTCACGCACAGTGAACAGCTGCTCGTTTGGCGTAGCCAGCATGATTTTCACCATTTCCAGTCTGATCTCCTGCAAACGGTCCGACTCTTCGGGCGTTGCCGTCTTTGCCGCTGCTCTCACTTTGAGCCGGTGGAGTTCATCACTCGTGAGTTTCGTATCCGGGACCTCATCGATGAACAGTCTGCTCCCGTCCGGTTTTTCCAGAACATAACTCCCGGTGTTCGTGTTTTCAATTGTGAGACGATCCGGATGGCTGTTTAGATCGAAGATGTATCTAAGAGCATCCAGCGGACACCGCTGTGTATAGGACAGAACGGTGATCTTTGTTTCATTCCCGGCCCATGCCGCTGCTTCAAGCGCAATCTTGTAACCGAGCGCGATCCCCGGACAGACATGTCCGTGTGCTTTTGCTATCGTATCGAAATCCGGAACAACTGTCATACAAAAAAATGTTAAAGATATTTGTGGCCGCGAAGCCAGTCTACCTGAGGGGTGGTATACCGATAAATGATATCACACTTGTCATCCTGGAAATCCCAGGGCACAACAATAAGGATATCTCCTTCACGGATCCATACTCGTTTCTTAATCTTGCCTTTGATCCGCCCTAAGCGCGTAACGCCGTCTGAGCATCGAACTCTGATGTGGTTTGATCCAAGCATCAGTTCGGCCTGTGCAAACTGTTCGCGTATTCGTTTATTCGGCAGTTTTACACGAATAATACTGCCGTCATCTGATACGTCCTGATTAGCGTTCTCTATTCTTCCCAAGTGATACTTCCCCTATAGTACTTTATTATAGGGGTTGAAACCTGATAAACACTCCGGGACCCGGCCTCTTTTCTAAGAGAAGGAAAACGGCGGTGAAATTTTCGTTAAAATCCGTGACCGGGATGTCTCTGACGGTTCCGGCAGACCTTTTTTCATCATTTCCGTGAATCCAGTGCCAGGACCTATACGGTTGAGACGGGAGGAAAAAAAGGGACCGTTCCGTCCGGAAGCTTAATGTATATATACATTATACACATTAGGCAAGGTACGAACAGGTGAAGATCCTTATCAGCAACGCGAGTGAAAAGCCGATCTATGAGCAGATAACAACGCAGCTCAAAGCCATGATCATCAGCGGCGAGCTTCTTCCCGAGTCGCCGCTTCCAAGCATGCGTCTTCTTGCAAAAGAGCTGAGGATCAGTGTCATCACCACGAAAAGGGCGTACACCGATCTGGAACGCGACGGTTTTATCGAGACCGTTCCCGGGAAAGGCAGTTTTGTCGCCAAAAAAAATACCGAACTGATCAGAGAACAGCAGCTGCTTTTGGCTCAGGAGCATCTGCAGAAGGCCGTTGATGCGGCGAAACATTTCGGGATACCAAGATCCGAGCTCAGGGAGATGCTCGAACTCATCTATGATGGAGAATAACAATGTCTGACGCGATTTGTGTAGAGAAATTATGTAAAGAATATCCGGATTTTTCCCTGCAGGACGTCTCGTTTTGTCTTCCGAAAGGAAGCATCATGGGGTTCATCGGGGAGAACGGAGCAGGAAAGACCACTACGATAAAAACCATGCTTGGGATCGCGAAAAAAACCGGCGGTTCGGTGAAACTGTTCGGGCTGGATTTTGCTGATCACGAAAAGGAACTGAAGAACCGTATCGGCGTCGTCTTCGATGAATGCAGTTTTCACGACACGCTCACTGCGGCGGACGTGGCGAAGATCCTTGGAAGGATCTATCCCGCGTGGGACGATCCGCTCTATCTCAGATATCTCAGACAGTTCGGCCTTCCGGAAAAGAAAAAGATCAAAGAGTACTCCCGGGGAATGAAGATGAAACTCAGCATCGCCGCCGCCCTTTCCCATCACCCGGATCTTTTGATCCTCGATGAACCTACGAGCGGCCTCGATCCGGTCGTCCGCGAGGAGATCCTGGATATCTTCCTGGAGTTCATTCAGGACGAGGAGCATGCGATCCTGCTCTCCTCGCATATAACGAGCGATCTTGACAAGATCGCCGATTACCTGACCTTCATCCATGAAGGAAAGATCGTGCTTTCCAAATCCAAAGATGAGCTTCTGGAAGATCTGGGGATTCTCAAATGCAGCCGTGAGGAGTTCGATGCTCTCGACAAAAAATCATTCCTGACCTGCCGGACGAATCAGTTTGGGTGTGAGGTCCTCATCAAAGACAAGAAGGAGTTCATCGTCCGGCATCCTGAGATGATCGTGGATCCGGTCTCGACCGAGTCGGTGATGCTGATGTACGCCCGGGGGACAGCGGTATGAAACCCGCGTTTTTGCTTCCCGGCCTTATGCTCAAGGATCTGCTGAACCTTCGGCCGATGGGAAAGACCCTTCTTCTGATGTTTTTCATCTTCGGGATCATCTTCATCCCGATGGGAAATATCATGACCGTGTACTTCCTGCTGATGATCTTTGCCGCTCTGCTTCCGATGACCTCGCTTTCGATGGATGATCTGGCGAAGTGGGACCGGTATGCCTTAACGATGCCTGTTACGAGACAGGAGATCGTGCGATCCAAGTATCTGCTGATGCTGGTGTTTTTCGTGATCGCGTTTCTGGTCTCCGGGACCATCGCTGCTGTCATGATGTATCTGGATCCTTCGAACGCGACCCCGCTGTGGTTCATGCTGCTTGTCGCTGCTCTGGGTATCTTCTACGGAGCATGTCTGATCCCGCTCCTCTATAAATTCGGTTCGGAAAAAGCCAGGTATCTGATGTTTGTGCTGATGATCGCAGCCGGAGTATTTCTGGTCGGCTGGTTCGCTCTTTTCGGCGAATCGTTTACCGGAGATCTCCTGCCCTTTGTGCTGACGCTCGATGCAGCGTCCATCGCTGCGGTCGTCGCCTCATACTTTGTATCGGTCAGGATCTATGAGAAAAAGGAGTTCTGAAATGGCGGCATCGCCAAAAGAGCAGCTTTCAGAGCTTGAAGATGAGCTTGCCCTGCTGAAAGCGTATCCACAAGAGGGTCTGGAAACCATCATCAGAGAGATCGGGTTTTCCTGTACCTGCTGCGGGAAATGCTGCACAAAAGCGTTCAACGGTCATGTGTTTCTTCTTTCGGAGGATGCCAACCGTTTGAAATCGTTTTCGCCTGAGTCAATGATCCCGGCACCCGATTTTCCGTACTCGGATCCGTCCGGGAACTTCTATGTGTCGGGGTATGCTCTCAAAACACAAGAAAACGGGGATTGCGTGTTTCTGGACGAAAACCGCCGATGCAAAATCTATGATCAGCGGTTTGCGATCTGCCGTGTGTATCCGTATATGCTTCACCGGGAGCCGGATGCCCGGGGAAAGATCGACTGGCGGCAGATATCGGGTCTCGACGAACACGGGGAGTATGACTGTATCATCTCTGATGAGGAGTGTTCCCGGATCGCCGAAGAAACGATCGTCTATGAAACCGCGTATCTGGAACAGGAGATCGCTTTTCATAAAGCTATCCTGCAGAAGTTTTCCGACGAAGGCATTCGGTTCGTGAGAAAGGATCATGACGCCCGGGTCCGGGCATTTCTGAAAACAGGGAAAGCGAAGGTGTTTGTCTGGGACGGGTCCGGTTTCGTACAAGAAGTACTGTAAATGGGATTTACGCGGTGTTGGTGTGGATCCAATTCGGGAAGGAGTTTGTTGGGTGTGGAAAACTAAGAAAAACCAACCGCGAATCGGCGCGAATCCCGCAAGCCTTTGGCTTGCTCCCAGAATCGGATTTGCTATTCCTCACTTTCGCCATCCAGCTTCGCTGTCTTGCTCATCCCTCATCGGGAGCGTTCGGGCAAATCCTGTCGCCGCTCCAGCGGCTCCCAATAGTAAGTTCTCCTCCTCTTTTCCATAAAAATACTCTCCAAATATTTCTCTCACAGGAGGCGCTGGGGCGCCGACAGGATTTGCCCGAACGCTCCCGATGAAGGGACGAGCAAGTCGAGGGCGGGCTGACCCGCAGGGGAGGCCTCAGCCGAGCAAGGCTTTGCCTTGCGAGAGACTTGCGAGAGTGAGGATCAGCAAATCCGATTTTTCTCGCCCGAAGGGCGGATTCGCGCCGATTCGCGGTTGGAATTTTCTCATGTATCCACATGTTTACCTACACGAAATCGAAGTGCATCTCATAATTACCTCAGTTTTTCCCGATCGAGATCACAAAACCGCGTAACTTCTCTAAAAAAATTAGTTGATCTTTGCGACGTCTGCGAGGAAGTTTTCCACGACATCGCGGGTCACGTGGGGCATCACGACGAATCTGAGATGGCCGAACCGTGTATGGGAGACGACCCATCCCTTCGGGACCGATCCGTCACCAAACGTCGCAACGTTCATCACCGGATCAACGGCCCGAACATAACCGAACGCTTCCATACCTTCGATCAGGCGGCGGGTGTTTTCCATACAGCCGGCAACGACCGAACGGAAACCCTCTCGTCCGAGGAGTTTGATGACGGCGTAAGCGCCGGCAACATCCGCTCCCGGCCGGGTCCCGGCAAGCGTGCACTCCTTCTTCACGGTCAGATACGGCGTATCGACGTTGAGGGTTCCAAACTGCTCAGGTTCACGGAGGAGCAGACATCCGCAGGGGATCGTGCTCATTCCCATCTTGTGCGGATCGAGCGAGATCGAGGATACTCCCGGAACTTCGAAATCGAACGGCGCAGGGTTTGGCAAAAACGGGATCACCATTCCGCCGAACGCTGCATCAACATGGAAGAACAAATCGTTTTCCAGAGCGATTCGGCCGATCCGCTCAATATCGTCGATCATCCCGTACTCGGTCGTTCCTGCTATTCCGGCAACGGCTATGGTATTTTTATCGGTCATCTCCGCCATTTTATCGCAGTCAACGGTGTAATTTTTCCCGTAAGGGACCGTTCGCATCTCAAGTCCGAGCATATCGCAGGTCTTATCGAACGAAAAGTGCGCTGAAGCCGGCACAACGATATTGGGATTTATGATCCCGGGCTTGAGTTTTTTTGCGATACGGATCGCCTGCAGATTTGACTCGGTCCCGCCCGAGGTCGCATAGCCGCCGGCCTTTGGATGGTGCATAAGTTCGCCGAGCGAATGGACCAGACGGTCCTCTATCTGTGTTGTGCCCGGAAACAGTCCCGGGTCGCCGAGATTTGTGCCGCTGAACATTTCATGTACGGATACCGCGATCTCATGCGGAATCGTACACATCGAACTGAGGATATGATCGTGATGCAGATCCTCTGAGCGATATCCTGAGAGGAGAGAGATGACCTCCTCTCTTTTGCATCCTTTCTCCTCCATGAATAATCACGCTGAAAAATATGTTGGGGTTAGTTTTTCTTGAGCGCTGCGTTGAGCAGGATCTGTTTCTCGGTCTTTGCGACGGTCTCTCTGATCTTCTGGATGGCGTCGATGTTGGCCGAAACGCTTGCGATCCCCTGGTTTACGAGCCACTTGACGAACTTCGGATCTGAGCCTGCCTGACCGCAGATGGAACATTCCACGCCTGCTTCTCTGCACTGTTCGATGCAGGATGCGATCAAACGCATGACAGCCGGGTGTTCGGGTTCGTACATCTCGCCGATCAGACCGTTGTTGCGGTCAACTGCGAGCGTGTACTGGACAAGATCGTTCGTTCCAAAGGAACAGAAGTCGATGCCGGCTTTGATGAACTCGTCGATGATGATCGCCGATGCCGGGATTTCGACCATGATACCCAGATCCATGTGCTCCACATCGACTCCCCATTCGCGGAACGACTCTTTTGCTGCAAGGAACTCGCGCGGGTGCTGGACGAGAGGGAACATGATACCAAGGTTGTGGTAGCCTGCTTCCCAGAGACGGCGGAAACACTCGGCCTGCATTCTGAACTGCTCTTTCTGACGGAGGTCACGGCGCAGACCGCGGAATCCGAGCATCGGGTTGTGCTCATGAGGTTCATCCTCGCCGCCTTCCATATTGAGGAACTCGTCGGTCGGCGAGTCGAGTGTTCTGACCCAGACCGATTTTCCGCGGAATGCATCGAGAACGGTCCTGATGCCGTCCATCAGTTCATTGATGAGCTGTTCCTGTTTGTCGTGTTTGATGTACCAGGACGGGGTTTTGTTCATCCCGATGATGAGGTGTTCGATCCTGAGGAGACCGACTCCGTCTGCTCCGGTGGCTGCAGCGCGTGCTGCTGCTTCGGGCATGGAAACATTGACCTTGACGGAGGTCGCGGTGATGATCGGCGAAGCGACGATGGCCGGACCTTTGGGTGAAGCTCCGCACTCTTCGGCGACGGCAAGCTTTCCGTCGTAGATGATACCTTTTTCTCCGTCGATCGTGACGATCTGACCTTCTTTCAGAAGGGAGGTCGCCTGTTTGGTTCCGACGACTGCCGGTGTTCCGAGTTCACGGGAGACGATCGCGGCGTGGCAGGTCATTCCTCCTTCATCGGTGATGATGCCGACGACTTTTTTCATTGCCGGGACCATGTCGGGGTTCGTCATGGTGGCGACCATGATGTCTCCTTCCTGGACTCTGGAGGTGTCTTTCACATCATTGACGAGAATGACTTTTCCGGATGCAACGCCCGGGGAAGCGCCGTATCCCTGGAGAATGATGGTTCCCGAGGCGGATGAAGCCGAGGAAGAGGATTTTGCCGGGTTTTTCTGGATCGTCGTGATCGGGCGGGACTGGAGGATGTAGATCGTGTCGCCGACCATACCCCATTCCATATCCTGGGGGCTCTTGTAGTGTTCCTCGGATTTTACTGCATACTCAGCAAGCCGGAGGATATCTTTGTCGGAAAGGACCTGGATGTTCTGTTTGTCTTTTGCGACTTCAGCGACTTTTGTGCCTTTCTTTCCGTCAGGGATGATCTCGACGGATTTTGTGGCGACGGTCTTCTGGATGATCTTTCTGCCTTTTCTGTCATAGACATAGTTGTCGGGAGAAACGGTTCCGGAAACGATGGCTTCGCCAAGTCCCCAGGATGCTTCGATCATGACGGTTTTGGCACCGGAGACCGGGTGGGATGAGAACATCACGCCGGCTTTCTCCGAGTAGACAAGCTGCTGGACGACGACCGCGATATTCACGCTGCGGTCATCGAAGCCGTTCTTTGAACGGTAGTAGATGGCACGGGAGGTGTAGAGCGATGCCCAGCAGTTCTGGACGGCTTCAAGGAGGTCTTTGTCGCCAAGGATGTTGAGATAGGTGTCCTGCTGACCGGCAAAGGATGCATCGGGAAGGTCTTCAGCAGTGGCGCTTGAACGAACGGCGACAACGGTCTGGTTCCCCATTTTTTTGTAGGATTCAATGATCTCTTTTTTGATTTTGTCCGGCATTTTTGCCGTACCGACCATTGCCCGTACTTTTTCGGAGGTTGCGTTGAGGGCATCGTTGTCGTCAACGTCGAGTTTTTCAAGGATGGTGAAAAGAGGGTCTTCCAGTTTTGTCAGCTGTAAGAAACGGCGGAATGCCTGCGCTGTAACCACAAACGCCTGTGGGACAGGCAGACCGACATGGGTCATCTCCCCAAGGGAAGCGCCTTTCCCGCCTACTGAGGTGATGTCAGTGTTGCGGATTTCAGTCAGCCAGAGAATATTGGGTGATTTGTCCATAGATACTCATTATATCATTACTCCCTTAACAATAATAGATTATTGGCAGGGAGCAGTTTTTTCGCCGGCCGGGTCCTTTGGATGCCGGGCAAAAGGATATCTTTTTTCCGGGGATTTTTGGGTGGGGATTTTTCTTTGGCGGAGGGTTTTGCTCAGCACAGAAACATACTATACGGGTGACTGCCAAATAAGTACACGATTATCCGTGAGCTTCAAAGTACTGGTATCTGATCCTCTTGCAGCAGAGGGTATTGCTATATTAAAGGAATTTTGCGATGTCGATGAGAAAGCTGATCTCTCGGAAGACGAACTCGTCAGAATCATCGGCGAATACGACGCATTGATCGTCCGCTCGGGGACCCAGGTGACCGCCCGGATCATTCAGGCGGCTGACAGGATGAAGTATATCGGCCGTGCAGGCGTGGGCGTGGACAATATCGACTGCGAAGCGGCGACGAGGAAGGGCATCATCGTTTCCAATGCGCCGGAAGGAAATACGCTCGCAGCGACGGAACACACGATCGCGATGATGATGGCGATGGCGAGAAACATTCCGCAGGCAAATGCATCGCTGAAGAAGGGCGAGTGGAAGCGTTCGAAATTTATGGGCAATGAGATGAACGGCAAGGTCCTCGGCGTTGTCGGGTTCGGCCGTATCGGCCGTGAGGTCGCCAAGCGCGCCCAGGCCCTTCAGATGACGGTCATTGCCTACGACCCGTTCATTCCGGCGGAGGTCGGAGCGGCGATGGGTGTCGAGATGATGAGCGTTGCCGAGCTTTTTACGAAGGCTGATGTTATCACGGTCCACACGCCGCTTATTCCGTCCACGACCCATCTTGTGAATAAGGAGTCGATCGCGACGATGAAGACCGGTGTCCGGCTGATCAACTGCGCCCGGGGCGGGATCATTGATGAAGCTGCGTTGTACGATGCGATCGTTGCCGGCAAAGTTGCCGGAGCTGCTCTGGATGTGTATGAGGTTGAGCCGCCGACCGAGTCTCCGCTGCTGAAGCTGGATTCGGTGATCGTTACTCCGCATCTTGGCGCAAGTACTGTTGAAGCCCAGAAGAATGTGGCGATCTCGGTTGCCTATCAGTGTATCGATGTGCTGAAGGGCGGCTCTGCGAAGAGCGCGGTGAATACGCCTCAGGTTTCTGCAGATGTGAAGGCGAAGATCGATCCGTATGCGCTTCTTTCTGAGAAGATGGGGAGCCTTGCGGCCCAGATCGCGGACGGAGCGATCACGGAAGTGGAGTTTGCGTATCTCGGCGAGATTGCCGACCTGAAGCAGAATCTGAAGTATGTGACCCGTCTTGGGATCAAAGGGATGCTTGAGCAGGTTCTTCATGAGCCGGCGAATATTGTGAACGCTGAGGTTATTGCCCAGGGACGCGGTATTACGATTTTTGAGAAGACGTCAAGCGAAGCAGGGGATTATAAGTCTCTGGTGACGCTGAGTTATACTACGGAGAAGGGCCGGGAGTCGATCTCGGGTATCGTTACGCGCGCGGGTCCCCGGATCATTGCGATCGGGAAATACGCGACGGATATTGTTCCAAGCGGATTTGTTATCCTTGCGGATCATGTGAACCGCCCGGGAGTTGTCGGTCCGGTGGGTATGATCCTTGGCAAGCATAACGTGAATATTTCCAGTATGCAGGTCGGCGGCAGGAATGTCGGTTCCGAGTCTCTGATGATCCTCGCGGTTGATGATGTTGTTTCTCCTGAAGTGATGAAGGAGGTCGCGTCAAGCGACGGGATCACTGCAGCGAAATTTGTCAGACTCTGAATGGGGATCTCCCCTTATTTTTCCGGCACAAGTTAAAAAAATTTATATGTGTCGAGGAACAATCTAGTAAGGCACACAAGGTGCGATTCATCGGACTCGTGGTCTAGCTGGCTATGACGTCGCCTTGACATGGCGGAGATCCTGGATTCGAATTCCAGCGGGTCCATTTTTCTTACGGTTTTTGAGATTTGTTGTGATATTGTTGTTTAAATATTCTGTTTTGTTTCTGATTTTCAGATTTAGCCCTTTTGACAGCTGCTTGGAATTTTGATATATTTGCGGTTTTTCCATAGAAAAACGTCGTGATATTGTTTTGGAATGGGGTTATTCTGTGTTGTGATTTTGATCGGGCTGAACTGAAGTCATAATGAATGTACTTCGATTTCGTGTACGGCATTTTGTGGACACAAGAGAAAAAACCAACCGCGCTCGCAAATCAGAGATTTGCTCTCCCTTGTATAAATAGGACGGAGGCGGTATTAGTTTCAAGCCAATTCGGGAAGTGTATACTTGGTTTCTTTCTTACAATCGAAGTACATCAAAGCACTACTGATGTTTTTTTCAGTTGAAATCGCACCGCGTAACCCCAATTAAAAAAAATGGTTCCTATACCCGGGTATAGGTATAGACCCCGTCACCCCATCTCTCCGTAAGAACCCCGTCAGCTCCGATCGTGAACGTCGAAAGATCATCCGGATACCAATACCGGTACACGCCGTCTTCTGCCGACCAGGCAAGCGGATAACTCGACTCCTGCGTCCCGTTATTCAGATAATGCCAGGAAAACGACCCGGTAGTATCCTCATAAAACGCAAACCTCGCCTCATACAAAACGCCGTCGAACTCCTCCGGGGTCTCCTTCATCCAGACGCCGACAAAACCGTCTCCAATGAACCGGTCGCCGGATCCGTCGCCCAGGATGGTAAAGATCTTCTTATCCTCTGAAAAAACCAGCTCATACAGAGATATGGCCTCATACGTCCCCTCCTCCGTCGATCTCCAGGTAATATTGTACATCCCGGAAGACTCTGCAGGATCCGCAGACGTCTCCAGGGCATTCCCGGTCCCGTCCGGATGGAAAACATACGTGAAACTCGAATCATTGAACTGCATCGGATCATCCGCACTCCATATACCGACGATAGGGTCAGGCGTTGTTCCCGGGACCGCACATCCGGCTGCAAAGACACATGCGAGAAGGATCATCCCGAAGACTGCGATTTTTTTCATATGTCCATCGTTATGCAGTCAGCCCGGATAAATCTATCCGGCAGGACCATAGAAAAAAGGAAAATATCCGGGAGAAAAAAACCCCCTATCTCTTATTCGCAGGCTTTCCCGTCTTCTTCCCGCGGTAGTTCGGCGAGGGTTTTCTGCCGTATTTTTTCTTCAGCAATGCGATCTTATCCGGCGCGGCATTTCCCGTCGGGGTCCCCGCGATCATCCGCGTAAAACTCTCCCGGCCCATCAGCAGATTATAGGCATTCTGCTGCTTGTTGAATCGGACAAGCACCGAATCGACCGCCACCACAGATCCGTAGGATGCGGTAAGCAAAGCTTCATGCTCCGGCGTCCGGTGGAATGCCGGAAGGGCGAGGTACGTCGGCGTCGTCCCCGTCCCGTCGCAGACAAGGAACAGATAATTTTTCGCATCCCCGATGTCGGCCGACATTACGGAAACCGTGATATGGATCCGTTTTTCCAGATGCTTCTTCAGCTGGGAAAGCCTCGCCCGCTTCGCCTCAGCAGGGATCCTGTATCCGCATTTTCTGTGACCGTCGGTTCTTAGGATCGCATACGAAAACTTCACATCCGTGTTCACGAACCGGAACTTCTCCTCAGCACCGCCGAGAGCAAACATCAGCTCCGTCGGCTTGATGTCTGCGTAGGACCGAAACGACCAGCAGGGAGAGACCGTACAATACACGCCCCGCAGATCATTGCATGGAGCGTAGATCGTGAGACCCTTCTTCTTCACATCGCGTGAGAGATCGCGAAGCATCGTCGAATTCGTCAGATCGGCCGGTTCAAGGATCGCCAGATTCCCGTCCGGGACAAGATGCTTCGAAAGCGCGAGAACCAGATCGGCTTTCTGCTCCGGGTCGAGCCCGCTCAGTTCGTTGATCACGTTCGAACAGACGATCAGATCGAACTCGCCTTCGGGGATCTCTTTGGTGATATCCAGGGCAAGCGGTTTGTTTGCAGTGACTTTGCCGCCGGCCTGGGTCAGAAATGCCGGCACGACCGCCTGATACGCCTCGATATGGGTCTCAGACTGCTCAAGGGGCGTGATCTCGGCCGTCATCCCTTCAAGACAGGAAAGGACACGGCCGATCCCGATCGAAACCGTCCCGGGTCCGGATCCGATATCTAAGATCTTCACATGTTTCCGGATCAGTCCGGAGGTAACAAGGCCGGCAAAAAACTCGGAGAACTCCATGACATATCCGGGCATCTGGTACGCCATATAACCCAGAACACTGTATGCTCCTTTGTAGGAAACATTTTTTTTGCCCCCCTCTTTCCAGTATGACTCCTTCTGGGCAAGGATGGCGTTTCGGATCTTTTCCAGGACCGTCTCATCCTTCCAGGACTTGCCAGTCACCTTTTCGATGTAGGAGACCGTCTGTTTTTCGAGTTCGGGAATGCTGCGTATCTTTAAAAAAGCGCTGAGGCGTTTTATCTCCTCAGCGTTCGGAATGTATCGGGGATTATCCATGTTGGGGTTAAGCGAGCGGTTTGACGGAGTATCCGTTTTGTTCCGGCTCAATATCGAGTTTGGTCTTTTTTGCTTTTGAGGAAACGATGCCTGAGTTTCCGCTGGGATCCATGATGACGACAGTGAAGGGGAGCTCGGATCTTCGTGCCTTTTCGATCTCTTTGAGGAGTTCGGCCGCCCGGCATATCTCGTCTCCTTCACAGGAGATCGCAGCTCGTTTGACGGCATCCTCTGCACGTTCAAGGACGCCTTCGATGTTTGAGACGAACCCGAAACAGGCGGGGCCGGGACGGATATTTATCCCGAACTCAGGGATATCGATCTCCCCCTGCATGCTCCTAACGACGCGGGCGTCCAGATCGGCCGGGGTCTCGACCTTCAGCTCCCAGCAGCTTGGTTCATGATCGTTCATGACCATCGTGTCAACGATCTTAAACCCGCAGCTGCACACGCCGCAGATAAGGAGAATGTCGGAGAAATACGGAATGTTTTCCGTATCATAGATATATTCGATCTCCTCTCCGCAGTCAGGACAGGGTGCTGGAACTACCTGGCGCATCGGGAATTAGTACCCGCCGAGTTTCTCGCGGGAGATGCGGACACCGGTCGGCACAACGATCACATAGCGCTGATCGCCAAGGCCGATGATATCACCGTTTACATCGCGGGAAACGGCACGAAGATCGCCCATGACGCGATCGAACATGATCTTGTCGAGTTTCAGTTTGGTGATATCGATGATGACAATATTTCCGTTATAGATCTCGTCTTTTATCTTTGGACAGTCTTTGATATCACTGACGCTGGCGACCTTGACATACATGGTTGCCGGTTCGTTCTCGCCGACCGCCCCTTCGTACGCCTGCAGATCGAGCTTCATGTAGGTATCTTCATCTGTCGATTTTTCCTTTGAGCCAAATACTCCGTCAAGAAATCCCATATGAAAAATAGTTTAGTTGTTGGTTATTTAATTCTATCTGTGCGGGCCGTCTAGATCTCCATATTCCAGAGCTCATCGCCGATGTAATGGAGATTTTTGGCCGCCTTGCCCTTCTCAAGCGCGATGATTTCCTTTGCGTCATAGAGTGGAAGAACAACGGCAAGGGGTTTGTCATGGCTTTCGTCGACTGCGAGGGCAGGCAGGCCGGCTTTTACATCGTCCGTTACCGAAACGATACCCGGCCTCATCACGTCTGCCCCGTTGATCATATAGGGGATCGCCCCCATGTCGACGACGATCCGCCGCCCGGAAAACGGACGGGTGACCGCGCCCCGGAGCGTTGGAAATGCCCAGTCATCCTTTTCCATGATCAGCGGTTTTTTGTCGATGATGTAGATGTTGAATTTGGATGCCGTTTCCGCGATCTCGATCATCGGAGCCTCGTATAATGCTGCATCATCCCCGATACTGTCTGTAAGCTTGGTCATCAAAGCTGCAAGCTGACTTTTTTTGATGGCGTGGCGTTTTTTGATGATAAGGTCTGCCATAGGTTAGTGTATCATTTGGCGCGGGAAAGTAAATAGACTCCGTGCCGGGTTGGGGGATCCGGCGGGGTGACCCGGGAGGCGCCTGCGGATATTTTTTTTGCAATATCTGCAGAGATTTTCTTTTGGCATCCGGTCTGCCGCCGGCTTCTTTTCCCGCTATCTTTATGTGTTTCAGTGGCATATACATTAAGCACTCGTCCATGAGTCTCTAAGCTTATGTGACGTCCGAAACGTGCGCATATGCCTTCGGCTTTGCGTATAAGCCCGGCACGGTGTGCCGGAGCATTTCGTTTCGGACTCTCTCCCTGAGAGGAACGAGAGGTAATCCAATGACAAAGCGACCACTTGAAATTTTAGATCAGGTTCTGAACCGCCAGCCGGTAATCATTTCACTGAAAGGTGGACGGGAGATCCGTGGAGTTCTTCAGGGATACGACGTTCACATGAACCTGGTTCTTGACAAGGCTGAGGAAGAAGGGGAGAACGGCATGGTTCCACTCGGCACTTTGATCGTACGTGGAGACAACGTAATCTACATTTCCCCCTCCGTAGAATAACATCGAGGTGAATTTAACCAATGACAAAAGGCACTCCATCAATGGGTCTGCGCAACAAGCATTCCCACATCATCTGTCGCCGCTGCGGAAAGCAGTCTATGCACGCAAGGCACGGTGTATGTTCATCATGCGGTTTTGGCAAAAGCTCAAAAATCCGCGGGTACAACTGGACGAAAAAAGCAGCAGATAACTAAAAAGGTTGTAATATGAGCGGTATTGCAGGCATCATCGACTCCCGAGGTGTCGCTTACCCCCTTTATTATGCTCTGCACGCCCTGCAGCACAGAGGGCAGGAAGCGGCAGGCATATCTACTTTTGACGGGCAGGCATTTTTTATGCACAAAGGGCCCGGACAACTTTCTGAAGTGTTTTGTGAAGAGATCCTCGGCAGACTAGCCGGCAATGTGGGCGTGGGACAGGTTCTGTACACCCAGAAAGCACACCGGGGCAGGATAGAAAATATCCAGCCTCTCAATTTTACTTTTAAAAACCACAAGCTTTCTGT
This sequence comes from Methanocorpusculum bavaricum DSM 4179, assembly GCF_000430905.1. Lineage (NCBI taxonomy): Archaea > Methanobacteriati > Methanobacteriota > Methanomicrobia > Methanomicrobiales > Methanocorpusculaceae > Methanocorpusculum > Methanocorpusculum bavaricum. Next base: position 54,541 of record NZ_AUMX01000003.1, read on the forward strand.
TACCGTTTCCGCTGCTCTGATCAACCGTGAGACGCTTCGAAGCGAGTATGAGGGGAAGGGGCACATTTTTTCCACAACGACCAATGCTGAACTGATCGCCGCGATGATCGCTCATGAGCTGATATCCGGCGTGTCTGCAGAGGAGGCATTCGTAAATACCATGCTGCGGCTTTCAGGCGCGTATGCAGGCGTCGCGATCCTCGATGGGATCCTGTATGCGTTCCGTGATCCTCTCGGCACAAAACCGCTGTGTTTTGGAAAGACCGGGTTTGGACATGTCGTAGTGTCGGAGAGTGTGGCTCTCGATATCCTTTCGGCAGTGTTCGAAGCGGATGTCTGTCCCGGCGAACTTCTTACGATAACCCAGGACGGAGTAACACACCGTCAGGTCCTTGAGTCGGATCACAAGGCCTACTGCGTTTTTGAATATGTGTATATCGCCCGGCCCGATTCGGTCATCGACGGCGTGCTTGTGTATGACGCCAGAAGAAAGATCGGGGCGTGTCTGGCAAAAAATCCCCCGAAAGCCGATCTTGTCTCGCCGGTGCCTGATTCTGGAATCGCGTTTGCTACCGGCTATGCGTCCGAGTCCGGTATTCCCTATATCGAAGGTCTGCTGAAGAACCGGTATGTCGGCAGGACCTTCATTATGCCGGCTCAGAATCTCCGGGAGAACGCAGTGCGGATGAAGATGAATCCGGTCCGCCGCCACGTGACCGGCAAGTCGGTCATTCTGGTTGACGACAGTATCGTTCGGGGAACGACTTCGCTTCGGATCGTGGACATGGTCAAAGATTTCGGGGCCGATGAGGTCCATCTCCGGATCGGATCACCGCCGATCGTTGCCCCGTGTTATTTCGGGGTCGATCTGCCGACCCGTGATGAGCTGATCGCGGCCGGCCTTGATCTGGAGTCGATCCGCGAAAAGATCCACGCGACGAGCCTGAAGTATGTTTCGACCGAGGATCTCGTCGCTTCGATCGGGATTCCTGCAGAGGATCTGTGTATGGCGTGTTCGGGCGGGACGTTCCCTCTGGATATCAAAAACGAATGCTCCTGCTGCTGCCGGCATATCTCACCGGCAGGCCAGTAACTTTTTTTTGGGAAACTTCTTGTATCTCCAAAACCTACCGAATGGTAATGCATCTCGAGTATACGTTAACCGAGAACGACTATATCGCGTTCAATAAATCCCATTACGCCCGTTCTCGTTCCATGAGATCCCAGTTTGCACGTTCACGCGTGTATATGGCGGGCGTGTTCTTTTTCCTGCCTGTCCTGCTTGCCGTGACTTTTTCCGGATTCACTTACATCTGGGCAGGGGTCGCCGGAGGAGTGATCACTGCCGTTTTGATCTATCTGGTCTATCCAAAGTTTTACTGGAAGATCATCGACAGGAATCTGAGAAAGTATCTGCGGGAAGGCAGATCGAACGCCCCCTGGGAGATGCAGGCCGCTCTGTCGCTCGAAGAGGACGGGATGCATTTTTCGATCGGGCCAAATATTTCTGTTTCGCCGTATGCATCGGTAAAGGATATCGTGACCGGGAACGGGGCGGTGTATATCTATGTGGATTCTCTGCAGGGCGCGATCATTCCTGCAGGGGTCGCCGGTATGGATGAGTTCGTTTCTGCGCTGAAAGCAAAACTCCCGGCGAATCCATAATTTTCATAACATCCCCCGTCCAATTCCCTTTAGCAATGATCACTGTTTTTTCCGGCGGCACAGGAACGCCCAAACTCATCCGGGGTCTCCGGCAGATCCTGCGCGATCACGAGATCACGGTCGTCGTGAATACGGCAGAGGATATCCGAATGTCGGGTCTGTATGTTTCTCCGGATATCGACACCGTGCAGTATCTTTTTTCCGGACTGCTGAACACGGATTCCTGGTGGGGGATCCGCGGGGATTCGTTTGAAACGTTCCATGCGATGGAAAAGCTTGGATATACGGAGCTTCTGCCGCTTGGGGATCGTGACCGGGCCACAAATATTGCCCGCGCCGAGTTTTTGCGGCAGGGGATGAGTCTGACGAAGGCAACGGAGAAGATCGCGAAAGGCTATGGGATATCGGCAAAGATCCTGCCTATGTCGGATCAGGAGGTGACGAGTTATGTCGTCTGTGAAGATGGGACCCTGATGCATTATCAGGAGTACTGGGTGAAACTGCGCGGGAATGTGGAGATCACCGGAGTGGTGAGAAAAACCGCCGACAGTGAACCGCTGAAAACGACGCCCGAAGTTCTGGCAGCGATCGAAGCAAGTGACGGGGTGATCATCGGTCCGTCGAATCCGGTGACGAGTATCGGCCCGATCCTTGAGTGTGAAGGGGTCCGCGAGGCTCTGCAGAATACGTTTACGGTGGCCGTTAGTCCGTTTATCGGAAACCGGCCTGTCAGCGGACCTGCCGCCGCCCTGATGAAGGCATGGGGATATGAATCGACGTCCTACGGGACCTGGCAGGTCTACAAGGATGTGGTGGATCTATTTATTCAGGATATCAAAGATTCAGCGATCGAAGTGCCGGGAGCTCACCGTCTGGACACAATGATGACCAATGAGAAGAAGGCTGAGTCCCTGGCGTGGGATCTGCTCTCATACTTCCCGAGAAAATAAGGAGAAAGGGGGAGGCGGATTCGATTCGCAAATTCTGCGGCGCGAATCCTCCTTAAAAAAGAGGGATGTGCTGATATTGGTAAAATCTCAGCTGCATCCGCTCCATCCGCAGTGTTTGCAGATGCCCATATTACAGCCCTCGCCGAAGTCCAGAGGCTCGCCGCACTCGGGGCAGGGCGGGTTTTTCTTTTCTCCCGGCGTCACCGGGGTCAGGGACCAGTTATCGAGTGTCGTGATCGCCTGATTGGTCGCCGCAAGTTCGATGCATTTCCCAACCACATCGGCACAGGACATACCTTCCGAGTTTTTGTTTTTGATCGCGGAAACACAGTTCACTTTCGCAAACTGTTTTACGAACTTCTCATACGGCACCCCGTTCTGGAGACCCGTGCTGATACTCCGGCCGAGCGCATTGCTGCTCGCTTCGCATCCGGCTCCGACGGTCCGGATGAACACTTCCATGGGCTTTCCGTCCATCGTGTTCACCGTGATATACAGGCGGCAGCATCCCGACTGAGCAAGGAAGGTCCTTCCGACCAGTTCACGCGGGCGGGTGAAGAGTAACTGCGGGACGGTGCCGGGAGCCGGCTTCTCCGGGACGTCGGCAGGCTTTGCGGACTCCTGCTTCTCGAGAGCGAGAACAACATCCTCTCGGGACCCGGTTCGGTAGAGGGTCATGCCTTTGATCCCCTCCTTCCATGCAAGAAGGACTGCCTGTTCAACATCCTCTTTCGATGCGGAGACCGGCATGTTGATCGTCTTCGAGATCGAGGCATGGACATGTTTCTGGAATGCCGCCTGCATTAAGACATGATCCTTCCAGCCAATATCCAGAGCGGTCTTGAAAACCGCTTTGAATGAATCCGGCAGCCACTCGACATCCTGGACCGATCCGGTCTCATGGACATGGTTAATAACTTCATCGCGTTTTGCTTCCGCTTTGGCGCCGTCAAAGCCGAGCGAGGCGATGACGCGTCTGAGTTCCGCTTCGAAGTAGGGGTGGACCATCACGAATGTTTTGCCGACCGTGTTTCTCCGGGTGTAGGCAAACGAGAAGACCGGTTCGATACCGGACGAGCAGCCTGCGAGAAGTGAGATCGTTCCGGTCGGGGCGATGGTGGTGAGGGCGGCGTTTCGCATAATGACTCCCTGCTTATCCCAGACACTTCCTTCATATGCGGGGAACGTGCCCTTTTCTTTCCCGAGAATGACAGACTCTTCGACGGCGACATTGTTGACCCGCTCCATCACTTCGGTGCAGAAGTTTCTGCCTGCTTCTGAATCATACGGGATCCGAAGCATGAGCATCGCATCATGGACGCCCATCAGACCAAGACCGACCTTTCGTGTCCGGTTGGTCGCCGAACGGATCTCCGGGATCGGGAAGACGTTTTTGGTGATGACGGCATCGAGGAACCTGACACCCATTCTGGTCATGTTGTCGAGAGCTTCGTAGTTGATCCCGTCGGCTCTGACGAACTTTGCCAGGTTGATACTGCCGAGAACGCAGGATTCGAAGGGAAGAAGCGGCTGTTCGCCGCAGGGGTTGGTGGTGTCGATATCCCCAAGGCTGGGGGTGGGATTTTTCTTATTGATCGTATCGTAGAAGAGGATGCCTGGTTCGCCGTTCTTCCAGACTCCTTCGATGATGCCCTGCCAGATCTCTCCGACGGTTATTTCTGTACCGTCGGCGCCGGTCACCCAGACCTTGTCCGTTTCGCCGTTTACGACCAGGTCCATGAACGCGTCCGAGACCATGACCGAGATATTGAAGTTGCTGAAGTCACCTTCTTTGGCTTTGCTTTTGATGAACTTCATGATGTCGGCATGCCAGACGTTCAAAATACCCATGTTTGCCCCGCGGCGTCTGCCGCCCTGTTTGATGACATCGGTGGCGGCATTGAAGACCCGCATAAACGAGACCGGACCGGATGCTACGCCGTCTGTTGAACGGACCGGGGAGCCTTCGGGACGGAGATGGGAGAAGTTGTAGCCTGTGCCCCCTCCCGACTGATGAATGATCGCTCCCCAGCGGATCGCGTCAAAGATCTCCGGGAGTGAATCGCTCACCGGGAGGGTGAAACATGCCGATAACTGGCCGAGCGGAGTTCCCGCGTTCATCAGTGTCGGAGAGTTTGGAAGAAACGACAAGGTCATCATCGCGTCAAAGTATTCCTTTGTCTCTTCCGGTGTCTCACCTAATGCATCTGCAACCCGCCTGCAGACATCTTCAAACGATGCCTCACCGGTGCGGTAATATCTCGCCGCTAAAATACTGTCAACTACTGAATCCGCCATCAATTACTTCCTCGATTTACTGGTGTTCTGTTCAAAAAGCCGGTTTGGGGCAGTTCATACCCCGGCCGGGTTTTTGTACGTAACAATTAATAGGATATCACCGTATTTTAATCCACTCGCTTCAGGTCTTGGTCCTCTAACACAACCCTTAAGAGCTAGTTAATGAGACCAATTAACTACGATGGTAGTTCCTGCAAAAGTATTCTTTACGAAAGGCCGGGGTGTTCACAAAGATCAGCTCGTTTCGTTCGAGATGGCCCTCAGAAACGCAGGGATCGCCCCATTCAATCTGGTGTACGTTTCTTCGATCATGCCGCCGGACGCGGATATCGTCTCGCGCGAGGAGGGGCTCGCCTGTCTGAGACCCGGGGAGATCGTGTACTGCGTGATGGCGAAAAACGCATCGAACGAGCCGGATCAGACGATAGCGGCAGCTATCGGACTTGCCGTTCCAAAGATCCATGACAGGCAGCACGGGTATCTTTCGGAGCATCACTGTTTCGGGGTCTCGGAAGAGGCGTGCGGAGAATATGCCGAAGAGCTGGCAAGAACGATGCTTGCAACAATTCTTGAAAAAGAGGGCGGGGATATCGTGAAAACCAGCAACATCAGTATTGCAGCCGAGACGGATACAAACGGCAGCTGGACGACCGTTGTCGCGACCGCGGTCTTCGTCTGTTAAACCTATATCTGAATACAGCCAATATTTACACAACATGTGCGGCATCGCGGGCATTACCGATACGGCTGAGGTATCGGGATCATTATACTTGGCATTATATGCACTCCAGCACCGGGGTCAGGAGAGTGCAGGCATCTTCACGTATGATGGTGAGACCGTACATAAATACAAAGGCTACGGACTGGTGGCCGAAGTATTTAGCGGACCTGTGCTCGAACGTCTGACCGGAACGACCGGCATCGGGCATGTGAGATATCCGACGACCGGAGGGTCGAAACCGGAGAACATCCAGCCCTTCCATTTTATGTTCCGGGGGCATTCCCTTTCACTCGTGCACAACGGGAATCTGATCAATACGGATGAACTCAGATACGAATACGAAGGACACGGTCACATCTTTTCCACGACATCGGATACGGAGGTGATCGCGGCGATCCTTGCAAACGAGATCATCCATGATCACACGCCCGACGAAGCGATCAGTTACTGTATGCGCAAGATCAGCGGGTCGTATGCGGTGATTTTTATGCTGGACGGAACGCTGTATGCATTCCGTGATCCGCTCGGGATCAAACCGCTGTGTCTTGGGAAGACGGAGACCGGCGGACACATCCTCGCTTCGGAAAGCGTGGCGCTGGATACGCTCGGGGCAGAGTTCGTCCGGGATATCGCTCCCGGAGAGAGTGTCAGACTGCAGGGAGGGGAAGTATTTTCCCGCAGTATGATGAAATCAAAGTCCTGTGCCCACTGTATGTTTGAGTATGTGTATTTCGCGCGGGCGGATTCGATCATCGACGGCGTGTCGGTGTATGAAGTCCGCAGAAAGACCGGCGCGCTTCTCGCACAGGAAGCTCCGGCAAAAGCGGATCTGATCTCGCCGATCCCGGATTCCGGGACCGCGGCAGCTACCGGCTTTTCCCGTGAATCCGGCATTCCGTTCCGGGAAGCATTGATCAAAAACCGGTATACGGGCCGGACGTTCATTATGCCGACACAGGAAAAACGCGAGATCGCCGTTCGGATGAAGCTGAATCCTGTTCGCGGCCATATCAAAGACAAGTCGGTGGTCCTGGTTGATGACAGTATCGTCCGGGGGACGACTTCGAAAAAGATCCTGTCTCTTGTGCGCGAGTTCGGCGCAAAGGAACTGCATCTCAGGATCGCTTCGCCGCCGATCATTGCGCCCTGTTATCTCGGAACCGATTTTCCGACAAGAAATGAACTGATCGCCTCGAAAAAATCCGTTCCGGAAGTGGAGGCGGAGATCGATGCGACCAGTCTGGCCCATATTTCGCTGGACGGGCTTATTCAGGCGATCGGGATCCCCCGGGAAAACCTCTGCCTGGGATGTCTTACCGGCCGGTATCCGGTGGCGATACCCGGAGAGGAAGAGGATGACCGCGAGATCGGCATGGTGGATTCATACTCCTGTCCGTGAATCTGTCTGACCATCCTGCTTTTTTATTTTAATTCCTGTCCGCTGTTTTGACGAAAACAAAACCGCCCGCTCTGCGGAAAACAAGCGCAAAGAACAGGTCAGTGATCTGAATAGATTTCCCCTTCCGGCAAAGAAGGGAAAAACCTAAAAAAATTGGAGAGGTTTTAAGAGAGAGTGGTACGTGTCATTAACCTGAGTATTTTATGGAACAGACCCGAAAACTGTGGTGGTGTGGTGTTTTTGTGGTGTTTTGTGAGGTGTATATTCTGTGGAAAAGGCAGGTGTGTGTGTGGTGTGTCCTTGTTTCCCATTTTACAGAACTGATTTTGTTCACGGGTCTGTTTGCCGCTTGTGCTCTTCTCACAAGCTGCTACAATACTATTTGTCATTCTTATATTTAAATATATCTACCAATGCACGGCATTGATGATGGGCATAGATGCACTGCATAGTGCAAAGCATTATTATTTCCCGAACCAAATAAAGTGTAATGGCAGAGCAGACTGGCGAATTCTCTGAAATACTCACGCTTTTACGGGAGAATCCCCGGGGGATGTCAGTCACGGAGATCGCCGACGCCACGCATCTGAACCGAAACACCATAGCGCGATACATGGATAATCTTCTGGTGTCCGGCCGGGTCGAGATGCGCACCTTTGGCAAAGCCAAGGTTTTTTTCTTATCAAAACGGGTCCCCGTATCCGCGATGCTCAACCTCTCCTCTGAGATGGTGCTGCTGATCGATGCGGATCTCAGGGTCATTCAGGCAAACGAATCATTACTCTCCTTTGTTGGCGCAGAATCCGACCAGATCATCGGAAAATATGTGTATGAAAGCGCCTGCAAAACATTCTGCAGTGATGTCCTGACCGACCAGATCAGAGCGGCCCTTCAGGGAGAAATGGTCAGAAGCGAACTTCGTCTGCTGAAAAACGGTACCGAAAGTTATCTGGATCAGCGGATCTATCCCATGGTCCTCTCCGACGGACGCCCCGGCGTTACCGTTGTCTGGGACGATATCACCGAAAAAGTCAACTCGGAAGCCGCGCTTGAACAAAGCGAGGCGATGTTTCGCCGTCTCGTCGAAACGATCCATGATGTCATCTGGTCCGTCGATGAAACATTCTGCATCCAGTACATCAGCCCCCAGATAACCAGCGTGACAGGTTATCTGCCGGAGGAGCTGAACGGGCGCAAACTCTCGGCGTTCATGCCCAAAGGAGCGGCGGCCCGTTTCGACTGGGAACTTGCATCAGCGGTCTCCCGGGAAAACGGGTTCACCCTCCCGGAGTTCCCCTTCATCTGCAAAGACGGCAGAAAGATCTACTGCGAATTTTCCGGATCTCCGGTCCTTCTTGAACAGGAAGGATCCATTTTTCTCGGGTACAACGGCGCTCTGCGGGACGTTACCGACCGGAGGGATGCGGAGCTCGGGGCAAAACGGTGGAAGAGATTCCTTGACTCGGTGATGAACAATATTCCGGCGATCATCACGGTGATCGGGATGGAGTCCCGGAAATACTATTATGTGAACAAATCCGCGGAGCTGTTTCTGCAGAAATCACGCGCTGAGCTTTCCCGTATGACTTCAAAGGAGGTCCTGGCGAAGATCGGATCCGTCCGGCTGACCGAAGCACACGACACGGTTGCTTTGACCGGCGATGAAGTCCGGGTATCCGAGGACCGGATCGTCGTCAACGGAGAGACCAGATACATCTCCGCGCGGGTCATTCCGATGAAGCTCTCGGTCGACCGCCGGTATCTGCTGACGATCGTCAACGATATCACCGAAGAGGACGCTGACCGGCAGCGGCAGATGATGAGCCGGGAACTCGCATTTATTCTCGAAGGCGTTTCGACGACCCAGGAGATGTGGGATCCCCTTCTTGAGATGCTCCCGAAGATATCCGGATACGAATCGGTGGCGATCTACCAGCGCAGTATTTTTGATGATTACACCCTGTTCCGGGCAAAAGACGGAAGATTTGCTCCGGCGATCCATACCGATTCGATCATTCACCGGATCATCAGGAAAGGTGAGCCGGTGATATTCGATAAACACCGGATGAAGCTTCTGCCGGAATCAGCAGCATCTCCGATGGATCAGGCGAAATCACTGGTTCTGATGCCGGTGATATTCGACGGAAGGGCAGTCGCCTGCGTGATCCTGGGGTCAAAAACGCCCCTCTCCCCGGATACGGTCAGAAGGACCCTGCTTTTATCGACGGCGTTTCAGATAAGCACGGTCGCCTCACGGTGTCTGGTGCAGGAGAAACTTCAGCGGGAACGCGACCGGACGAGAAGCTATCTTGATGTTGCCGGCGTTGTGCTGGTGATGGTGAACCGGGACGGGAATGTCGAGATGCTGAACAGATACGGCACGAAGATCCTCGGCTATACCGAAGCGGAGCTGATGGGCAGGAACTGGTTTATGACTGCGGTCCCTGAACAGGTCAGAAAACAGCGGATGGACGGATTCCAGAAGATCATTGCCGGAAAGGTCCGTGACGATGATTATGCGTATGTGGGAGCTGTCTTATGTAAAGACGGGGCCGAGAAGACGCTCCGGTGGAGAAATGCCCCGCTTTATGAAGAGTGCGGGAGCATCTCCGGTGTCGTTTCCTCCGGGGAACTAATTTAGATCTTTTTCTCGAGAGCTTTTTCCACGATCTTTATCGCGCAAAGGTCCCCGCACATCGAACAGGTCTCACATGCCCCGTCCCGGTCATGGATCTTTTTTGCATGTTCGCCAAACAGCGAAAGATCATACTGCGCCTGCCAGTCGAGATTTTTGCGTGCCTCGGCCATTTTTGCCTGGCGGGGAAGCTCGCCCTCTCTCCGGCGGGAAAGGTCTCCGACATGGGCTGCGACTTTGCAGACCCGGGTACCCTCGATGATGTCATCGACATCGGGAAGAGCGAGATGCTCTGAAGGCGAGACCATACACAGGAAATCCGCTCCGGCACAGGCTGCAGCTGCCCCGCCGATCGCCCCCGTGATATGGTCATACCCCGGAGCGATGTCCGTGACCAGCGGACCTAAAAGATACAGCGGCGCGAAGTCCGTGATTTCCTTGATCATTTTTACATTGTAGGAGATCTCGTTGTAGTCCATGTGCCCCGGCCCTTCGATCATCCGCTGGATCCCTTTGTCTTTGGCGCGTCTGGCAAGTTTTCCAAGCGTCAGATACTCCTGGGATTTGGCAAGTTTCGTTGAATCGACGTAAGCTCCGGGCCGCATCCCGTCGCCAAGCGACAGGGAAATTTCGTATTCGTCCAGGATCTCGAGAAGATAATCATACTCTTTATAGAGCGGATTCTCCTCGCCGCTTGAAATCATCATCGCCGTATGGAACGATCCTCCCCGGGAAACGACTCCCATCACCCGCGGATCAAGGGTCAGGGCGTCGAGAACCTCCAGATTCACACCGCAGTGAAGCGTCATGAAATCCACGCCCTGTTTTGCCTGATCAAGGATCACGGAAAACAGGATGTCGGACGTCAGGTCAACGACGTTGCCCGCCCGGCGGACCGCTTCATAAATCGGAACGGTCCCGACCGGGATGCTGAGTTTGAGGATCTCTTTTCTCATCGCCGCAAGATCGCCGCCTGTGGAAAGATCCATTATCGCATCGGCGCCGTTATCGATTGCAGCCTGAGCTTTTTTCATCTCTTTTGCCGGATCGCAGGTGACGCCGGATGTCCCGATATTCACATTGATCTTGACGGTCGCTCCTTCCCCGATCACACACGGCTTATATTCACGTGCCTCATTTTTCAGAAGAATGGTCCGGCCGGCGATGATATTTCTGGAAAGGGCCTCCGGCGTCATTCCCTCGGATTTTGCAGCCTCGACAACTCCGGATAAATCTCCGTGAAGGCAGCTCTGGATTATAGAGTGCATAGGTACGTACCTATTTGGTTTCCTTTCGCATTATAGGTTATACAAAGAAAGTTAAACCAGGGAAGCAGAAGATATCAGAAGTATGAACGAGTCAATAATCTGGCTTTCGGGCACCGGGTGGCGGGCGAACTCTTATGTTGCCGGCAATATATTAGTTGACGCGGCTGTATCGGCGGACGCCGTATATCCTTACAGAGAGCAGATCGATACGATCGTTTTGACACACGGACACTTTGATCACACGGCAAATCTTTTGGAGCTTGCAGAACTCTGCAGTGCAGAGGTCATGATCGGGGAGTATGATCTGCCGTTTTTATCCGATCCGCGGATCAGCCTCTCGCATCAGTTTGGTCAAAGACCGACGGCGTATCCGGCAAAGATCTTAAAAGACGGCGATACGGTCGGCGGGTTCAGGGTGTACCACACGCCGGGACATACCCGCGGAAGCATCAGCCTGTTTCGGGAATCAGACGGAGCGCTCATCGCCGGGGACACGATCTTTCCGGAAGGGTCGTTTGGTCGGTTCGATCTGCCGACCGGCAGCCGGGGGGATCTGGTCGGTTCGATCTCCAAACTCGCGGAACTTCCGGTCAACTCGCTTTGGCCCGGACATGACATGCCGGTCGTAACTGACGCAAAACGCCATGTCCTTTTGTCGAAACAGTTTCTGGAACGATATGGATAAAGGCATTTACTGTCTGATCCTTTCCTGCGCTGAGCAGTGCACGATAACGATCGGCGCACTCGGGCCGACAGCGTTCAAAAAAGGCTGGTATCTGTATGCAGGCTCGGCTCTTGGTTCGGGAGGACTCTCAAGGGTCAGCCGGCACATCAGATTCTTTCATGAACAGTACAGAAAACCAAAATGGCACATCGACTACCTGATGGCAGCCGGTGAAATCACGCTTAAGGGCGTCTTCTGTGCAAAAACACCAGAGCGGCTGGAGTGCGTGCTTGCACAGAATATCGGAGGGGACAGAGTGGAAAAGTTCGGCTGCTCCGACTGTTTTTGCGACTCGCACCTTTTCTACCGAAAAGATTCGCCGGAGACGGAGGTCGTCCGCGCTTTTGAAAAGACCGGCCTTTCACCCGTATATCATCTGATCCGGTAAGGCGAAAGGAGACTTATTTTTAAAATGATCCTGGCGATCTCTTCGGGAGACTCGCGTTCATGATCCGTTTTCTGGATCCAGGTCAGAAACACATTGAAATGCGATGCGTTGACGTAGGCAAGAAGATACTCGAGCGGGACGGCAAAACTGTCCTGCAATGCCACGGTAACCAGTTTTTCCGCAAAAACATCATGCCAGAGACGTTCTTTGAGCCGTGTCTGAAACGAGCAGGATCCCTTCTCGCCGAAAAGCGCCCGCATAACCCGGATGTTTTCTTCAAAATAGGCAAACAGCGCCACAACGGTTTTGGTCAGCGTCCGGCCCTCCGTCAGGGGAAACACCTCTCCTCTGATGATCTCCCGGAGATCGTTGCCGATCTGGGTCTCAAATGACTCCAGAAGATCATACTTGTCTTTGTAATGCAGATAAAAGGTCCCCCGGCCGATATCAGCGGCATCGACGATATCCTTCACCGACAGTTCATCGAATCCTTTCTCCGCGACGAGATCGATGAAAGCGCAGCGGATGGCCCGTTCCGTTTTCAAAAACCTCCGGTCTCTCGGGCCGGAATCCGGTGTAAGGATATCGTTTTGCAGATTTTGCGTCATGTTCGGATCGGTTCTGCCGGATGGCCGGGCGGTATCGGCCCGGTTCTCCGGCGGGGAAATCATCGTTACTTAAAGTATACGCCGACGTCTTTGAGCCCGTTTCTCATGGCAAGGGTAATGACAAGAGGCGTGATGCTTTCGATCGTCGCCGCACAGGCAAGCGGACCGGCATCCAGGGGGACGAGTTTTGAAACGCTCGCGACAAGATCCATCACGATCCGTTTTGCCTCCTCGTCATCTCCGCAGACACAGACCGAGTAGTCAAGCTCCTCATCAAGCTCCATCCATTTGCCGGAGGCAACATTGTTGAAGGCAGTGGTGAGTTTTGCAGATGCAGGAAGCATCTTTTTGATCGCGAGAGCTGCCGAGCCTTCCGCCGGACGGTCAGGCAGGAAGTACTTCTCTTTTGGGAAGCGGAGCATCGGATTGATCAGCGAGACCACGATCTTGTTTTCGAACGCGGACTTTCCGATCGTCTCGATCGTCGACTCGACCTTGTCGAACGGCACTGACAAGATAATAATGTCGGCATCACAGACGCTCGCATTCGATCCGCCGCTGCATGTCGCCCCGATCTCGCATTTGCGCTCGGCAAGACAGCAGGTCACTCCGTCAGCCGCGGTTTCGGCTTTTGCCGGGTCGCGTGATCCAAGTGAGACATCATACTTCCCGCCGATACATATACGGCGGGCAAGACCCTCACCGATATTACCGGTTCCGCCGATTATTCCAACTCTGTACCGGATCGTTTTTTGTACCGTTTCACTCATAAATATCACCACACAAATTTCGCGCCAGTCATTCTGACATGATGTTCATTAGTCTCACATGGATATATTAGCTTTCCGGCATGAACGCCGGACGGCATTTCAAAACCCGCTAAAGCGCGAAAGAGGATTTTTTTGGAAATAACGAAGTATTATTCTGAAAAATCCCTATCCACTGACAGATGAGAAAAAGACATGGAAACTATTTATCCCCCCGCCCACAATTTATTAAGAACAAAAATAGCTAAAGGTCTTTCATGAACAGAAATAATCTTCGACGTATACTTATCGCAGCATGCATCGTCTGCGCTTTGATCCTCTCCGGCACAGGGGCAGTATCGGCTGCAAACCAGTCAACCTTTGTCATTACCGATTTCTCCATGTATCCGCAGTCCCTGATGCCCGGCGACTCGGGAATCATTACCGTAACGCTTAGAAACACCGGCAGCACGTTCGTTCCGGTCAATCAGATCTTTATCAAAGACTCTGACGGAATCAAATCGACCGTGACCCCGTATCAGAACCCGATCGGGGGAGTCGGCGCGGGAGATACGTTCACGTTATCCCTGCCGGTCATCTCGACGGGAAAAACCGGGACCTTCTATCCGGTCCTGTACGTCGATTTTGACGGAAACAGCGGCAATTATCTGAAATACCCCTTCGCAGTCATCGTTGATGATAAGAGCATCGTGATCTCGGTCACGGGACGCCCGGATGTCTTCGAGCCTGACACTACGCAAACTGTCGCTCTCACGATCGGAAACCTCAGAATGAACGCGATCGAGGCAGTTGAGATCAGCGCTTCGGGAACCGGTGTCACCTCCAAACAGACCTCCCTTTTCCTTGGAACGATCGACGCGAACAAAGCGGCAAACGGGACCCTGAGCGTCTCCACCGCTGAAGAAACAAAAGAGGTCACTTTTGATGTCAGATATAGAAACGGGCCTGCCTGGCATACCGAGAGCATCACCATCCCTCTTGAGTCCGGCGTCTCCAAAACCGGTGCCGAACTCATCGTCAACAACATCGAAGTGAAAAACACCGGCAGCTCCTACACGGTCATCGGCGATGTGAACAATGCAGGCCTTACGACCGCAAAGGCGTTGGTCGTCACCACCGAAGGCGTCACGAAAACCGGTCTTTACCCCTCCTATGTCGTCGGATCACTGGATGAAGACGGACTTTCCGAGTTCGAAGTGACCTTCAGCAACCCGGCCGACAACAAAGTGACCCTGGTCTTTACCTATAAAGATGTGAACGGAAACACCTACACGCAAAAGCAGGAAGTGCCGACCACTTCAGCAGTCACGGAATCACAAACCAGCGGCGGATCGAACCCGGTCGCGGCCGTTCTGATCGTTATTGTGATCCTGGTCATTCTTGCCGGCGGATTTGCCGCCTGGAAGAAAGGGAAAATATTTGCGCGGAAGTAAGCCATGAATCCGATCCCGGTGGTCGAACTGCATGACGTCTCCAAAATATATCCGATGCCGGCCGGCGACGTCCATGCATTAAACCACGTAGACTTCTCCATTCAGAAAGGGGAATTTGTGGCCATCATGGGACCGTCAGGTTCAGGCAAATCCACACTGATGAACATGATCGGATGCCTGGATGTGCCTACATCCGGGGAGATAAAGATCAACGGAAAGTCGACGTCTGAGATGACGGACGATGAGCTGACCCTGCACCGGAGAGAGACGATCGGATTCATCTTTCAGAAGTTCAACCTGATCAGCCTCTTGACCGCATATGAAAACGTGGAGTATCCGCTGATCTTAAAATACGGACACAAGGACACGACGACGCGGACCAGAGATCTTCTTACGATGGTCGGACTGACCGAAGGCCAGATGCAGCATACGCCGTATGAACTTTCCGGCGGTCAGCAGCAGAGAGTATCCATTGCCCGCGCTCTTGCAAACGATCCGACGTTTCTTCTGTGCGATGAACCGACCGGAAATCTCGATTCGAAGATGAGTACGCAGATCATGGAGATCCTCACAGATCTGCATGCCCAGGGAAGAACGGTCGTCATGGTCACCCATGATCCGAAAACGGCTGAATATGCCGAGCGCATAGTGATCATTAAGGATGGTGAGATCGTCAATGAGTGAAGAGAATAAATCGATCTGGCAGAAGATCTACTCGCCGATGATCCTTTCACTGGCGGTCAGGAATCTGAAACTGAATAAGTTTCGGACGATCCTTTCGATGATCGGTATCGTGATCGGCGTGTTTGCCATCTGCGGGATGGGAATGATCAGCGCCGGTTTTACCGAGGAGATGAACTCGATGATCTCCGATACGGCAGATACCTTGACGATCTCGCCGGTCGGTGAAAAGGTGATCGACGGAACGACGACGACAGGTTTCTCCGCTAAAGATCTCAGAGACATCGAGTCGGCGGTAAAATCCGTAACCAAAGAGTATGAGTTCATTCCGATGTACTCGTCGACGAAGTACGTCTATATCGGGAAAGAAACGGCGATGGCCTCGGTATCCGGTATGGATGCAAATGATCTCGAGAAGATCGCCACCCTTATCCAGGGAACCCTTCCGCGCGGTTCGACCAATGTGGTCGTGGGCGAGACCTTTGCCGAGGACAATGATCTCCGGATCGGAAGCCGGATGATCATGCTGAACTCGGGCGGCCAGGAGGTCACGTCCAGGGTCGTCGGGATCTTAGAGGATACCGGGATGATGACCCTTGGATTCTCCACAAGCAGCGCGGTCGTCGGCTCGATCGAGTGGTACACCGGACTTGTCGGCGATAATCACGGGCTGTATGACAAGGTCATCGTCAAGGCCTATGACCCGACAGAGCTGACCCCGATCGATGACGCGATCGAGAAGAAGATGAACGGCAAGGAGGATAAAGACTCGGATGATACGGTCTATATCCTGAACTCCTATGAGATCATGGAGGTCTTCGATGAGATCATGTCCATGTCCAGCATCTTTACGACGATCATCAGCGGTATCTCGCTTCTGGTGGCAGCAGTGGCCATCACAAATGTGATGCTGATGAGCGTGAAGGAGCGGACGAGGGAAGTCGGTATTCTCCGGAGTATCGGGACCTATCGGAGTCAGATCCTGCAGATGTTCCTGTACGAAGCAGGACTGATCGGACTGATCGGCGCCGTTGCCGGAACGCTGCTCGCGCTGATCGCAGCGCCGGTGATGCTGCTTGGGATGATCGGCTCGGTCGAAGCGATGCTGAGTCCGGCCGTTCTTGTGTATGTGCCGATCGGTATTCTTATCGGGCTGATCGTCTGCCTGATTTCAGGTCTCTATCCTGCATGGAAAGCAGCGAACCTCAACCCGGTCGAAGCGATGTCGACCGACTGAGCACCCCCTTCTCTTTTTTAATAGGACTTACGCGGTGTTAATCACAATCCAATTCGGGAAGGGTAAGGCCTGGTCTATATGTATGAGAATTCCACCGCGAATAAGCCCAAGCGGGCAAAGCCCGCTTGAGGCGGCACGCAAGCCTTCGGCTTGCACGCAATCGCGAATCTGCGCGAATCGCACACCGTCTGGAAAAATTCTATTGGAAAAACCGGCGTGCCGGTTTTTCTCTCCGTAACCTTCTCATTTGATGTAATCGAAAAAGAATGAATCAACAGAAAAACCCGCACGCGGGTTTTTCCTCAGCATTTTTCAAGAGAGGGTGCGATTCCTGCGGAGGCGATCAGCCGAAGCAGAGCACCCGAACGTAAGGAAAATGCGATTCGCGTTAATTCGCGGAGATTCGCGGTTGGTTTTATCTCATGCATCCACCCCTGACCATACACGAAATCGAAGTACGTCCCAAACGACTTCAGTTGTTTTTTCATTTGAGATCGCCCCGCGTAACGCCTTGTTTAATCTCCAAAAAAAGAGCAGGATCAGAGCCGGTCGCCGACGTTCAGATAATGCCCGTTCACGATCTCAAAGCCCGGCATCTCGCGTTTTCCTTCCGGTTTTGCAGAAAGAATGCACACAGCGCCGTCTCCCGTCATCACGACAGGTCCCTTCTTTTTTATCAGACCGACGATCTCTCCCGGCTCTCCGGCATACTCTCCGGAGACCTTTTCTGAGCGGTAGATCTTCAGGAGTTTTCCATCCGGAAGCCTGGTGTTTGCTCCCGGGATCGGGGAAAGCCCGCGGATCCTGTTATGCACCGTGGCCGCCGGAAGGGTCCAGTCGATCACACACTCCTCTTTCGAGATGGAGGGGGCAAAGGTCACCTTCGCTTCATCCTGGGGAGTCCGGGTGACCTCTCCCGACACGATCAGGGTCAGCGCCTCGGTCAGCGCCTGTGCCCCGAGATCGGCCAGAAGGTCATGTACCTCGCCGTAGGTTTCGTTTTCCCCCAGGGGAACCGATTTGGAAAGGATCACATCACCGGCATCCAGACGCGAAGCCACGTACATGATCGAGACCCCGGTCTCACAATCCCCGTTCAGCACAGAATACTGCATCGGAGCTGCTCCCCGGTACTTCGGCAGAAGCGAGCCGTGCAGATTGATCGTGTTGTATTTCGGGAGATCGATGATCGCATCCGGGATCATCATCCCGAATGCCACAACGACCGAAATATCCGGGGAAAGAGCCTTTAACTGCTCAAAGAGAGCCGGATCCTTCATATCCTCCGGCTGAAAAACCGGGATCCCGTGTTCGAGAGCGAACACCTTCACCGGCGAAAACTCGACCTTGTTTCCCCGCCGGTTTGGTTTATCGGCCCGGGTCAGGATCCCCACGATCTCGTGCTCTGCAGAAACCGCACGAAGAGAGGAAAGGGCATACTCCGGCGTTCCCATGAAAAGGACACGCACGTTACGCCTCCTTTCGGGTCAGATCCTCGAGCTGCTTTGCGATCATCTTTTTTGCGATCGGCGATACCTTATCGACAAATAAGATCCCCTCGAGGTGATCATACTCGTGCATGAAAACCCGGGCAGGATAATCCTTCAGCTCCTCTTCGATCAGCTCACCCGCTTCATTCGTGTATCTGACCGTGATGCGCCGTGGACGGCGGACTTTTTTATGGATGCCGGGAACAGAAAGACAGCCCTCCTCCATCTCGGCAAAGGCGCTGCCGGTTTTCAGGATCTCCGGGTTGATGACTTTTCTGAGTTTGTCTCCCGGATCCATCACAAAGAATCGTTTCCCGATCCCGATCTGCGGAGCTGCAAGACCGACTCCGCGGTGTTCTTTGAGCATCGGGACCATCTCATCAAGAATGGCTAAAAGTTCAGGGGTTATCGTATCAACCGGTTCGGCGCGTCTGGCCAACACCGCTTTTCCGTATATCTGAATCTCCATTATTTATCATGTTGGATTTTTTGACAGATGAATCTGACTGATGAAGGGACAAAGCGGGCAAAGGATACAAAAAGCTGCCAAAAGAACAGACTAAAAAAATGATGTGTTTAGACAGAGTGTCTAAACAGTATTAGAACCGGTTCCGTGGGGTCCGGTGTTTTGGAAGGCATTCCTGACAGTAGACTGGTCTGCCTTCTGTTGGCTTGAACGGTACCTCACATTCTTTTCCACAGTCTGAGCAGACTGTTTTGGTCATTTCGCGTGGGCCGTCATTAAACTGGCGTGGTGCGCCAAAATTATTTCTTCTTTCCATGATAGGATTTCCTTGGAGCATAAATGCTCACGAAAAAAACAATGAGACAAAAAAGTCTTACTGATATTTCCCACAGATAACTGCGACTCTTTATACGTCTCCCTGGGATATATAGTTGTGTATACCAGCAGAGAACGCCGCCGGACGGTTTGACGGAAGATCCGGAGTGATTTTTAAATCCGGGCCGGGGAACGGATCCGGGGAATACAGAGGAGAGATACCGTGATCACGTTTCGGCAAAGAGACACCTTACCCGCCGGCTGCCGGAGGGAACAGGGCGATCAGGTCGCCTTCGTCGAGAGGGGTGTCAAGACCGGCAATAAAATGGATGTTCCGGCCGTTTTTGAGGATATTGACAAAGTCACGCAGCGTATCCGGCGCAGCAAACATCAGCGCATCCAATCCAGCGTATCGCGCGGTCAGGTCAGAAAGAAGCGTGCGGACGGTCCCGCCTGCCGGAACCTCAAGCTCGAGCTGTATATCCATGACCTCGCGAAACATGGCAAACGCCTTTATGGTGATCTTCATGATACGATCCTCCGGCCATCCGGCTCCCTCTCTGAAAAACCGCAGTCAGTGCAGTCGGGAGAGCTGGCGATCTCGATCGACTCAGCCTCGCCCAAAAGCCCGTCCCAGAGCAGGAGCCGGTTTTGCAGAAGCTTCCCGGTCCCGGTGAGATATTTGACCGCTTCGTTTGCCTCGATGGAGCCGATCACTCCGCAGGTCACCCCGATGATCACCTTCTTTTCCCAGGTTGGCGTTGTTGGTACAAGACAGCGCAGACACGGCGTGATTCCGGGGATCAGCGTTGTCACCTGCCCGTAGAACCCGTTCACGGCTCCATGAATGAACGGGATCTTTTCATCGAGGCCGGCACGATTTAAAACGTAGCGGGCAGCAAAGTTGTCCATCCCGTCGATGATCAGATCCATCCCGCGAACGATATCTCCCGCCGACTTCTCATCGATATGCCGGCAGACCGCCTCCACTTCGATCCCGCTGTTGAGGGAATGGATCGTTTTTTTTGCTGCTTCTACCTTGCATGCGCCGATGTCGGTTTCATGATACAGGATCTGCCGGTTGAGATTGGACCGTTCGACAACATCCTCATCGGCGATCCGGATAAACCCGACCCCGGCTGAGGCGAGGTACAAAGCGATCGCTGAACCAAGACCCCCTGCCCCGGCCAGGAGGACACGGGCGTCCTTAAGTTTCTTCTGCCCCTCTTTCCCGAAAAGAGGAATCTGTCTCAAAAACCGGGAGTCAGGAGACGCTGTAGACATATCAGATGGTCCGGGAAGATCCGACTGCTCACATCAGCCCCAGTTCTCTGAGCTTTTCCTTTGTAGGAGTCCCTTCCGGATCCCAGCCTCTAAGAGTATAATACTCGTCGAGCATTTCATGGATCCGGGAAACCTGACCGGCAGGGGCGCCTTCTTTCAGCGGCTCGGTCAGGAGCCTGGCCGGCAGAGTATCGTCTTTGCGGGAAAACCCGCGTTTGATATTATAGAGCTTCTGGAGATTCCATATCCGTTCGCCGATCTTCAAAAGTTCGCCGGCGTCGACCTTCATTCCGGTTGCTGCCGAAAGGAGATCCGCGTAATCCTCAGCTCCGAGAGCAAAGGACGTAAAGAGGCACATACCCGTTGCATCTATGGCGGCGGTCAGATCCTGGAAGGTCTTGACCCACTGGGGTTTTCCCTCGATCAGATACGGATCGATCTTTTCCGGCGATCCGAGGATCTCCGGAGAGATCATATACGCATAGACATGGTCTCCTCCGCGGACCGAGGTCGCTGCTGCAAGCCCGTATCCCTGGATGCCCCGGGGATCATACGCCGGCAGTTCCTGCATTTTCGAGCTCATGGAGTATTCCGGATGGCCGTATTTCGTCGCAAACCGGAAGGATCCTTCTGAAAGTTCATCGCCGATTCCTTCGCGCAAGGCGATCTGCTCCACGAGTTTCAGCATGCCTTTTGCATCGCCGAACCGGATCGGGTGGCTGACATACCCTTTCTCGGCCATCTCCATCAAACAGGCGATCGTTGCCGGCGCCGAGATTGCATCAAGCCCGTACTCGTTGCAGAGATTATTTGCCCGGGCGATCATTTTGAGATCGTCGACCCCGCAGTCAGCACCAAACGCCCAGTCGGGTTCATACTCCGGCCCCTCACCTGTCTCGCCGTCGAACTCATGGACCCTTCCGCACTGAACGATACAGGCATAACACCCTTTGGGTTTTTTGAGGATCGTTTTTGCCATCGTCTCGCCGGAGATCTTCTCCGCCTCCGGGAAGTGGGCGGTCTGGAAGTTCCGGGTGGGCATAAGATAGTTCTCGTTCACGATGTTGACGAGAACAGCCGTTCCGTAATCATGCAGACCTTTGGCGATACCGTTTGCCTCGATCTTCTTTTTCACGCGGTCTTTAACCGCTTTCAGTCCTGCTTCATCTGCCGTTTTGATTGCGAGATCACCTCTGGCTGCGACCGCTTTCAGATTCTTCGACCCCATCACTGCGCCGACCCCGCCGCGGCCGGCTGCCCGGGTTTTTTCATTGATGATACAGGAGATCAGCACAAGTTTTTCGCCTGCCGGGCCGATACAGGAAACGCGAACGCTTGGATCCTTCAGCTCATCCATGATCGCGTCGGTAGTCTGTCCGGTGGTCATTCCCCACAGATGTGCAGCATCCCGAAGTTCGGCCTTCCCGTTGTCGAGGAAGAGATAGACCGGTTTTGCCGATTTGCCGGAGATGACGGCCGCATCGAATCCGGCTTTTTTCAGCTTCCAGCCAAACACTCCTCCGCTGTTTGCGCTCATGGCAAGTCCCGTCAAAGGAGCGATCGTCGAGACCTCATACCTGCTCCCAAGGGGGATCCCGGTTCCGGTCAGCGGTCCTGCCGCAAAGACAAGAATGTTCTTATCGCTCAACGGCTCGATATTCGGATCAACCATGTCGGTCAGGATACGTATGCCAAAACCCCGGCCGCCAAGATAGTTCAACTTCAGTTCCGGGGGCGTTGGTTTGATCGTTACCACCCCTGCCGAGAGATCGGCATAGACCATGTTCCCTGCGTATCCGTCCATGATGATTACCAAACAGGAGTATCGTGTTTAGGGATAATAAAGATGTGTCTGCTTTCGAAACAATAAAACGCGGGCAATAACATTGCCGGCAAAAATCATCCGGAGCACAAAACCCCTTATGTATAACGACGACCAATAGTTACCCACATATTGAGTGAGGGAAAACTCGTGAAAGAAATACAAGAAAGCTATGTACCCGCCGTTGTCGAAAACGACGTCCGGGAGTACTGGAAAACAAACAATACCTATCGTGAAACACGCAAACTTCACGAATCGGGCCAGCCGTGGTTCTTTGTCGACGGCCCGCCCTATACCACAGGTTACATCCATCTCGGAACCGCCTGGAACAAGATCCTCAAAGACGCAATCATACGATACCACTCAATGACCGGCCAGCATATCATCGAACGTGCCGGTTACGATATGCACGGACTGCCGATCGAGGTCAAAGTCGAGGAGAAGCTCGGGTTCAAAAACAAGGCCGACATCGAGAAATACGGTGTCGCAAAGTTCATCGAAGAGTGCCGCGAGTTCGCTCTCACCCACAAAGATCTGATGAGCGAACAGTTCAAGGAACTCGGTACCTGGATGGACTTCGACGACCCCTATCAGACGGTCGATAAAGGATACATCGAAGCTGCGTGGTACACCCTCAAACGCTGCGAAGAAGAAAAAATGCTCGAACGCGGATCCAGGGTCGTCAACTGGTGTCCACGCTGCGGAACGGCGATCGCTGACGCAGAAGTCGAGTACTGGGACGAGACCGACCCCTCGATCTTCGTTAAGTTCCCGATCCGGGGAGCCGAGAACGAGTCCCTCGTGATCTGGACCACGACCCCCTGGACCCTTCCGGCCAACGTGGCAGTGGCCGTAGGAAAGGATTTCGTCTACGCAAAATGCCGGGCAGTAAAAGACGGAAAGACCGAAGATCTCTGGATCGCAAAAGACCTCGCTGAACAGATCCTCAAATACGGAAAATATCAGGACTACTCCGTCATTGAAACAAAGACCGGAGCTGAACTCGCCGGAACAAAATATATTTCTCCCCTCGCTTCCGCAGTTCCCATCCAGGAAAAAATCGAGCACCGTGTCGTCATCGCCGATTACGTGGCGATGGAAAACACCGGAATGGTCCATATCGCTCCGGGTCACGGCTGGGACGATTACCTTGTCGGTCTGAAAGAGGATCTCGCGATCGTCTGTCCCGTTGACGGAAACGGAAACTTCACCGAAGAAGCCGGCGTCTTTGCAGGAAAATACGTCAAGGCTCCCGAGACCAATCAGGAGGTCATCGACGTCTTAGGTGACGCCATGCTCGCTGTCCGGAAGATCACTCACCGGTACGGACACTGCTGGAGATGCAAGACCCCGATCATCTACCGGGCAACCTCCCAGTGGTTCCTGAAAGCAAAGGATGTCCGGGAGAAAATGCTCGAAGAGATCTCGAAAGAAGTCACCTGGTATCCGGAGTGGGCAGGGTCCGCCAGATTCCATGACTGGATCGAAGAGGCACGCGACTGGTGTATCTCCCGGCAGAGATACTGGGGTATCCCGATCCCGGTCTGGGTCTGCCCGGTCTGTAATAAATATCATGTCGTCGGCAGATACGCAGAGCTCGAACAGCTATCCGGTCAGAAGATGACCGACCCCCACCGGCCGTACGTCGATGACATCACGATCCCCTGCGAATGCGGCGGAACGATGAAACGTATCCCGGACATCTTCGATGTCTGGTATGATTCCGGTATCGCCTCCTGGGCGACCCTCCGGTTCCCGGAGAAGACCGAAGACTTCGGCAAGTACTGGCCGGCGGATTTCATTCTCGAAGGACAGGATCAGACCCGCGGATGGTTCTATTCGCAGCTCGCCCTCTCGACGATCGCCTTTGGCAGATCCCCGTACAAATCTGTACTCATGCACGGATTCGCGCTTGATGCGAACGGCAAAAAGATGAGTAAAAGTCTTGGAAACGTCATCGCACCCGAAGACGTCATCAAACAGTTCGGTGTGGATGTTATGCGCCAGTACATCCTTTCGGCAAATGCCCCCTGGGATGATATGCGCTTCTCTCTTGAAGGAGTCAAGACGAACCACCGGATGTTCAACGTTCTCTGGAACGTCTACAAATTCCCCCTGCCGTACATGGCGCTCGACGGCTACAAGCCGGCGGAAAAAGACGGCGTCTGGGATCCGTCCGCAGTCGAAGATCACATCAAAGAGTTCTGCAGAGAAGACCGCTGGCTGATCTCCCGCGTGAACTCTCTTGCAGAGCAGGTCACGAAAGAGATGGAGGTCTGCAGCCTTCACCGGGCGACCCGCCCGATCAGCACGTTCATTCTCGATGAACTCTCCCGCTGGTACGTCCAGCTGGTCAGACCGAGAATGTGGCTCGAAGAAGAGTCGGTCTCGAAGATGCAGGCATACGACACCATGTATTATGTTCTGCGCAGACTCGTCACCATCTTTGCTCCGTTTGCTCCCCACATCACCGAATGCATGTATCAGAACCTGAAGTGTGTTGGCGATCCGAAATCAGTCCACATGGCCGACTGGTTCAGCGGAAACGATTCACTCCGCGACCCGGTCCTCGAAGAGGAGATGGAGATCGTTCAGGAGTTCGACGAAGCGGTCTCGAACGCCCGCCAGAACGGAAAACGCAAAGGACGCTGGCCGGTTGGACAGATCGTTGTCGCGACCGATTCAGAGAAGATCGCGGCCGCCATCTCGGCAATGAACGATATGTGCTGTGACCGGGCAAATGCCCGTTCCGTTACGGTCGTAAAAGGCATCTGGGACAGACTCGACTGGACCGCAGTCCCGGTCATGAAAGTGATCGGCAAACAGTTCGGCAGAGACGGACCCAAAGTCAAGGCGTTCATCGAAGAGTCGAACGGGACCGAACTCAAAGCTCTGCTGACAGCAAACGGAAAGGTCATGATGGAAAAGGATGGCTTCGCCGCCGAACTTACCGAAGAGCACATAACCTTCGAAGAAAAGATGCCGGAAAACATCTTCTCCTCGCCGATCGAAAACGGTATGATCTATGTTGACGTGACCCTCACGCCGGAACTCGAAGCCGAAGGATACTCCCGCGAGGTCATCCGAAGGATCCAGGAGATGAGAAAACAGGCAGGTCTTGCCGTCGATGCAAAGATCAAAGCCGAAGTCGTCATCGATGATGCACGGGTAATGCCTCTTGTGGATTCTCAGCATGACGTCATCGAAAACGAGGTCAGAGCAAACTGCCTCAAGATCAGAGTGCCGGAAGGGAAATCCTGCGGATGCGGTGTTGCTGAAAAGGCAGACCTCGCAATGGACTGGGAGATCGATGATCTCAAGGTCAGGGTAAGCATCGCTAAATCAGAATAATATACACTCCTTTTTTTCGCCCGTGCGATACTAAAACACTTATCTCATCACGACCTATTCTGAATAGAGAAGGGATATTTTGTGAGTACAGTAGTCGTTTATAAATCGAAATACGGATCAGCGAAACAGTATGCCGAATGGATCGCAAAAGAGCTGGGCGCCGACCTGAAAAATGCCGACGAAACCAAGGTCGAAGACCTCCTCCCCTATGACACGGTCATTTACGGTGCAGGCATCTATATCGGCTGTATCGCAGGCATCGCCCTGATAGCGAATAACTTCAGGCAGCTGAAGGACAAATCGGTGATCGTTTTCACCGTCGGCGTCACCGATCCTGAGGAAAAACGGCGGACAGAGGATCTCCTGCTCAAAAACTTCACTCCCGAGATGATGAAAAAGGTGCGGGTCTTCCATCTCCGGGGAGCGCTCGATTACGACAAGGTCGGGCTGGTCTACAAACTGATGTTGAAAAAGGAGAAGATCGAGGAGGTGGACGGGGTAAAAAAAGAGGAGATCCTTCCCCTGCTTGCCTATCTGGCGTCGCCGAAAACAAAGTCTGCCGCTCCGGCAGAAAGCTGCACGAAGATCTACGACACCCCAAGACTCACCATCGAAACACGGCATGTCCATCTCCCGAACGGGAAGGACAGAAACTATCTCTTCGTCCAGCCGGTCCCGGCGGTCTGTATCCTCCCGACCGATGAGGAGCATGTATATCTGATCAGACAGTACCGAGCCGTGATCAATGAATACATCCTGGAAGTTCCCGCAGGCGGGATGGATCATGCCGGTGAAACCCCTCTGCAGTGTGCAAAACGCGAACTTGCAGAAGAAGCGCGATTCTCGGCAAACGAATTTGTGCCAAGAGGATATGTCTACTCGACGCCCGGATTCTGCACGGAAAAACTCTGGCTTTTTGAGGCGCGGGGACTTATCCCTTGCGAAGACTGCGCCAGAGACGAAGATGAGATCATCGACGTGGTCAGGATCAAAAAGAGCGAGATCTTTGCGATGATCGCCCGGGGAGAGATCGTCGATGCTAAAACGATCGCGCTTCTGACGAGATCCCTGGCGAAGGTTAATACTGACTGAATAGAAATATAATCCGACATCTATGGATATGAAAAATGCAATGAAATACCTGCTTTTTGATCAGAAGCAGTTCTTCGAAGAGTGCCCGAAAGGTCTTCTGATCCCTGTACTGATCACGCTTGCCTATACGCTGCTCTCGATCGTTTTCCTCATACCTGCCGATCCGTTTATGGCGGTCATGACCGTGATCGGAGGAGTGATCGGGGTATTCATCTCCTGGGCGGTCGTCGCAGGAATGTTTCTTGCCGGGGTCAAACTCATCGGGTATGCGAAATGCACATATAAACAGATGCTCGCCGTTACCGGCTATGCCTCCGCAATCCTCGCGATAGGGGCGCTTCTGACCGGACTTGTCGGCCTGATCGGGACCGTGGATCTCCTGATGAACCTCGCCGTTCAGGGAGCGCTGATGTTCTGGTGTATCCCGGTCTGGGTCTTTGGGATCGCCTCGATCACCGAACTGCCGCCGAAGAAGGTGTTCACCTGTATCCTTGTCCCGATGATCCTGATGATCGTTATGAGCGTCGTGTCGTATATTATGACTGCATCGCTGACCGAGAGCGCTGCGATCTATGCCGGATCGGAATCCGGATCGGCAGCTGAATACAAGATGAGCCGATTCTGATTCCAATCTTTTTTTTTACAGCATATCCTTCAGACTTTTCTCCTCGCCCGTCTCCGTCAGGATCTCCTGAGCCACCGGATCGAGAGCCAGCAGCAGATTGGGCATCAGCGTATATGCCGGGAACCGGTAGAAGAACTCCTGGACCATCAGTTTGTTCATGATAAACAGCAGGAACTCGCGCTTCAGCCCGGGAAGATCCTCCGGTTCTGACCGGCTCACCCGGGGCAGAAGATCCTCCTTCAAAACCGAAAGATGATGCTCATTGAGCGTATTCATCAGTTTTCTGCTCTCGACGCCCTGGAAATACCGCAGGATCAGACCCTGCGTGATCAGGATCAGAGCGAGAAGGAGCGGATACTGCCCGGGAACAAGCGAGATATCCCGCAGAAACTGACCAAGCGTCATCCCCGGGAAAAACATCGCCCCAACGATGATAAGACAGGTGAATATGCAGAAGATCCCGACATACAGCCAGGCTTTCAGATTTCTGACATCGAATATGTCCGCATCCGGAAGAGGTTTGCCGACAAAAAATCCCGGTGTTCCGGGTTTTGCCGCAGTGACCCGCGAATAAAAAAGCAGGATCACGCCGATCTGGACAACAAGCAGAAAAAACATCATCCAGTCGATGATATCGAAAAGTTTCATAACGACCGCACAGACAAGATCGATCAGATACAGGATCGTGAATCCTTTCACGAGCGGTTTGGTGTTGATGAGAAAGGCGTTCCAGAAAAACTCCACCAGGGTCAGCGGATTTCTCCGAACGGTCCGGAGAATATTGGCGAGCCGGAGAAACTCCATCACATACACCCGGAACTTTTTATCGAAGATGTTTATCTTCGCATCCGAGCCGATGGAGGGGATCATCATCAAAAAGAAGTAGAACATGTAGAGATAGAAGCTTCCTTCGATCCAGAGGATAAGGATCTGCCCGGGATTATTGGAGGATAACCCAAACGCTGCCGCTGCGATCAGAAACATTGCAAGCGGGATCAGGATCAGATACTTTGAACGGGCAAGACGGTTTCTGCCGTCCTCGAGCATCTTTGTGTACTCCTCTTCGACCCGGATCTGGTTTTCGATCCTTTCGACGAACTCATCTTTATCGTACATGGGATTTCTACTCTGTATGTCTGAAAAATTGATAATCCTATTCCTACAATAAGCTTTAACATAAAAGTACGACCAACAGATGTTCATAATGGCAGAGGGGGATGAACCGGTCTACAACGTCAGGGACAGGGTGCCTTTAGGAACGACGGTTCTCACGATCCTTCAGCATTTTTTCGTTCTCGCCGTGTATATGACGTATCCGGTGATCATCAGCAATGCGGTCGGAGGCTCGACGGATCTGACGATGTTTCTGATCAGCGCGACCCTGATCGGTTCCGGGGTCGCGACGATCCTTCAGTCTTTTTCAAAAACAGGGGCAGGATACCTTCTCCCAATGGTCCCAAACTCGTCGTATCTGCCGGCATCCCTTCTTGCGGCAACCGCCGGAGGACTCCCTCTTCTCTATGGAATGCTGATCATCTCGGGATTCTTTGAGATGGTTCTCAGCCGGTTCACGAAGTTTTTCCGGATCGTGTTCCCGGCAGAGGTGACGGGAGTCGTTTTGTTTCTTCTGGGGATCGCCATCGTTCCGTTCGCGTTCCCGCTGTTTTTCGGGAGCGTGGACGCAGGCCCCCTGGATCCGGCTTCTGCCGCGGTCGGCGTGATCACGCTTTCCGCAACGATCCTTTTGAGCGTGATCCCAAGGCGGTTTTTCAAGTTCTATGCAATTTTGATCGGTATCGTGACCGGGATGGCGGCCTCGGTGCTTCTCGGGGTGTTCAGACTTGAGACCCTGCTGGAGATCGCGGACCTTTCGGTGTTTGAGATCCCGAATCCTGTCGGGATCGTGTCGTATTCGTTCGATTTCGCTCTGCTGATCCCATTTCTGATCGCGATGATCTGCGTGATGCTGAAGTCGGTTGGAAACATTTCGCTTCTGAACGCCTACACGAGGGAGGGACGAAACGATACGCTGAAAAACGGGCTTTTGTCGGAAGGAGCAGGTATCGCGATCGCCGGAGCGCTGGGCGGGGTGGGGATCGGGTCATCTTCAGGAGCTACAGGGCTCGTTGTCGGGACCGGAATCGCAGCAAAAAGGGTGGGCCTCGGCCTTGGGGTCTTTCTGATCCTGTGCGGATTTTTGCCGGCGATCGGCTGGGTGTTTCATATTCTCCCAAAGCCGATCCTCGGGGCGACCCTTCTGTATGCGGTGACGTTTGTGATGATCAGCGGTATCCAGAGTATTTCGTCACGGATGCTGGATCCCCGCCGGAAGTTCGTGGTGATCCTGCCGATCCTGATCGGGGTGTCGTCGGCGGTCTGTCCGTATCTGTATGCTGACCTCCCAAAAACGCTGGCGCTGTTTTTCGCGTCGCCGCTGACGTCCGGGTCGATGGCGGTTTTAGTGCTGGGATTAGTGCTGAAAATCGGGATCAGGAAGCGCCGGTCGTTTGATTTTTCGAAGGATGCGAATCTGCAGAGGTTTGTGGCCGAGTGCGGAAGGGAGTGGACGCTTGACCGGAGACAGGCGGCATCGATCGCAGATCATCTGGAGGATCTGGCGAAGGCAGGCGAGCCTGAGAGGCTTGAACTTCGGTTCGAGCCGGTCGGGATGCTTCGAGCAGAGATGGTTTTCAGGGAGGCGGTTGAGGGGGTCCCGAGGATGAAAGGGAACGGGAATATCGAGGCGGAGGGCAGCGTCGTTAAAGCGAGCTATCCGCTGATGTGAGGGGGAAAATGGGAAACCCCGCCACAAATCTGTATGACTGCAAAGCTTTGCTTTGCCCTCCTGTTCGGATCTTCGCCCATCGCCTGAAGTCCAGAAAGAGTATGCTTATTCTTTATTCAGATAACTGTTAAGTTTACTCTGTCCTTTTGCATGTAATGCATGATATCTCTGTTTTCTTGATCCAATATTATCCGGGATCGTGGGGGCAATCAACCCGTTTTCAACCATTTCCCGGAGTATAGGAGTTAACCATTTCCTATTCCGGCGGATAAGGACTGCTATCTGATTTGGAGTAAATGCTTTTCCTGTGTCACATATTTTAAGAATAGCGTCTGTTGCAGATTCCCTATCAACTCTGCCGGGAATGCGTTTAATCTCATGCCGCACATGTTCCGGTAATAATGTCAATAGTTCA
The DNA here is from genome assembly GCF_000430905.1 of Methanocorpusculum bavaricum DSM 4179. Lineage (NCBI taxonomy): Archaea > Methanobacteriati > Methanobacteriota > Methanomicrobia > Methanomicrobiales > Methanocorpusculaceae > Methanocorpusculum > Methanocorpusculum bavaricum. The sequence continues at coordinate 84,960 of NZ_AUMX01000003.1, forward strand.
TTATAATCAAGACTTGACTCCAATATCCTTTCCGGTGAACTCTTATCTAATCGGTTTTCTTCTGATTTCAACGGATTAGATTGGTTTAATCCAATAAATTCATCACCCGGACCTGTCTTAAAAATGTCTTTTAACTTAATATTTGGCTCATTTCCAGATTTTGAGCTGTTTAATCCATTATTTTCACGCAGCGTAATTTGAGGCGTTTTCTCTTTTAATTCATTTTTAAGCTTATTTTCTTTTTTTAACCCGACTAATCCCTTATTTCCACTCCCAAGAAAATCCCCCGTCAAATATTTGGGACTAAGTGTGTAATATGTCCAGCCTCCCCCGCCGTGCACCTCTAAAATATCCAGCTTTCTTAGACGTTGAAGAATACTGCTGACATGAAGGGTATCTAACTGGAGATGCTGACGACAATCGGCATTCTTTATCATTCCATTTTTATGTAAGAGCATTAATATTTGAACTTCAGTGGTTGACAGATTGAACTCTTTAAATTGTGCCAACCACATGATATCCTCTTCCCCTGCGAGATTGTGGACAAATACCGTAACGCTGAACTCATTGTTTTCCCGACTGGATCTGATAATGGGTAAAGATAAATTCACCTTTTGCATCTCTTCCATAATTATTGTAATGCCGATTCCTTTGTTTTCCGCATATTTAGTTTCGTGAAGGACATTTGCAATAATTGGATTTCTGAGAATTGATCCGGGATTTCCCTCTTCAGGATGTGGTTTCAATGAATGACCCGGATTTCTAAATTCGAGCCGGTCTGCATAGCGAATGACTTGTGTTGGTCCATTTACTCTGTAATCACGATGCATGACGGCATTTACCAATGCTTCACGAACTACGAGGGAAGGGATAATTGGATAATCATCTCGTGTCAGTCCTGTTTGCGGCAAACGTATTGTTCGTGGAATATCATCCATTATTGCTCCTTCAGCCCGGGGTAAAAGAGTGAACAATCCTTCATTCATTTCCTGTGTGTAGTAGGATTTGCTGGATCCGGGATTCCAGGTCGTACCCGGCATACGAATATAATCAAAACGAATCATCGGGAATTCTTTTTGGATCACATCTTTGTTGCCAAATAAAATAATGCCGGCAATCGTTGGTCTCAGAACTCCGTTGACTTTTTCAGCGCATTTTAACGATATAAGAAGATCATCATTTTCAAGTTTAAGTTCCACTGCCGTTGGATCCACCAGATTTCTCAGTCGCCTATATTCAGAAATGGCAACGGGGTTCAAATTATCTGTTGATAAGTAATCTAAAACGTGAGAATCATATGATTTCGAATCACGTGCTGCATATATTTTTGCAAAATCAGTGTCCGTGCATTTTTGATCTGTGGGACCAACCCGAACAAAAGAACCTTCATGAAGGCCCAAAGCATCAATATATACCGGTTTTTGGGAAGGGTCTGTTTCCGGAATGTAAACCCCGATTATACACACTCCATTTATTTGTTCAATTTTAATTTCCGGACGAATGGGTACATTAAAATTCGTTCTGCATTGAGTTGCCAAGTCTTTTTGTATTTTCTCAGGATGTTTTACACCGGTAAGTACATATTTATTCTTGCCTCCCTCATTCATCTCAGTTACTCCAAACAGTATTACTCCCCCTCCTAATCCGATGGTATTTGAAAAAGCACTGATCGTCTCTTTAACAGAACGACCTATTTCATTTCCGGGCTTCGCCTCCAATTCATCATGTTCCTCTTTAGTTTGAAGTTGTTCCCATAATTTTTGAATATTCATTTCTCACCTCAAAATGTTTGTATGTCGACATTTCGTAATTCATTGATAGATGCTCATATCATTAATACCCATCGTAGGATTAATAGTTATTATGCGGATATTCGAGAATTACAGTAAAAACAAAAATAGAGTTGCAGATATAGTAAGATAATAGAGGAGTCGGATTTTCAATCTCAGATAACCCTTTGACAAGTCTGCCCAAGAGGTTAGAGATGCGGTTCGAGCCGACGGGGATGCTTCGAGCAGAGATGGTTTTCAGGGAGGCGGTTGAGGGGGTCCCGAGGATGAAAGGGAACGGGAATATCGAGGCGGAAGGGAGAGTCGTTAAAGCGAGCTATCCGCTGATGTGAGGGGTCGTGATGACACCCAAAATCTCATTTTTTTGCATCGAAAAACACCCTTCCCACTCAGTGACCACCCTCTTTTTGCCAAAATCCGGGGCATTATCGCACCGCGCGGTTTGGGGTTTATATAAATCCGGATCGAAGTTTTTGTATGAATACCACGATCCCATCCGCCCTGGACAAAGCTGAATCAGCAGAAAAAATCCGTGCAGAACTCGAACTCCTCTGCGACCCTGAATTTATTCCCGACATACCCGACGATGTGGACCCGGATTACCTGGCCCTTCTTCCCTGGCGTCATCCGGGCATATCTGAATACCGGATCACATCGCTGGATACCACTGACTTCCTGGATCGGGTGGTCCTGCCTCACGGCTGGGAGCTCGTATGTCCGTTTGAGCTCGTCTATGCGAAAACCGAGACCTTTCCCCGCTATTTCGAATCCTTCTGGGCACTCACCCATAACGGATGGGTCTGCCACTCCTTTCCCTCGTTTGACTCAAGCAGAGAAGCGCTGTGGGAAGGCATCAAAGACTTCCTTTCACGGGTGGAAACAGCGGAAGTCTTTGCCGACATAAAATACCTCCTCTCTCCCGAGACGGGGTCCTGGATCGAACCGGATAAAGACGACTACTATTCCCTTGCTCACGGCTATTATCTCGAAAAAACCGCGACCCTCGACAAAGGCGAACGTCTCGAAGGCCTCAAACTTTTCGAAGCTCACGAATGGAGTCTTCGGCACAACGGATCTGAGATCGGCCGATGGGCGAAAGGACGCGACGCGGACCCGGAAGACATCTTCGAAGGCGCCCGGCCCTACATTCCTGCCGACCTCTTTTCCGCGTGCCGTCTTTCCTTCTATCTGACCCAGCCCTCAACGAGAGAACATGCCGCCGAGGTCTATGCCGGACAGATCTGGGAGAAGGGAGAGATGCTTGCCTTTCTGAGAAAGATCTGCGCAAAGATCCATGTCGGCGACACGCAGATCATACGGGCCATGCTTCTTTCCTATGCAGCGACCCGGGTCGAGAACTCGGAAGGCATCCATATCAGCATCTCCGGCAGGACAGGCACCGGAAAAAGTCATGCGGCCGTTGTCGCCTCGTCGTGTCTTCCAAAATCAGTGGTCGTGAATGCCCATCTTTCGGACAAATCACTGTATTATCATCCGATAAAGGACCGTTCGGTTCTTATCCTGGATGATCAGGAGATGTCGCCGGATTTTCAGGAGCTGTTCAAAACGGCGACGTCCGACTGGGATCATCCGGGAGAATACAAGACCGTTGCGAGAAATGCCGGCCTTACGCTTGCTCTTCCACGCCGCTGCGTGTTCTGGGTCTGTAAAGTCGATCTGAACGGGGATGATCAGGTTCTGGACCGTCAGCTGCTTTTCTGGACCGATGAGTCCGATGAACAGAGAAAGAGCGTGCATGCCGCGATCATGAAGCGGGCAGAGATGCCCCGGATGAAAGAGGGGGAGGATACGAATTTTGCGATTGCCCGTGCTCTTTGGGGTCTGGTGGAGCCAAAAGTCGTGTCGGTGCCCTTTGCGAACCGGGTCCGGTGTGATCCGATGATGGATTCACGGAATCTGAAGCTGATGTTTTGTCTGGTGGAGGCACATGCTCTTATGCATTCTCCTGTTCGCAGATCGATGATCGGCGGGGATCTTCTGGCAGAGGAGGAGGATTTTTATGCGGTGATGGAGATTTTGGAGCCGCTGTTTGCCAATCAGAAGGGCAGTCAGCATGATAAGCTGTCGAAATCCGGGGCAAAGATCCTTGCCTGGCTGTGTGAGCAGGAGTCGGGTCTTATTCCGTTTGGGGATATCCGGGTCGCGACAGGTCTTTCCCAGAGCCAGCTTTCCCATGCGTTGTACGGGAAGAATGAGCAGGGTTCGGACGGCCTCTTAGCCCAGACAGCGGCGATAGGTGTGGAGCGGTTGTCGGAGACACGGCCGGATGCCGAGGATCCGGAGCTTCGGCGGTCGGAGAATAAGAAGGTGGTCCGGTGGAACAGGGAGCTTTACCAAAAAGGCGGGATGAAAAGGAACGGGTTCTGGCTTGCCGAAAGGTGAGGGTAGTTGTCAAATGGTCCGTCAAGTGTTTGCGGGTTTATTTCAGCAATCGAAGGTATATTCCGGCTTTGATTTTGGTATTTGTCTATTTTACCAACTTGACGGGAGTGTGATAAGAGGAGAGGAGGGATGGTCAGGTATGCCGGGCGAAGAGGATCTGCGGGCCTTTCTCTCTCTTTTGGGTAAAATAGTAAAATATAATAAAATAAAATAATTATAATTATAATATAAGGTATTTTTCAATTTCAAGGAAGATATGGGGTTTGTTTTGTTGTCAAACGATTCGACAAGTAGCTGACAAGTTGACAAATACCTTTGTGCGGTGAAATCAATTAACCGGATGAAATCTCAGTCAGAGCTTTTCTGAAATATCCTCGTGTATTATGATTTCGTGTATGGTATTCGTGCAGACGGGGGAGAAAATATCCAGTACGGGAAATCGGCGTAGATGTACCCATACGTCAGTTTTTGATGGTGAACACACCGCGTATAGACTGTGAGTAAAAAAAGATGGTGGTTAGCCTCAGAGTGTGAGGTTATACCAGATTGATCGTGCCGGTGTAGATGGTCTGATTACCGTCAGAGAACTGACCTACGATGGAGATTGATCCCTGACCAGCAAGCAGGCTTGCATCCCCGAATTTAATGGGCTTACCTACAGTTGGGGATGTTGCTTCACCGATGGGGGTTGAACCGTTGTATACAGCAATTGTTTGAAGACCAGTGGTGTCGCCGCCGGTGATGGTCACAAGTAAAGATGCATGTGATGATGTGTTATCACCCGCAACTACTTTCACGCCGACTACATGGCTTGTTCCGATCCCGCCGGTCATACCCATGACGACAGCCGAGATGATGGCGACAAGGACGACCGTGATTGCCACAAGGAGGATCGTGCCGATGACCGGGGATACTCCGTCGTTTTTCTTTGTACTTACTTTCATAATATGCATGTAATAAAATGCTATAAAATAGCATAATACTATCGGACAGAGAACAGATTGTCCGACTGAATTAAATGTATTTTTGGATGAATACTCAGATCTGAGTGATAAAAAAGAGGACCCCGGGGGGTTTTGACGCATCATCAGGCGATGTTGATCGTGCCGGTGTAGATCGTCTGATTACCATCAGCAAATGTTCCGACGATTGAAATGGGGGCTGCACTTGCGTTCAAATAATATTGCGTTGGAGTTGCGTCGGAGAGATTAACGAATGTGATCGGCACCCCCACAGACGGCTTTCCGGTCGAAACATTGAAGAGATTGGACCCATTGTAGACTGTGAGTTTGCTCAGACCACTTACATCGCCGCTGGTGATGGTCACAAGTAATGTAGGGTAGCCGTCAGACGAATCGGCCCCCTGAACTACTTTCACGCCGACTACATGGCTTGTTCCGATCCCGCCGGTCATACCCATGACGACAGCCGAGATGATGGCGACAAGCACGACAGTGATTGCCACAAGGAGGATCGTGCCGATGACCGGGGAAACTCCGTCGTTTTTCTTTGTACTTACTTTCATAATATGCATTTGTTTATTGCCGATATAGAATAATAAAGCTATCTTCAAAGGCAAATTTAACTTTTTGAGATGAAATGGACACGACAGACGAGGTCAGCGTAAGGATCAAAAAATAGAGAATTTATTGGGATTCAGCTCTTTTGCAGAATCAAGCGAGGTTGATCGTGCCGGTGTAGATGGTCTGATCACCGTCAGTGAAAGTGCCGACAACGGAGATTGAGGCGGAACCGGCAGTCAGATTATCGCCATCGTAGAATTGTATTGGCACGCCAACTAACGGGGCTGCGGACGTCGATACATTTTCTATCAGCTTCGGCCCGTTGTAAACGGTAAGCTTAGTCAGACCTGTTGTATCTCCGCCGGTGATGGTTACCATTAATGCGCTGGTGTTATCACCCTGAACTACTTTCACGCCAACTACATGGCTTGTTCCGATCCCGCCGGTCATACCCATGACGACAGCCGAGATGATGGCGACAAGGACGACCGTGATTGCCACAAGGAGGATCGTACCGATGACCGGTGATACTCCGTCGTTTTTCTTTTCAGAGAATTTCATGATATATTATCATAGTAACAAGGGAGTAATAAGTGTATCTTTTCCGTCAATATCTTCCGTGCGGAGATAATACAGAAGGAAAAAATGCCGTGAAGCCGCCGGCGTATCCCGGGAAGAAAGAGGCGGCAGACCCCCGCCTCCCCTTATTTGATAGGCCTTACGCGGTGTGATCTTAACCGAAACAACAGACTTACTAATGAGGTATACTTCGATTTCGTGTACGGGGTTCATGTGGGCACATGAGATAAAACCAACCGCGAATCGGCGCGGTTGTTTTCTCTCTTGTTTACACACCCAACAAACTCCCTTCCCGAATTGGATTGACACCAACTCCGCGTAAGTCCTATTTGATAACAACAGTCCCCGAATAGAGGGTCTGATTTCCGTCCTTAAACCTGCCGACGACCGAAATATCGGCCTTCCCGGACGCCAGAGACGCCGGATTTTTAAAACTCAGCGGCGTGCCGACCGAAGAAAAAGGCGCCTCGCCGACGAACCTGGAACCGTTATACACCGTGATCGTCTTAAGATCGTCGGCATCCCCGCAGAAAACAGTAACAAGAAGCTCTCCTTCTTCTCCCGGATCAACACTCACGCCGATGATATGGCTCGTCCGAATCCCGGACGCCATCCCCAGGGCAGAGGCCGAAACGAGGGCAGCCAGCACAACGGTCAGCGCCACAAGAAGAATCGTGCCGATAACAGGAGATACGCCATCATCTGACCTTCTCTGCTGTTTCATGGTATGCAGAATATATTAACACATTCAGACGATAAACGTTTCTGAGGCGATTTGCGTCCGATAAAAAATAGGATATTGCAGATTTATCTATTTTTCCGCGGAAAAACATTCGAAATCCATCAAGAAAATATCAGCATGCACCGAAGCGGCGCCAATATCCGCCGGCGGAAAAATGAGGGGAATATCCTCGCATTTTCCGCCGCCGCGGGAGAATACCGTCAGTCGATGTAATAATAACTCGTACCAGATGGTGTTGGAACAGGATATAACTGATTAACCGAATTCCATACCGCATAATACTGATTTCCAAGACCGTTCGGTAAAGGTGCCGGGGCATCATTATTGGAAATCGACGGCCAGTTGTTTCCAAGGATCGACCCGGTGTTGTATGCACCCCCCCCGTTTCCGGTCTGTGCGATGTTTCTCTGAAGAGTGATGCCAAAGGAGGTAAACGTCCCGGAGTTGTATATGCCGCCTCCGTTTCGTATAGCTGTATTATCGGTGAAGGGTGTCGAGGCAGGGTTTATCGTGCCTGTGTTGTAAAATCCTCCCCCGTCAAGAGTTGCGGTATTGCCGGATATCGAACCGCCGAATAACGGAATGGAACCCTCGTTATAAATACCTCCTCCGTATTGTGCCTGATTACCGGTGACCGTAGATGTCCACGAAAACGTGTATGTACCTGCATTATATACCCCGCCGCCGGAGATGGAAGCAGTATTGCCGGATAGAATACCGCTAAAGTAGGCTATGGTCCCGTCATTATACACGCCGGCGCCGTACTTCGCAGAATTCTGTGTTATCGGCCCTTTGATCGAGACATAACCCGAGCCACCGCTGTAGATCCCGCCGCCTTTTTCCAAGGCGGTGTTATCTGTGATAATATTATCCGAGTAGAAGGTGAGCGAACCCAGATTGTAGATCCCTGCACCGTTCAGTGCAGTATTGCCGGATACGTTCACCGGAGAAGAAGCTGTCAGCTCGCCTTCATTGTAGATCCCGCCGCCGTTTCCGGTCGGGTTGGCACTGTTGACCGCTGTTATGGAATGGACCGCCAGGGATGATCCCTCCTGGATTTCCAGAAGAGGCGCCGAACCATGATCCATTCCGTCCAGTATAAGCTGGGTGCCTGCTTCCCAGTTAACATCCGCTCCGTTTTCGATAACTAGAAGGGGGCCGTTGTAGATCGGAGCACGGGATATGGTGACCACGGATAAACCGCCGTATCCGGTGTTTAATACGAGAACATCCAGATCGGTCGAAATCGTTATCGGCTCACGGCCAACCACGATATCCCCACGCAAGTTCAGCTGATTGCCGCTCAGATGGGCAATATCCGAGCCGTATGTTCCGTCTCCATAGTCATATGTCTTGTTTAATCCGGCCGACCATGCGTTGAGCGAATCTACAAGATCAGTTGGCGAAATATAGCCGTCACCTGAGTTATTACCCAGAATATAATATTCTCCGCCGCCGCTTGGATCCTGCGTCGGTGTCGGTGTGGGAGTCACGGTCGGCGTTGGTGTTATCGTTGGAGTAGGCGTTGTTGTGGGCGTGGTCGTCGGAGTCACGGTTGGAGTAGGCGTTGTCGGGGTCGGCAAAGGTGTCGTTGGTACGCCCGAACCCCGATAGAGCAGCTGCTCCCGGCCCAGATTATCCAGAGCGATGATCGTAAGATTGCTGACAGAATTACTTCCAGGTAACTGGACCGCCTGACCTGTACGCCACTCGACCCAGGCATCATCACCGTCGATACTCGTCAGATCGGTTATATCCACGCCATTGTTATAAAACACCAGCCGGTTTTTGTACAAAATATCCCCGCCGCTGTGATACAGCATCTGGGAACTGGCCGAAGGAGTAAAAATAACATTCGGCGTACTCTCAGCTGCGTTCTGCGTGGCCATTGACAGGGTAACGCCGATCACCGAAGCAGCGAGAACGACCAGAAGCAGCAGAAGAACAACGCCGACGACACTGGAGACACCTGATTCATTTTTCATATCAGGACCCCCTGACATCAACACGATATTCAGGCTCGGTCATGGTAAAATACAGATTCGGAGCGGTCAACTTGGTTATTTCCAGTGAGTATGACGTTGATGTAAGCATATTGACCTCGATAGATACACCTTCGACATTATCCCTTATTTTCATTTCGTTAATTTCGTTGAAAAATGCGCTCCACAATAAAGCATCCCAAGGGTCGTCATAATCAGCTTTATAGGTGATAGTTATCATCTGAATTGCGGATTCTGACCACGGATATGAGGGATTGATAAGAAGGGTATCCACCGGGATCCCTTCGGAACTGCCGACCGCAAATGACCCCTGCATCTTCGGAACGACCAAGTTGACATAGATATCATTCCCTATCTTTTTCAGGGAGAGTGAAGGCGGCGTCACCCAGGCGGCATGCCCGTAATCGTTTCTATACACCCCGCCCGCCTCGTAACCGATACGGGTGTTCGTCGTTCCAAACGTCGCATACAGCCGGCTGATCTGAGTAGTGTTGGGCGGATTATCGTCGATAGCGATACTAAGAGTGCCAACACCCTCTTGCATAAAGAGGGCACCGTCGGCATAGGCGGATGCTGCCGGAATCAGCATGCTGACACTCACCCCTTCCCATGTATTGCCACTTTGATTGAGATTATCAACGGCGATCTTATAATCCAGAAATGCATTCGTCACTTTTACCGCGTGATACTCCTCGGCATCCCTGATCTGCTCAGGAACGCCGACGACCGCCCACATGCCGATGATCATCGCGATGACCAAAAGGATCATCACAAATCCGACGGCGATAGAAAGACCGGAATCACGTTTCTCCATCATACTCACCGAAGCTCCATCCAAAACACACAGAGATGATTCGTATCAGCTGAACCGGGTGCCGGGTGGATGATCTCTTCCAGCCGGTAATTCAGCGTCACAACTCCTGCGCCGGCGACCGACATCTCAGGGACGTTTGTTTTGTTCACCACAACGACATATCTGCCTGATTCAACACCTGAACCGGGAAGAAGGATCCGGCCGTTCTGAAGAAGCGTGCCGCCTGCATAGCTGATCGCGATATCCTCGTCATACATATTGGACGACGTGTAGTTGAGACTGACGGCGGCGTACGGTCCGAATTGTTCGCCGTACGTCAGCGTTACTCTGCCAAATGACGCCGCTGATAACAGATTGGGAAAGACGGTGATCTCGGTCCGGTCGGCGGCGGGCGAGAGCGTGAACACCGCCTGACGGGTGATATTGGTTGAAGTGGACAGCCAGACGGTATCCATATCAGCTTTCATCTGACAAAACTCCAGAAGAACATCCCCGTTGTGCACCCGGTCCGCATTGGTCCCCATGACGGGAAGAGCAATGAGTGCCGTCATCGCGATCGTAATAATCAGGACCGTCAGGATAAGAGCCACGCTGACGACTTCAGAAAGACCTGGATCCGCATTTTTGTTCATTGCAGCCCCCTTACCTCAACATCATACTTAACTACGGTAACCGTACCCTGAAACGTGGCTCCGATTGAGGCATTCCAGAGATCCGCATACTCTGATGAGGAGTTGATCGTTATTGTGGAATTATAATATCGTTTTGTACTGTTCAACTTATATGTTATACTCAGTGGAATATTGCTGAGGATCTGCTGCTCTCCGCCTCCAGAAACCGCAACTATAACGACCTGTGCTTCACTCGTCGAGGGAGGAATAACAACATAGGGAGCCTCAGTTTTCTGTCCTCGAAAAACTGCACCCCCGTCATAAACGATACGTGCATCAGGAGAGTAATAATTCGCAGAATTGTAGGCAATCTTTAACGCATACACATAATTGTTTTCATTGACCGTAAAATTTGTACCCGGGGTCACGGTGACCGTACCTGTGCCAAGGGGCGGAGATAAAAACAGCAGACCGGACAGATCCGTTCCCTGGACCGGGGACGGGGAGATGACCCGGCTTGCGTTTGTACCGGTCTTGCCGTTCATCCACAGCAGATCGATCCCGTATTTGACATCAGCGATCTCTTCTGTAACCAGACGGGCGTGTTCTGTTTCGACCGCCTGCCCCTGGGCCGGGATATAAAAGAGGATCCAGACAGCTGCAACTGACACGACCAAAGCAATGATCAGTACAAAACCGATAACCTCGGCGACTCCGTCGTCAGCTGTCTTCTTCTTCATAATATCCGAAAGAATGGTTATGGTCTATTTTTGCTGTGAAGAGTATAGAATACTTCTGCACATGGAATAAAGAACAGGGACGCAATGCATATATGCAAAAACCGAGTACATAGTATCATGGATAAAACTGGACTTATCACACTGATCGTAGGTATTATTCTTCTCGCTTTAGGTATTCTTGGCATATGGTTCAACCTTGATCTGTTCATTCAGTTCGTACTGGGAGGATTTGGACTCGTTCTCGCACTCTGCGGTCTTGGCGCAGTTCTTCTGGGCATTCTGATGCTCAAAGAATAACTTTTTTTTTATGCAGACATTTGCTCTTGAAGATATCCCTTTTCAGCTGGATCTGACCGTTTCCTGCGGGCAGGCATTTCGCTGGCAAAAGCAGAACGGATTCTGGTATGCGCCGGTCAAAGACAAGGTCTGGAAGGTCCGGCAGGAAGGAGAACAGCTGCAGTACGAAGGACCCGCAGAGGAGGAACTCGTCAGATACTTCGGACTGGATGTCCCCCTGAACACTATTCTGGATGAGATCGATACGGATCCGCTGATCCATGCGGCGATTCATCAGTGCCGCGGTCTTCGCATCATCAGGCAGGATCCCTGGGAGTGTCTGATTTCGTATATTTGTGCGACGTGTGCGAATATTCCCGGGATCACGATGCGTATCGAGAATCTTTCAAAGAGTTACGGGAGAAGAGTCGAGGCGGACGGTTCCGTGTTTTACACGTTTCCAAAAGCGGAACGGCTCGCCGCCGAGGAGATCTGTTCTGTTCGGGCATGTAAAGTCGGGTACCGGGATACCTACATCTGCACTGCGGCAAAGACGGCGGCCGAAAATCCCCGCTGGGCTGAGGAGATCCGAGCGCTGCCCTACCTTTCAGCGAAAGAGAGACTGATGACTCTGCCGGGCGTCGGGCCAAAAGTTGCCGACTGTGTGCTTTTGTTTGCGTTTGAAAAGTATGAGGCGTTTCCGATCGATGTATGGATCGAGAGGATCCTTAGGACGAAGTATCTCGGCGGAGCGCAAAAACTCTCGTATAATAAGGCCGGAACATTTGCAAGAGACCATTTCGGGCAGTATGCCGGTTATGCCCAGGAATATTTATTCGGGATCAGGGAGGAGATAGCCGGAAAAGGGGAGTGATGACGGGAGAGAATAGTGTACTGACCCGGGTGTGTTTAACAAATAAATTTTCCAGGCGGACAATATATCTGGTTTAAGGAGAGATAATCTCCATCAATTGTAAGTAAACACTCATTTTTGGTACAAAAAATGACGCAAAATTTCCTTCTCCGACAGATATAAGATGCGAAAGGGCCCATTAATATAGTCATGAAACTGAGCATACTCACCCTTGCCGTCCTAGCAGCAGTACTCTGTTCGGCAGGATGTGTGATCAGCCCGCACGATATCATCGGGACCTGGACGAGTGAAGACATCTCGGGGCTGCCCGTTCCTTCGCCTGATGTGACACGGATCATCGTGGAGTTCACGCCGGACAGAAAAGGAACAGAGACCTGGGTCTACGCAAACGGGTGCAGATATGTCTCAAATATCTCCTGGATCGAAAATGACGACGGCACATTTTCCTATGCTTATGACTCCTGGCTGACGACGGTGTCAGAAAACGGAACGCTTGCCTCTGATGAAGAAGGACGGGTCTTTGTACGGGAAGGGAGCGATGCCGACAGCGGATATCCCGGAACATGGACGGCCGTCGAAGCGTATGAATATAACGGGATGCTCTATACCATAACCAACGAGATCTATCCAGACAACACCGGTGTTTCGATCTGGACGGATCAAAACGGCGTGACCGAACCGCCGTGGGAGATGGTCTGGTATCCGTACAAAGAGGATATGTATATCAATTATTACAAAGAGGCGCTGATCGGTTTTACTATACTGGATAATGGAACAGGGCTGGACAGTTATAATCTGACCTATACCAAAGCATAATTTTTTTCAATCGGAATTACGCGGTGTTGGTGTGGCTCCAATTCGGGAAGGAATTTGTTGAGTGTGGAAAGCTGAGAAAAACCAACCGCGAATCGGCGCGAATCCGCCCTTCGGGCGATATGAATCGGATTTGCTTTTCCTCACTCTCGCCCGTCGTGTCTAGTCGCAAGGCAAAGCCTTGCTCCGCTAAGGTTGTCCGCTTTCAGCGTCCAACCCGCTATCAACACGACGGCTCGTCCCTTCATCGGGACCGTTCGGGCAAATCCTGTCGGCGCCCCAGCGCCTCCCGTGAGAGGATTCTCTCTCGTCCAATCCCCAATCATTAAAAGAATCTTTGAATAGGACTTACGCGTTGTGGTCTCAAAATGAGGAAGAGATAGATCAGTTGGGAGGCGCTGGGGCGCCGACAGGATTTGCCCGAACGGTCCCGATGAAGGGACGAGCAAGACAGCGAAGCTGGATTGCGAGAGTGAGGATAAGCAAATCCGATTCTTATCGCCCGAAGGGCGGATTCGCGCCGATTCGCGGTTGGTTTTTTCTCTTGTGTCAAAAAGAATGTCGTACACGAAACCGAAGTACATCTAATACGAACTACTGTTTTTTCCAGTTAAGATCGCACCGCGTAACTACTATTCAAAAAAAGATTTTTTACATCGGACCCATAGGTCCCATGCCGCCTTTCTGCATCTGTTTCATCATTTTGCCCATCGCCATCCTGTTTCCTCTGAATCCTTTCAGGGTTTTCTGCATCATCTTATAGTATTTGATAAGATCCCTGACCTCTTCGATCGTTGAACCTGATCCTTTGGCGACCCGCATCATTCTGGACGTGTTGATCAGAGCGGGTTCATCGAGTTCCTCAGGCGTCATGGAGTCCATGATGATCCTAAACTTTTTCATCTTGTCGGCAGTTCCTTCGAGAGCGTCGGACGGCACATTCATGTTGCCCATCGGCAGCATGGATAGAACCTGTTTTAACGGACCCATCTTCTGAACCGCTTCGAGCTGTTTGTACATATCGTTCAGGGTAAACTTACCCCGAAGCATGGCATTGACGTCAACGTCCTCGGCATTGATGGACTCTTCAGCCTTTTCGACGAGGGCTTTCAGATCGCCCATCCCAAGAAGGCGGGAGATGAATCCGTTTGCATCGAACCGTTCGAGATCATCGATCGTCTCACCGTTACCGATAAAAACGATCCCCGACTGGGTCTCGGCGACGGCGGACATAGCGCCTCCTCCTTTCGCCGTTCCGTCCATCTTGGTCACGATAACGCCGTCGATCCCGATCGCTTCATGGAACCGTTTGGCCTGATCACGGGCCGCCTGACCAAGAGCCGCGTCGATGACGAGCCAGCGGTGATCGGGTTTGAGGTACGCATTGACCTCTGTGATCTCATCGATCAGATCATCTTCCAGGGCATGACGTCCGGCGGTATCGACGATGACGACATCCATGTCTTTCAGGGCGGCAAGTCCGTCTTTGACGATTTTGACAGCATCCTTCTCTTTAGGATCTCCGTAACTTGGGACATTGATCTTTTTGCAGAGCGTTTCGAGCTGGGCATATGCTCCGGGCCGGAAGTTGTCGGCGCCGATCGCCCCGACTTTCAGACCTTTTCTCTGGAAGTAGCGGCAGAGTTTTCCGGTCGTGGTGGTCTTACCCGAACCCTGCAGACCGGCCATCAGGATCTTCTGCGGTTTTAAGGAGAACTCGGCTTCTTTCCCGACGAGGTTGACCAGCTCCTGATAAACGATCCTGAGAACATGTTCGCGGGCGTTGATGCCTTTGGGGAGATTTTCGTCCAGAGAGCGGGCTTTTATCTGTTTGGACAGCTCCATCACGAGCTTAACGTTGACGTCAGAAGAGAGCAGGGCTCTCTGGAGATCGCGGACGAGTTCATCGACGGCGGCACGGTCGATGACCGTTTTGCCGGCGAGTTTCTTCATCGCGTCTTTGAGTGAGTTGGAAAGTGTGTCGAGTCCCATGTTAGTCATCTCCGAATATTTCATCAATGATCAGTGAAGGGGTGAACGGTTTCATATCATCATACCCCTGCCCGACTCCGAGAAAAACGAGCGGTTTGCCGATCGTGTAGGCGATCGAGATGGCAGCACCGCCTTTTGGATCCATGTCGACTTTGGTGAGAATGACGCCGTCTGTCGAGACGGTCTTTTCAAACTCTTCGGCACGTATAACTGCGTCGTTTCCGGCTACGGCCTCGTCCACGTAGAAGACGAGATCGGGTTTCATCACCCGTTTGATCTTTTCCAGCTGGTTCATGAGATTGACCCGGTTGTGGAACCGGCCTGCCGAATCGGCGAGGACAACATCCGTCTTGTGGGCTTTGGCATACTCAACGGTGTCGTAGAGAACGGCCGAGGGATCGGCTCCTTCCTGATGGGCGATGAGTTTGATGCCAAGTCTTTCACAGTGGACACGGATCTGTTCGATTGCCCCGGCACGGAACGTGTCGCCGGCTCCGACCACGACGGAGAGTCCCTGACTCTGAAGATAGTGGGCGATCTTGGCGACCGAAGTTGTTTTCCCGGTCCCGTTTACCCCGGTGAAGAGGATCTTGACCGGCTTTTCATGGTTTTTAATATAGGAAACCAGATCGAACCCTTCGCCGAGCACCTTTTCGATCGCATGTCTGAGAGCGTCCGTGACGACATCGTCAGCCGACTCGCGGAGTTTTCTGTGCGTGCCGACGAGCTCTTTTTTCATGTGCTCTGTGATTGCCTCGGCGACGGGATAAGCTACGTCGGACTCCAGGAGGACCATCTGGAGTTCGAAGAGCGATTCCTCGATATCTTTTTCGGAGAGGACAAACTCATGTTCTACGACAAGGGTTTTGATTTTATTGAGGAAGCCCGGGGCTTTTTTCTCCTCCGGCTCGGGCTTTGCTATGGTATGGGCGGCGGGAGCGGGCACTTCCGTCTCAGGCGCCGGGGTTTTTTTCTTCCCAAGGCCGAGTTTATTTTTCAGTCCTTCAAACATTATCTATTCATTCGGTCCTGTGAATATAAATTCCTCTCTGTTAGTTCCGCAAAGGAATACGCTCATATACTTAGACCGTAGAGTGAAGTACAAATGACAGCGGGCGGCGTGTTTCAAAAAACGCTGATCCTTGGAGGAATTATCGTGCTTATCCTTTCTGCGATGATCCTGCCGGTTTCAGCATCGAATGAGAATTATCTTGTTTTCTATATGGTCGGTTCCGATCTGGAATCGCAGGATCATTACGGATCAAAGAATTTACAGGACCTTGCAGGCAGCTGGGATCCGGATATTGGCGATATTATCGTTATTTACGGGGGGGCTGACAAAACCGGATGGGACAACGGTCTTGCCGTTACCAATCTGGAACTTCTGAAAAAGGATCTTCTTGACGGCGAGGTAGGGTCCGACGGGAATCCGGCCACGCCGACAGAGTTTGTTCTGACCCGCATTCCGGATCTGGATATCTCCTCGCCGGGTGCGCTGGCCAAGGGTCTGGCGTATGCAGACGCCTATGCTGCCGATGAGGGACTCACCTCAGCCAACAGATACCTGATCTTCTGGAATCACGGCGGAGGGTATGAGGGATTTGGCGCGAACGAACTGCTGGATACCTGGATGAGCGTGGAGGATCTGCAGAAAGGTCTTGCTGCCGCTAAAAAGTATGACATGATCATATTTGACGCCTGTCTGATGGCGTCTCTTGAGGTGGCGGACGCCTTGCATCCGTATGCGGATTATCTGGCGGCGTCAGAGGAGAATGTGCCGGGTGACGGACTCAATTATGCCGGGATCGGCAAAGCGCTTTCCAGTGATCCTTCAATGACCCCGGAGGATTTTGGAAAAACGATCATCACGTCGTTTATTTCGGTTCAGGACGGGGATGCAAAAACATTCTCTCTTGTCCGTCTCGATAAAACACCGTCTGTTGTTTCTTCTCTGGACACGCTCGGGCATTCCCTTCGGGAGGTTCTTGACGATGCCGATTCGCTTGCGGCGCTTGGCGATATCTACACAAATATCCAGGGATATGGAAGGAGTGATGACGGCTCAACGGTGACCTCGGTGGATCTCTATGCATTTGCAGACCTGATCCGCGCCAACACCGAAGAGGGGAGTTCCCTGCACACATCAGCCGGAGATCTTCAGACTGCCCTGCGGGATTATGTTCTTATGACAAAAGACTCAGGCCATTTCAGCGCTGCACACGGCGTGTCGATCGCGGCGCCGCGGGAGGAGTTTGTCAGCGAGTTTCCACGAAGCATAACATTTGGAAGAAACGGCTGGTACGAGTATTTTTCAACATATATGAACACAGCCGGCAGTCCTGCAAAGCCTGGCGCCCAATACAGGAGCAGCAGTGCAGACAGCCGGACGATCGTGGTGAACGATCCAACCAAGATGACGATCGTGTTTGCCGATTATCTGTATCTGAAGGACGGACTGTATCTCATCATCGGTCAGACGCCTCTTGAAGAGACCTATGTTCCCTCGGGCGGCGGGCTCTGGATCTCTGTTCCAAGCGGGGAGTATGATGATCCGGACTGGGACGGGACATGGTTTGTTCTCGGCGGCGAGGGGAAAAGCTCTGATGTGTTTGTTACGATGAAGTATGCGTATTCGTTCGTTGAGCAGGATTCTCTCAGCAACGTCTATCTGATCTACGGCAGTATGACTCGAACGGTCAGCGGAAAGGAGACAACTGTCCCGTCGGTGATCACTGCCGTTGTCGATATGGACGCGATGAAGACGACAGATATGTTTGTTGAATCCGTATCCGAAGACGGCTGGTATTCGCGTACGAATCTCTGGGGAGATACGAAAATTTTACCGGGCGATGTGTTTACCCCGCTTCTTGAGATCTACAACGAAGAGGAGGAGTCGGTCGAAACGGTATATTCCGCGGATCGTTTTACCTTCGGCGAGGATCCGGCGGCGGAACTTGTCAGAACAGCATTGGATGAGGAAAACTGCTACTGGGTCGCTGAACTGGACGATTATCTTGACGATGACGCGTTTTATCTTGAAGAACCTGATCTCCCGGACACCGGAAGCGCGAAGTCACCGATCCTGCCGGCCGGGCTGCTTTTTGGTCTCGCGGTCGCTTTCCTGCTGATCAGAAGAAGATAACGATCCCTTTTTTTGAGCGGGGCGTTTTTCGTGATGATGAACAGAAAGGGAAAAAAGAGAAGTTCAGCGGTGCTGAGTCTGAGAATAGATTTCCTGCATTCTCTGCTCAACGGCCCGCATCTGTTCCTGAAGCTTTCCAAGAGATTCGGAAAGCCGTTTTGCGGATGCATCCATCTCAGTGACCCGGTCGCGAAGGAATGTGATCGCGTCTTCGACCGGTTTTTCGACAGTGATGCCTGCGCCGATTCCCACCATGATGTTTTTGGTGTCGGTAACGGTTGCGTGAACCGATACGCCTCCTCCAAGATTGAGAAGCGTGGGGACATCTCCTTCCAGACCGCGGAAAGCTTCAAGCGACTCGATAGACGCCAGCGCTTCCCCGCGTGCCGATTCGATGAACCGGAGCTGCTGGGTCAGAAGTTCAAACTGCTGGGAATATTCATTGGCATATGCCTGGAGGGAGCGGACCTCCTGCTCCAGGGATGCCTGATCAGTATTACTCGCCATTAATAGCCTTTGCAGAGTCAATGGTAATATACTTGCGTTCGAGTCTGTGCTTGCTTCCAATCGTTGCAAGAGTAAACTCTCCTGCAAGCTTCTCGGAAGGTGCATCGACTGTTTTTGTGAAGGGCTTCATCTTTCCATCGTTTTTGAATGTGCCCTTTACCTCGAATTTCGGCATTTATTTCACCTCACAGAAATCGCATACTTCTTGCAAAGCATGCTCAACTCGTGAAAAAATAATTTTTTCACAAGAATCCAAATACATCTTCGATTCTACCAAGTTCATAGCCCGTGGTAGCGTTACCTGCCAGATATCCTTTGCTGTTGATCAGAAGACCGGTGCCGATCAGACCCGAACCCATGTTTACGGATCCGGTTCCGATTGCCAAATCAGCATTATCGATGCTGCGTTCCAGTTTTTCGATCTCTTCGGGGCTGCTTCTTGCCGGCAGAAGGATGCCTGCGTTTGTGCAGGCACACGTCATGCCGACCGTTCCAACTCCGGCAAAGGACATCGGGATGATCTTGACTTTCAGAAAATCCGCCACCATTTCGCGCATCGCAGACGACATGTCAGGATGTACAACAGCAAACGAATCATTGGTCAGAATTACGTTCCCTGCCGCATTCATCTCTTCTCCAAGAAGCAGGCAGTCGCCGTACTCCTGAAGGATTTCGAGTTCTGAATCCTGAATGAGACCGGAAACGACAAATCCGCGGGAGTTGCCTGTGAGGAGGAGACCTATGACAGAGGAACCCTGGATGAAGGTTTCGATAACCTCGACATCCAAAGCTTCCGCTATTTTGTCCCGGAACTCTTTTGGAGCTTCGACCGGGACTACGGCAAGATCTTCAAAGACACGGGCATACACGCCGATGTTCGGGTCACCATTCAATGACAGGGTCGGGTCCATTTATTCCTCAGCAAGTTCTGCCTGGACCTGACCGTCTTCGAACTTCATTGCCCGAACACGAATACGTCTTGGCGGTTTCTGGGATCCGCGCGCCCATACGAGTTCGTTAATGCTCTTGTCGAGTTTAACGTCATCACTCTTCATGTGATGCTCAAGGTAGCCGCGGATGTCTTTGATAGCTGCGTTTGCACGCTTGTAGCACGGAACACGCTTTACATCGCGAAGCGGGATCACGTATACCTGTTCTTTTTGCACTTCTACCATTTTTTTACACCTTCAGAGTGCTGCGTCTCCAGTTGCGTCTCTTTGGATGCGACACAACAGTGCGCTTGGTTTTGATCATGACCCAGGCAGGAACACGGCGGTTCTGCTGGGTTGCCTTTGCAAGACGAATCTTACGGCTTTTGGTAAGTTTGCTCATGGTTCATTCACCATTTTTTTCTTGATGATCAGAGACTGTTCATGATTTTTCGGAAAGAGAGACGTAAAGTCTATTCCTCTCCGGGTCATTTCAGATCTGATCTCGTTTTCGAAGTCACCGTTGGGGATCGTTCCGGTTTCGCCGTAGGCGATCTCAAAGAACTTCTCCGCCAGCCGGATGATCTCTGTTTTTCCGATGCCAAGCAAAGGGCGGATATAACTCACCCCGTACTTCATCTCAAGACTCTGCACTTCAGACTGTGTCCGCATCGGAACCCGGTCATCTCGTCGGGTTCCGTCGGCGACCACCTCATATTCCTGCGCTGCAGCACAGAGGGACCGTCGGTGGATTTCGTTGATAGCATTTGCAGGATGTCCGTCGTGAACGATTTGGTCCACGACTTCATCAAGGAAACCTGGCGCAAAGACCAGTTTCTTCCAGGGAAAACCGGTTTCCTTTGCCGCCGCCTCGATAGAAGGCACAACGCGGGTCTCATTAAAGACAAAGGTCAACAACTCCACATCATAATCTCTTGATAAGAGAACCGCGGCAAGACTGCTGTCTTTACCGCCGCTGTAGAGCACCCCTGCTTTCATCCGACCCTGCGGATATTGAATTCCTTCTTCTGCGGAACTATCTGAGTTAACAGCTGTCTGAGCTGTTCATCGGTAATCTTATTACGCAGGCGTCCAGACTGGGCGAGAGATACAATCTGCTGCTCGACGGAAGAGGCAAACTCAGGCTTTGTCAGCCGGATAGTGTTCAACCTTTCCCGAGCTTCAGGCTCCATAACCTGCATGAGTACAGACTGAATCTGTGCCTGCATCTGCTGCTGACGCTGGATCTGATCTTGTTCCACCATCTGCTGCTGCTGCATCTGCATCATACGCTGACGGCGGATCTCTGCGAGTTCATCGTCTCCCATTCTTGAATCACCTCGAATTGATCAATATGTAATTTTAATACTTTGCAAGTCCGGGCGCAGTCTCGACTGCCTGATCCTTTAAGGAATAAGCAACGCCGTCGAGGAATTTGCGGCCTTTTGCAGAGACATTTCTGCCGCCAGTCACCTTTTCGAGGTAGCCGGCTGCTTCGAGCTGCTGCATGACTTTTCTGGCAATGCTTCCACTGCCTTTTCTAAAGTGGGACGGCTTGGAACCGCGGTCCTGCACACCGCCGTAAACGGAGCGCATGCGCTCAACTCCAATCGGGCCGTCAACGTAAATTCTGCGCAGCACTGCTGCGGAACGAACATACCACCAGTCTGGATTTTCCGGTGGCATCTCCTTGTGTACTCCCGTCTTGACGAACTCTGCCCACTCGGGTGCTTTGATGACTGACTCATTCTTGAGTTCGTCTGCTACCTTTGCGAGGAGTAAGTCTGCCGGAATATCAAACACTGTAGTCATTGACAATCCTCACTGTATGCCGCATGTTGGAGACATGCTTCACTGCGGAACTTTTCCGCAATAGATGACATTAACAGTCTGTATAAATTAGAGTCGTAAGATAATATATGTTCGCTAGAAAAAAGTGAGATTTTATTTCCTTCCCATGAAGGAAGACTTGATCTTGTCACGGGCTGAGAGGTTTTTCGGCGGCGTTCTTCTCGCAGGTCCGGCTTCTAAGACCTTTCCGCGGTTTTTCGCGCCAAGGACCACCATTCTTCCGCGCGCGGCGATGACCTCTGCTGAGACGGAACTGGCAAGATCCTGCACTTCCTCGGTCTTCATGTCCGAACTCTGCAGCCATTTGATTTTGATAACTTTGCGTGTTTCGAGCTGGCGGCGTATCTCTGCAAGGAGATCATCGGTGTAGCCGTTTTTACCGACCCAGATGGTTGGTTTCAGGGTCTGGATATAGGATTCTGTAATATCTGAGATTGTTTTTCACCTTGATTCGGTTTTTTTATTGAGGGGGATACGGGTAACTGCTCCGCAGACACCGCACGTATAGATGATCTTCCCGTGCTGGATCCTGACCCGGAGATTCTTGCCGGGAACAAAGAAGGCATGACATGACGGACAGAAGGAACGCCGGTGACCTTTCGTCAGACGGACACGCTGCTTCATCGCCATCTCGCGTGCAAGAGAGACATACCTGGATGAAAATTCAGGCTGGTTCTCTGCCTCTTTTGCACGCTCAAATAAAATATCGATCCGTTCCAGAGCGATTTTTTTTGGTGAGATGCCTTTCTCTGCTTTTGCCATAGGGAATATGCCTTATACAATACTACCTGAGACCTATTGATTGTTTGCCTCGGGAAGAATTTTTACCCGGCGGCCGGAAACGTGCAGACGGTCAGCACAAAACAAAGCAACAGCCTCCGGATACGCAATGTGTTCCTGTTCTAAGATGCGTTCCGACAAAGAATCCTCATCATCGTCATCCAGGACCTCGACCGCTTTTTGTAAAATGATCGGGCCGGAGTCGAGCCCTTCATCAACGAAATGCACAGTACATCCGGCTATTTTTACGCCGTACTCCAAAGCCTGTCTTTGCCCGTGCAGACCGGAAAAGGCCGGAAGAAGCGCCGGATGGATATTGATCATTTTCCCGGAAAACTCCCGGGCGATCTCCGGACCGATGATACGCATATACCCTGCACAAACATAAAGATCAGCCCCAACATCCTGCATGGCAGTAAGAAGGTCACGTTCATACTCTGCTTTTGAGGTATAATCCTTGTAATTCAGAACAATTGCAGGAATACCGGCAGTATCTGCACGTTCGATCGCATAGGCTTCCCTATTGTCGGTCAAAAGAGCAACGATTTCCCCATTGATTTTGCCTGCTGCAAGGGCATCCTGAATCGCCTGGAAATTCGATCCGCGGCCTGACGCAAGTACTGCGATACGCTTCATGATAGTTATGTGTGAGGTAGAGGGATAATTAATCTTCTCTTATAAAAGATACGGCATAACCAACGGGATAACGATCAGCAGGACGAGAACATAGGAAACCGACCGGCAAATGGTGAATGCCGTTTTCTCATCCTTTCCCCGGCTGACAAACCAGGATCGCAGACTTTCACGCAGCATCTGACCGCCGTCAAACGGACCAAGCGGGAGAGCATTGAATATGCCGAGAAGGATATTGATCCAGGCACACCAGGAGAGGATATGGATGATCTCCCAGAAACCTGCAAAAGGAGCTGCAAGGATCGCAGGATCCGGACTGTCGACCATAAGGAAACTCAGCGCGTCCGTTCCGGCGATCGAGGAGAAGGGTAAGACCACAAAGGTCAGCAGGGAACCGGCAGCCTGAAGCGGCGAGTGCGGATACATGAGTTTGTCCAGAGCATTCGTTATGGCAGACGGTTCGGAGAACGAAACACCGATAAACCCGGTGTTTTCTCCCGGAGATAAAAGACGATCAGAAAGATCCTTCGGGATCGAGGTGAGCGTAATGTCATATGTCTGAGGAGTTCCGCGATATTCTCCACGCAGGGTGATCGTCTGGTTGACCTTTGTCGCTGCAAGAACTGCGGAGATGTCGGCGAGGCTGAAAACGGATGTGTTGTCAATCGAATAAACGATCATTCCCGGCATTACGCCTGCCTCGTCGGCCGGATAGCCTTCGTACACCCCATACACGTAGGGGGACGACCCGGGGACGACGAGACCAAGAAGAAGCACGAGACCAAGGAGACAGATTCCCCCAACAACCAGATTGTTCGTGATGCCGGCCGCATAGAGTCTGAGTTTTGTTCCAAGCGAAGAGTTTGCGATGTCCTCTTCATCCGGTTCGACAAAAGCACCCACCGGGATGACGAAGGCAAGGATCCCCGTGGATCTGACTCTGATGTTTTCCGCACGTGAAAGGATCCCGTGTCCGAACTCGTGGATGATCATCGCAAAAATGAGACCAAACCAAACGGCGAAGGTCGAGGGAACATACTCATTTATTCCCGGGATCAGGAGAAGATTCTGGGGAGCTATCGGCTCTGTATCGATGAAAAGGCTCATGAATGCCGTGAAGACAAAAAGCAGCGTAACAACGATGCCGCAGAGAATGGTCAAAATAACCCCGACATTTCCATAGATGAGAAGAAGGCGCTTCCATCCGGAAAGTTTGTCAAAAATACCGGTACGGGTCGTTTTGATCATCAGGAACGGACCCGTGAAGGAGAAGGTGTTTGGGAGAATATTGTATTTTACGATGGCGTAGCATATGCAGGCATACATCATCACTGCGATTAATACCGGAATAAGCCAGCCCAGATCCATTCTCTATGTATTGGAGGTGAAAGATTAAGAGGTTGCTTAGATGAAATCATCCAGGCCGGTCTGTGAAGATCGGTTGATGATATCCTTTACCGTCTGCCAGGATCGGCGGGCGCAGGCCGGAGCTTCGCCGTGATCACGGATATATCCGGTAAGAAAAGCGATCGTAAGGGGATCTGACGGATATCCGCTTCCGATCTCGCCGTACTCGTTTTTTAGTTCGGCAATACACCGGTCACGGGTGACTTTTGCCACAATACTTGCCGCTCCGACAACAGGAAATTTTGCGTCTGCTTTGTGTTCGGAACAGACCCCGGCGGAGATGCCGCTCAACCGAAGAACATTTTCTCCAAAACGCAAGGCATTCACATCGCATGCGTCAAGATAGATGAGATCAGGACAAAGAGCACGGACAACTTCCGCATGGCATGAAGCGGTGAATGCATTCATTGTCCCTTCGCGTGAATCGATATCAAAAGGAGTTCGCACGACCGTATATGTCTGCCATGAAGCAATGATCTCTTCAAACAGGCTTTCGCGTTTTTTCAGGCTGAGTTTTTTGGAGTCTCTGATGTCCAGCGCCGCAAGTTCGGCCAGATCCGAAACAACAACGCCTGCGGTGACCATCGGACCAAGAACCGGCCCCTTGCCCGCTTCATCGACGCCGCAGATTTTCATCAGATACGTATATTTCAGGGAATAGATATAATACCACCAGACATCATACGTTTTTTCATGTATCTCATCATCGTGGGTCTGGGCGGTATCGGAAGAAGTCTTGCCGGGATTGCGTCGGAGAATGGACACAGTGTTGTGGTTATCGATAAGGATGAGGAGAAGTGTGCAGACATCCTTTCTCTCCACGATCTTCTGGCAATCGCCGGAAATGCAACAGATAAGGCCATTCTCGAGGATGCCGGCATTGACCGGGCCGATGCACTTGTCGCGACCACCAGCGATGATGCGCTGAATCTGATGGCCTGCTGGCTTGCGAAGAAGTATGCGGTGAAAACCCTCGTTTCGATCGTGAATCAGAAAGAACATGCTGATCTGTTCAAAGAAGTCGGCGTCAGGATCAGTGAAAATCCGGATGAGATCGTGGCACGCAGCCTGTATCTCTGGTCGGAAAATCCTGACACCCAGCTTTTGGCATCGATCGAAGGAGGAAGTATTTTTGAGGTGACGGCTAGTGAAGGGGCAAAAGGCGTGAACAGGACGGTGAAAGATGTTTCGGATATGAAGGATATGCTCTACATTGCCATTCGAAGGGGGGGCAAACTGATCATCCCGAGCGGGAACGTCACGTTTATGCCGGGCGATGTGATCACGGTTTTTACAAAGAAGGAGTCGGAAGGAAGATCTGTAGAGTATATGGACGAACTCTTTCACTAAATCAAATCACTGTTTTTCAAAAAAAGGTGTCAAAGAGGAGAGAAGACTCCTCAAAAATTAGGTTTTATCCAAGCTCGTCCCAGCCGCCTCTGCGTCTTCGAATGAAAATGATCGCGCCGACGACAACCAGGACGGAAACCACGATAACGATGACGATCGGAAGGACACTGCCGACAGCGGCAAGAGGCGAAGCAGAAGCACTTTCCTGATACGCGGTTCCGTCAGCTAATGCCTGCTCCGAGGCTTTCAGGGTCTCGTCAACATTTGGCGAACCGCCGGTGTTATAGGAGATGGCTGCGACATCATAGGTATTTTTGACACCCTGATTGGTAATTCCAAGCAGTTTTGCTTCGGTATCCCAGCCTTTGCCGTACAATTCAGTGATGATGAGATCGACGGCGTCCGTATTTGCTTTAATAGCAGTCAGACCGGCAAGAGACAGGGCTTTTTCAGCTGCAGTCAAAGACGTGGTTGCGGCTTCCAGTTTTTTGCTGGCGACCGAAATATCTGCAGTTCCCGCGGATTTTGCCGCAGCAAGAGAGGTTTTTGCTGACTCCAGATTTGTAACTACGGACGAGACATCGACCCCGTACGATGTATACGTAGCAACACGAGACTCAAGAGAGGTGATCTGTTCCTGTGTCTCCGCGAGCATGCCAGAAAAGTCATCTGGATTATAGACCTTCTGTGCCGGGGAGGAATAGGTAGAGTAACCGCTCGCAGTTGCCGATCCAGAATCCTGATCGATTTTCAGAACAGTAATGGACTGACCTTTCAAACTATCAGGAACAAGACCGCTCAGAGCGATATACAGAGTGACCGGCTGATCGTAATCCAGAACGAATCCTGAGATAGTGTAGGCGAAACTCGTGGAGGTGAAGGTCGTGATAAGAGAATCACTACTGGTTTGATTATTGACGACCGTGCCTTTGTATACATATACGGTCCAATGCGTCGAGTCTCTAAGGGCAGTCGTCAATTTGAGAGATCCCGACGTGCTGATACTGTCCTTTGGAAGAGATATGGTCATAGATGCAGTGACCGCTTCACCAGGACTCAAAGACCCGGACGGGTCGATCGTTGCTCCGTTCGTATACGTAAATGCCGATCCGGTGCCGATAAACATTGCACAGACCAGGAGTGCCAATAATATATATGTTATTTTCTTCATTGTGTCCTCATTCAAACAGGGGATCGATACCATCCTCAAACATCGATGAAGTGGCCCGTTCACGGGATCTCACGACCTCTTCCTTTGCTTCCTTTGCAAGCTCCATCAGCTCGCGTATGCGGGGAGCATTCCCGATCGTTGCAAGCAGGACCACTGCCGCAACATAGCCGCTGTCGACCGGATAATCGCCGCCGCGAACCTCGACGCCGGCAATATTTTCCTCGACCCAGCTCTTGGACTTCTCCACGCCTTTGCGGTCAAGTTCCGTCGGCGGGCCGGCAACCAGAACGAGAGCACGTTCGGCTGTCGAGTAATCACAGGGGAGAGTCAGCCGTCCAAGCATCGCACGGCGGACAAGGCCGATGATCTTTGCGGATTTATCCTCGCTCGAAGTTATATCGATGTGGGGCTCCTGACGTTTGTCCTTCTTGCCAAGAAGACCGCCGAGAAGGCCGCCGCCCGACTTCGATGAAGACCGGCCGCCTTTGGGGATAGCCTCGCTGATCGCATAGCCGACCGAAGAGATACCTCCGCCCCGCAGTGTATTGATGATCTCACTCGAGTCGACGACCATCTCTCCGACACCGAACTTATTCACCTCGCCGGCACGGAAAAGAACACCGAATCTGCGGACGATCTCCTCATTGAGCCGGTCGAACGCACTCTTCACACTCTCGCCGTCGTTCTTCCAGGCACTGTTGTCAAAGACGATGACATTGTCAGCCTCATTTACCAGCGTGGATAAACTTCGGGCGGCATTGAGAGAATAAAGACGCCCCTCTTCCGGAGCAGGGATGATTCCGAGAGCATAGACCGGTTCACGATAGATACGTTTTAAATGACGGCAGAGAACCGGAGCTCCGCCGGAACCCGTACCTCCGCCCAATCCGGCACAAACAACGAATGCATCGACATCATGGGTCCCGCGTTTGTCGATCGCATTGATGATCGTGTCGATCTCATCAGCCGCCACCTTGGCGCCGGTTACGTTATCGGTTCCGACCCCGTGGCCTTTGACCATTGTCTGGCCGATCAGAAGGCGATCCTCCATAGGGATGTATTTTACCCCCATCAGATCGGTCCGGGCAGTATTGATAACAATACCGCGGAAGCTCGTGGATCCTAACTTTTTGTCCTGTGCCAGGAACATATCCACGATCTTTCCTCCTGCTTGTCCAAATCCTATAAAAAACACTCGCATTTACTGTAGACACCTTTAATTGTGATATATATGTAAGTCATCGAATATATATGACTTCCATACTATACGACGACGTCTGCCAAAAACTTTCTTATCATACAAAGCTATCTTATACTACAATGAAGATAGGGATTCTCGGTTCAGGACTTGCGGGATTGTCAGCCGGCTTGCAGCTTGCTGATGATCATGAGGTCGTTATTTTTGAAAAAAATACAGTTCCCGGCGGCTGTATGTCCTCTCAGACCTACAACGACACCTATACTCTCGAAACCCTCTATCACCACTGTTTTTCCGGCGACAAAAATCTGTTTTCCCTTCTGGATGAACTCGGTCTGAGATCCGATCTCATCTGGCTGAAAGGTTCGACCGGATATTACATGAACGGAAAACTCCACCCGCTCACAACGCCTCTGGAGATCCTGAAGTATCCCTGCCTGACATTTTTCCAGAAATGCAGGCTCGGACTCTTTGTGATCAGTTCACGAAAGATCGATCTTGCTCCGCTTGACAAAATCACGGCAAAAGAGTATCTGTATGAGAAAGTAGGAGAGGATATCTATAATGCGTTCTTCGCCCCCCTGCTCACCAGTAAATTCGGATCGATGAAAAATGACGTCTCGGCCGCCTGGCTTATGAGCAGGATCGCTATCCGCTCCGACAGGGGATCTGAAGGGGAGAGGCTCGGCTATCTGAAAGGAGGATGGCACAGGCTGATCGATGCGATGACAGAAAAACTCCGGGAGAAAGGAGCGGAGATCAGACTCGGCACCCCGGCGACCTCGCTTGCGAGGATAAATGAAAAATGGCAGATCAACGGCGAAAAGTTTGATGCCGTAATTTCCACGCTCCCGCCTCAGGTGACAAACGCGTTAATGGGAAAAACATCAGACAAACTCCCAAATCTCATGTATCAGGGAGCAGCATGCATGACCTTGGGTCTTGCCCGTGATCCGGCAAACGGCATCTACTGGACCAATATGGGAGATCCGGCCCCCTACGGTGCCGTGGTCACGCACACGAATTTCGTCCCGTTCGAATGGTATGGGGAACATGTGGTGTATCTTGCCTCCTACTTTAAAGATGAACCGGACGGGGGACTGAAAGACCGGATGATTGATGACTTCTGCAGACGTTTTTCTATAGATAAAAGCGAGATCCGTCACGCAGACCTGTACATCGACAGATTTGCCGGCCCCGTATATGTTACGGGATATAAAGATGCGATCCCTCCGGCAGATCTTGGAAACGATCTGTTCATCGCAGGAATGTTTTCCCCGGAAAACTATCCGGAAAGAAGTATGGAGGGATCGATTCTGGCGGGTCTCAATGCTGCAAAAATATTAGAGGAGAAAAATCTTTGAACCGCGTATCCGTCACCGCAGTCCTTCCTGTCTTCAATGATGTGGAAGCTTTGAAGACAGCCATTCCAAAATCCATTGAGACGCTCGAAGCGTACGGAAAATCCTTCGAGCTGATCATCGCAGAGGACGGCAGTACCGACGGAAGCCGCGAGTGCGTGGAGGAGTGGGAGAAAAAAGATCCGCGGGTCCGGCTGCTCCACTCAGACGAACGGCAGGGGAGAGGCAGGGCATTGAACCGGGCGCTTGCAGAATCATGCGGCGAGATTTTCTGTTATTATGATGTCGATCTGGCAACTGACATCAGCCATCTTGCAGAACTTCTCGATCACATAGAAGACGGAGCTGACGTCGCGACCGGATCACGCCTGATGAAAGACAGCAGCATCGTTCGAAGCGGCGACCGTGAGATCGCGAGCCGAGGCTATAATTTTCTGGTCAGGCTGTTCCTCGGCAGCAAACTCAATGATCATCAGTGCGGATTCAAAGCCTATAGATCCGCAGTTCTTTTGGAACTCGTGCAAAAGATCCAGGCCCCTCACTGGTTCTGGGATACGGAATCACTCGTCCTTGCACAAAAAGCCGGACTTCGGGTCGATGAGTTCCCGGTGATCTGGCGGCAGGGACCGGGAACGACCGTCAGATTCAAAGATGTGAGCAATATGGGAAAAGACATCCTGAAGATGTGGTGGAGACTGCATGTGGAAAAAAGTTAGTGCCGTTGTCATTCCAACGGTGATCGCGGCTTCTCTGCTCGGGTACATGCTTTTTCGCGTCTGGGATGAACTCCAGGGAAATCTCGAAAATATTCTTGAATCCCTGGTCCCTACCTGGCTGATCGCAGCGGTAGGCATCTGTGTTCTTGCGTGGTTTCTCCGGGGTTTTCGATACAAATACATTGTCAAACGCCTCGGAACAGAGATAGGCGTCATCTTTTCCACTGCATCCATCTATGTTTCCCAGACGGCAAACCTGATCATCCCGGCACGCCTCGGCGACTTTGTCCGGATGTTCATCCTCAAACACGAGAAAGGGATGCCCTATACGAAGGGATTCACATCGCTCATCGCTGAACGGGTGTATGATATTCTCGTACTGGCAGTTCTCGGATTGTGTTCCCTGCCGGTTTTGATCAGTCTGATCCCAAAAGAGTATGCATGGTTTATCTGGCTGATCATCTTTGTCCTGATCGCCGGCATCGCAGGAATCGTCATTCTTCTGCTCGCCAGATGGATGCATGCCAAAAACCGGATCCTGCAAAAGATCCTGGAGATCTTTGCACAGTTCAGACAGGTCTCCTCCACACCGGCATCCCTTGGGATCCTCTCGGGAACATCTGCTGTTATCTGGATGATGGATGTTCTCACCTGTTATCTGGTATGTATGATGTTGTCCGTTGAAGTTCCGTTCATGCTGGTCCTTCTGGCGATCGTGATCGGCAATCTCATAAAAGCCGTGCCGATAACCCCGGGAGGAATAGGAACGTACGAAGCAGCCCTTGCCGTAGTTTTTGAGATGGGGGGCGTTGTGCCGTTCACAGCCTTTTTGATCGCAGTGATCGACCATCTGATCAAAAATCTGGTCACGCTTGCCGGAGGTCTGATCTCACTCTATTACTTCGGCGGCTGGTCGGTGACGCTTATGAAAAAACTCTTCAAAGGCAGCACAGAACAACTCAAGGAAGAGAATGGCAGCCGTTGAATCCCAGATACTTACCGTTATCCTCTGGCTGATCATTATCAAATTCAGCCAGATCACTGTTTATCCCTATCTGAAACCTGCGCTCGGATCGATTTCCTACGGACTTGCATACCCGGTCGGGATCCTTTTACTGACGCTCGGGTCATGGTATCTTGGTCTGGCAGGCCTTCCGGTCCAGCTTGTTTTGCTGATGTTTGCCGTACTTGGGGGATTTGCGTTCTACAAAAAACAGTATGAGCTGGCCGACCTGAAATGCATGGTCCGCTGGGACATTGTTTTTCTTGCTGCATTCGCGCTTCTGCTGACCGTCCGCTGGTTCTCGCCCGGGATCATTCCGTCCGGCGAGCGGTTTATGGATGCGGCATTTCTTGGAAGCATCATGCTTGATCCGACCGTGACGCCGGCCGATCCCTGGTTTGCCGGAGAGAGCCTGAGCATCTATTATTATCTCGGACACTGGATGATGGGGGTGTTAGGGATCCTGGCGATGGGATCGAACACCGTTGTCTTTAATCTGATGATTCCAACTGTGTTTGCCCTCGCGGCAGTTTCAGCCTACGCGATCGGCGTTCTGCTTCTGAAACGTCATCAGTGGTTCCCGATCCTGGTCCTCATCATCCCGAATGCTGCCCTGATATGGCACGCATTCACCGGAAAAGGAGTGATCGATGCATGGTGGGCATCCACACGGGTTATCGGAGAGGGGGCAACCATCAATGAGTACCCCCTCTTCTCGTTTTTATGGGGGGATCCCCATGCACATCTTCTCGCATGTTTCAATCAGCTGGTGTTCATCTGCCTGCTGGCCGTGATGATAACCAGATGGCAGGATCTGAAAGGCTGGGGAAAGTATCTGCTGATTATCCTTCTTTCCCTCTCACTTGGGACGATGCCTGCCATGAACTCCTGGGACGTCCTGATCTATGCAGCGGTGTATCTCGTTACAGCATGTCTGGTCTGGTGGAGGGTCGACCGGCATCAGGTCAGAAAACTTCCGCCGTTTTTGCTTGTTCCGGTCCTTTCGCTTCTCTCCTACGCGCCGTTTTTATATCAGATGCTCACGGCCGGTGAGTCAAGCGTTCAGGGATTTTATCTTGTGACGACCACATCGCCGGTGATCGAGTTTCTCGGCGTGTATCTGTTCTTCTTCGTGATCTTTGGGATCTACGGATATTCTGTTCTGAAAAAATATCCCTGGGTGATCGCACTTCCGATCCTATTCTGGCTGTCCGGCTATGCATCGCTTGGACTTGCGGTCTTTTTGATCATCCTTCTCCTGGGGAAAAAATCCTGGCGGCCTGAGATCATCTTTGGGGTGGTCGGACTTTCCATCCTGGTTTTTCTGGAGATATTCTATCTCAGGGACTTTATGGGTGATACCTACTATCGGATGAACACCGTCTTCAAATTCGGATTCTGCGCATGGTTCTTCCTTGGTATCTCCTCACTGCTGATCCTTGGAAACTGGTTCAAAAACCTCTTTGCATCGGTGGATACGAAAAAGATCTGGGCGGCAGGATGTGCGGGAGTCATCTGTTTAGCGGTGATTTTTGCCGTTGGAGGAATCAATCTTGGCTATCCCGGCGGAACGCTGGACGGAGCAGCCTGGCTTTCCGTATCCCATCCGGCGGATTATGAGGGGATCGGATTTCTGCAGAAGACGGCGGACCCTTCGTCTGTCGTGGTCGAAGCAGCCGGGACTTCGTATACGTACGGATCCAGGGTCTCGGCGGTGACCGGTTTGTCTACGATCATCGGATGGACGGGTCATGAGGTCGGGTGGCGGAGCGGTATCGGGGATATTTCTGCAAGGATAGCGGACGTGCGTGCGATCTACGAAGACCCGACCAAAACGATCAGTCTGATGGAAAAATACGGAGCAACATACCTGTTTGTCGGCGAAACGGAACAGGAGATGTACACGATCGATCTCCCTCCGGAGGATCTCGAGAATGTATTCTCAGCAGAAGGTGTGGATATCTACCGGATCAGATAATGAGGCCCCTTCCTGATCACCGGAATTTTCAGCGCGGTAGAGAGGATGGAAAATGACGGAGCTTTTTCTTTCAAAAACCAGAAGACCGGTTTTTTTAAACCAGGCACCGGCGTTTTACGGAATAAAATAGCCAATCCCCTCCCCTAAGCGGGATTTATCCCGGGAAAAAGATGGGATATAACGTCGTTGCTTAAGGGGAGAAGAGCATATCTCTCTGGCATGGAGGAGCATTCTTTCGTGACGTTCATCCATATCTTTATCTCAAATTCAGACCCATAAATATAGTTACGCCAGCAACGGTTACCCCGTACGGGGGGAACAAATCGGGATATCTCCTGAGACTGTTTTGTACCTACCAGTATGACCGCTGATGAGCGATGACAGAGGGTAAAACCTCTCGAGTGAAGTGAGTAATTATGGCAAAGATTTACCAGAAGTTTGAAGTCCCAGAAGAACTTCAGAACAAAGCACTTGAAGCTCTTGAGCTTGCACGTGACACCGGAAAGATTAAGAAAGGCGCAAACGAGGCAACCAAGGCCGTCGAGCGTGGAATTGCAGCTCTCGTCTTAATCGGCGCAGACGTTGCACCCGAAGAGATCGTCATGCACATCCCCGGACTTGCAGACGAGAAGGAGATTCCGTTCGTTTTCATCAACAAGCAGGCAGACATCGGAGCCGCATGCGGCCTTGACGTCGGATGCACTGCAGTAGCAATCGTTAAAGTCGGCAAAGGCAAAGAGCTCGTAGGAGATCTTGCCGGTCAGATCAAGGCACTGAGAGGATAATTCCATGCCTGATGATGCAACGCCAGCAGAAGTAATCGAGGTCATCGGCCTTACCGGAATGCACGGAGAGGCATCCCAGATCAAATGCCGTGTCCTTGATGGCTCAAACAAGGGGCGTATCATTACCCGTAACACTTTCGGACCTATCCGTGAGGGTGACATTCTGATGCTCCTTGAAACGGAACGCGAAGCAAAGAAACTTTCCAGACGGTGACGAAAATGGTGGATACATATACCTGCAGCTACTGCGGAAAGCAGCTTGAACCCGGAACCGGGAAGCTCTTTGTGAGAAAAGACGGAGCAGTCTTCTATTTCTGCTCATCGAAATGCCAGAGCAACTATAAGCTCGGCAGAATCCCCAGACGTGTAGCCTGGACCGCAGCAGGTCGCAAGGCACGCGGTAAGGAGTGATTTAATTTATGGAACGCACCTTTGTGATGATCAAACCCGACGGTGTCCAGCGCGGACTTGTCGGCGAGATCCTGTCACGCTTTGAAAACAAGGGATTCAAACTCGTAGCCGGAAAATTCGGCGTTCTTGCTGAATCAATTGTTGACAAGCATTATGAGGAACACCTCGCAAAACCCTTCTACCCGGGTATGAAAGCATACATCACGAGTGGACCGGTCTTCCGTTTTGTCCTCGAAGGTGAGAATGTAGTTGCAACGGTTCGTAAAATGAACGGTGCAACCAACCCGACAGAAGCTAACCCCGGCACGATCCGCGGCGATTATGCTCTGTCGATCGGCAAAAATGTCATTCACGCAGCAGACTCTCCCGAGAGTGCGGCCCGCGAGATCGGCATCCACTTTACTCCGGCCGAACTTGTCTCTTACACTAAGATCGACGAGTCCGAGCTTTACGAGTAAGGCCGTATATCTGAGATATAATCTCAGCCAATCTTTTTTGCGCTGCTTTTGCCGATGAGTTTTTTGAATGAAGAGGGGACCCGCTTCAGAGAAAAAAAGCTGTATCAGCTTTTTTGAAAAAAAGAGAGAGTTATCTTCGCAGATAGTCATAGGCCGACAGAAGAGCTTTGACTCCTTCGCCGACGGATGCTGCGATCTGTTTTGCTTTGATGGAGGTCGCATCGCCGGCAGCAAAAAATCCCGGGATGTTTGTTGTGCAGTCGATATCGATGAGGATCTCTTTATTTGGATTCATGGCTGCAAAGCCTTCGAAGACCGAGGTGTTCGGGTCAAGACCGATCCCAAGGAATACGCCGTCGACGGGAAGTTTTTGTTCAGCTTTTCCCAGAAGGGCAGATACCCCGCCGGTTTTTTGCAATATGACATACTCAAGAAACTGACCGCCGCCAAACTCCGATATGGTATATCCCTTATGCAGGACCACGTTCTTCTTTGTTTTGAGCCGGTCGATGAGCACTTTGTCCGCTTTGAGCTGACTGCGAACGATCAGGTGGATCGTTGACGCGATGTCGCTTAGTTCGATTGCCATGTCGACGGCAGTATTCCCGCCGCCAAGGATGCCGACGACTTTGTCTTTGTACAGCGGACCGTCGCAGACAGTACAGATCGCAACACCTTTGCCGAGATACTCGGTCTCGCCTTTCGCTCCCGAGAGACGCGGAGACCTTCCAGTGGCCGCTATGACCGCCTTTGCAGTGTAGCGTCCTCCGGCCAGTGTTTCGATAAAGAAGTTCTCCCCGGTTTTGGAAATGCCGGTGACCACATCGTCAACAAAAATCCCTCCGGATTTTACCGTATGATCATAGATCTTTTTCATCAGCTCTTCGCCGGAGACATCCGGAACGCCGGGATAGTTTTCCACGACATAGCTTTGATTGACCATGCCGCCAATAGATCCGGCGAGCACGATCATGTCCATCCCTTTTCGGGCGCCGTACATCGCGGCCGAAAGACCTGCTGCCCCTGCACCGATCACTACCAGATCATGATATACTGCAGATACAACCGGACTTTTCTTTTCCGGTTCCTCTCCTTTGAGAATTTCCATGATCTTTCTGGTGTCGTCACCGACCACGATCTTGTCGCCGTCGATAATTGTGACCGGGACCCCCCGCTGCCCGGTTATTCTGATCATTTCGGCAGCGGCGTTTTGATCGGCGCCCACATCGATATTGGTGTAAGCTATATGCTGATTATCAAGGTAGGTTTTCAGTGCTTTACAGTGTGGACAGCCTGAGAGCGAGTACACAACCACTTCATGAGACATAAGCAAACATTCTGATTTTAAAGGATTAATACTATTGGTTCCAGACACCCGGAGATGAAAAAAGAGGGGAAGAGTTAATGATATTTTTTGATTTTACGTGTCTCTGATGAGACGAGGGCCTCATCCATCTCCAGCGGGGTCAGGGTGTCGATTTTTTTCACTCCTATTGCGTGAACGACATAATCTCCTGCAAAGGCAAATCGTCTGACGATCATCCCGACGACCTGCACATTGTCCCCGACCCTGACATTGATATCAAGAGGGGTGGACCGCTGGGCAGTGATGGTTCCCGACCCGTCAAAGATCTTATATCCCGGGCGGTTGAGGAGCGTACCTTTCACACTCTGGACGACACCTTCGATGCGGACGGGTTTGCCTGCCATGGAAGGGCCGAGCTGTTTTATCCTGCAGGGTTTTGATTCAGCTTCGTATTCCGGGAGAAGTCTGAGATACTGACTTCCCACACTGTAACTGTTCACCAGAGGAATGATCAACAAACACAGAGAGAGCGGGATACCCCAGTAGAGGAACATACCGTCGCCAGTTGCAAAAAATGACCAGACAAAGAGTGCGAGGAAAAATATCACTACAATATAGTGCATTGGAGCCAAGCTGATTTTTACGCCTTTTATTTTCATAAGATACACCAGTCTTTAGTGATAGTGCTATTTCTTAGGTTAAATAGATGCATGTCTTGTATGATGCAGGAAAAGAAAAAGAGATGGTTTGGATAAGATGCGTGGAATCACGCTGAACTTATCTTATTTTGCTTCGCAGAGTGCACAGATTTCTGACTTGTAGCAGTAGTAGTAGATGATTGCCATGAAGATGACAGCACCAACGATGTTACCAAGGGTAGACCAGATGATGTTGTTCGTCCACATACCGACCCAGTTCAGGTTCTCAACTGTGTTTCCGGTAAATCCGTTTGTCAGGATTGCGGCCGGGATGAAGTACATGTTTGCAACACAGTGTTCAAATCCGGAGGCAACGAAGGCCATGATCGGGAACCAGATTGCAAAGATCTTGGATATGACTTCATCAGCTGCGAGGGCGAGGAAGATAGCAAGGCAAACGAGCCAGTTACAAAGGATACCCTTGAAGAAGACAGAGAGAATGCCCATTGCTCCGGTGTAGGAAACCTTGGCAGCTCCGATAGCGATAGCACGGGTACCAAATGCGGTGACCGTGGCAACGCCTGCTGCGTCCCATGCGGTGTACGGACCATAGGTGACAAGGAATGCCATGAAGACGGATCCGATAAGGTTACCGATGTAGACAACAACCCAGAGATAAACAAGCTTGCCGATACCGATCTGTCCCTGAAGAAGTGACATCGGGGCAAACATTGCGTCACCGGTAAAGAGTTCTGCTCCGGTTAAAACAACGATAATTAAACCAACTGGGAAAAGAGCACCAGTTACGAACTGTCCTAAACCTGCGCCCCAGACTGCTGCGACACCGGTCGATCCAACTGTTGCAAGGGCAGCACCCATTGCAATATACACACCTGCAAGAAATGCGCGAACCAGCATGTTGAATGCTGGAAGGTTGCATTTACCTTTGCCGGCCGTTCCAATTTTGACGCATACCTGCGCCGGACTGAATGTGACCATAAATAAACACCTCACAACCCTGCCGGGAAAATACCTGACCGGGTTGCGTTATTTTCAGATTGGAGTAGTTCCTATTTAAATCATACCAAATGATATGAAGAATCATGATAAACTGAGAGGACATAAATTTTATCAGGTTAACTACATTAAACAAAATAACTGTTTAAGTAAATTTAAATATATTGACTCATTGGATTTTCCCGAATGCGCGGAAAACACAGTGAGAAAATAAGCGCCGGGAAACTGACGAAACAAAAACCTTATTTACATTCCATCATATCCGGCAAAATCCGCCCGAGATCCGCATCGCTCAAACGAAAAAAATACTGTCTGTCGAAGATGAACAAGGGCCGATAGAAAAGGAGGTATTGTGAAAGTACTCCTGGAAAAGTATCCAGGCACATCTATTTCTCAGGTAATTTATCATGATCCCAAGCGTTTGAATGCAAAGACGCTTCGCGCGCGAAGAAAAAAGAGGAACGATCCCGTTTTCGCTCCTCCTCTTTTCTGAAAAAGCCGGCGCATTCCACCGTTGACAAGACAAAAGAAAAATGAGAGTGAAGAGAGAAAAAGCGGCTATGCTTTGCCCCTCGTGGTTTCTGCACATAACGTGCAGATCTCCGACTTGTAACAGTAGTAATAGACGATCGCCATGAAAACCACTGCTCCAACGATGTTGCCAAGCGTTGTCCAGATGACGTTGTTCGTCCACATCCCGACCCAATTCAAATTATCTACGGTGTTTCTGGTAAAACCGTTCGTGATGATCGCTGCAGGGATGAAAAACATGTTTGCAACACAGTGTTCGAATCCCGAGGCCGCAAAGGCCATGATCGGAAACCAGAGAGCGGCGATCTTCGATATCACATCATCCGCGGCAAAACCGAGGAACAACGCAAGACACACAAGCCAGTTACAAAGAATCCCTTTGAAGAAACAGGAGAGAAGGCCCATCGTTCCGGTGTAGGCGACTTTGGCCGACCCTATCTGGATCGCACGAAGACCAAAACTCGTCACCGTTGCGGCGCCGAGCGCATCCCACGAAGAATATGGCCCGTAACTGACCAGAAACGCCATGAACACGGATCCGATAAGATTGCCGACATAAACGACAACCCACAGATAAATGAGTTTGCTCATTCCTATATGACCCTGAAGGATCGCCATCGGAGCAAACATCGCATCGCCGGTAAAAAGTTCTGCGCCGGTGAATACGACCAGCATCAGCCCAACCGGGAAGACCGCACCTACGATGAATTGAGCGATCCCCGGGCCGAAAATGTTTGCAACACCGGTCGAACTTACTGTTGCAAGCGTAGCGCCCATTGCCACATAGGCGCCGGCAAGAAATGCACGAACCAGCATATTCAATGCCGGAAGACTGGTTTTTGTAACACCAGCGGTTCCAATTTTTACGCAAACCTGCGCAGGACTGAATGTAACCATAATTTTACCCCATTCACAATTCAGTCATAAAACCCGATGTGATGTGTTTATACCCGGTATGAATGAGCAGATATATCAATCATTCTTTTTGACATGATTAATCATGATAAATGCAGGTTCCGGAATTTTCCATTCGTTTGGCCCGTCCGTACAGCCATATGCGGGGCCCCTTACGCTAACATTAAGCGTTTGGAAAAACCACTCCATATGAATGAAGAGTGGATACAACACAATAAGCACAACCGGATCCGGGGGACGCGCATGAGATTTCTGAAACTCATATCCGTTGAAGAGGCGGAAAAAATCCTTCTCTCGCTGGGAAAACTCCTGCCCGCCGAGTACGTTCCTCTGGAAGACGCCTGCGGACGGATCCTCGCAGAACCAATAACATCTCCTGAAGATATCCCCGGATTTGACCGCTCCATCAAAGACGGATACGCCGTTCGGTCCCAAGACACGCTTGGAGCAGGAGAAAACAAACCAAAGCTTCTGAACATGACCGGCAGGATCGCGATGGGGGAGAACACCGCCGGACCTATCGGAGAAAAAGAAGCAAAATATATCCCGACCGGCGGCGTCATGCCCAAAGGAGCCGACGCCGTAATAATGCAGGAACACACAGAACTCGCCGGCGACGTGCTTCTTATCAAAACAGCAGCCAGCCCGGGTCTGGATGTCCTGAAATACAATGAGGACTTTTCGAAAGGAGAAAAGGTATTCCCGGCCGGCCACAAAATAACCGCACAAACAGCCGGCGTTCTTGCAGCCTTCGGATGCGACCCGGTCCTGGTCAGAAAACGTCCGGCAGTCGGGATCATATCGACCGGAAATGAACTGGTATTGCCCGCGGATACGCCAAAATTCGGGCAGATACGCGACACGAACACCACACTCATCAGATCGTACATGACGGAACACGGAGCAACCCCCGTCTTTTACGGCATCATCAGGGATGATGCAGAAGCATTGACACCAATCGCGGCCAAAGCAGCCGCCGAGTGTGATCTCGTCATTCTTTCCGGCGGCAGTTCGAAGGATGAAAAGGACGTCACTTCACGCGTCATCGAGACCCTGGGAAAAGTCCATGTCCACGGCGTATCCGTCGCTCCCGGCAAACCCACGATCATTGGAAGCATAAACGACGTCCCGATCCTGGGTCTGCCGGGTCATCCCGCTTCGACCTATATGATCACTACACTCTTTGCCGGCCCTCTTCTCGCAAAAATGACGGGAGCAGTGGAAAAACCGCGAAAAATCAGCGCACCCCTTGCCATGAGTTTTCCCTCCGAAAAAGGAAGAGAGGATCTCGTCAGAGTCAGAGTCACAGAAAACGGCGAAGCAGCACCTGTCCTTGGAAAATCCGGCCTTTTGCATACGCTTGTTCAAAGCGACGGGTATATCCGGGTCCCGGCAGGCCGTGACGGATGTGAAAAAGGGGACATTGTGGAGGTATTATTATGGTAAAACGTTATCTTGATGAGATCAGTCTGAAAGATGCAGTCGATATTGTCAGAAAAACGCCGGCAGTCGTCGGATCACGGGAGATGAACCTCCTTGACGCCTGCGGACATATCCTCGCACAATCCATATACGCGAAGTACTCGGTTCCGGAAGTTCCCACAGCAGCAATGGACGGGTTTGCGGTCCTCGCAAAGGAAACGGAATCGGCATCAGACCAGAACCCGGTCACCCTCACAAACTTTGACCGGGTGAACACCGGAAACGTCGTCAAAAAAGGATTCGATGCGGTCATAAAAATCGAAGACACCTGGTTTGTTGATGACGATTCAAAAGAGATCGTCATCAGGAAAAATGTCAATCCCGGATCATACATCAG
Source organism: Methanocorpusculum bavaricum DSM 4179 (assembly GCF_000430905.1). NCBI lineage: Archaea > Methanobacteriati > Methanobacteriota > Methanomicrobia > Methanomicrobiales > Methanocorpusculaceae > Methanocorpusculum > Methanocorpusculum bavaricum. The sequence goes on from NZ_AUMX01000003.1 coordinate 126,026, forward strand.
ACCGCCCGGGGAAGACATCCGCAAAGGTCAGCTCATACTTCCCGCAGGAGCAAAGATCCTTCCGTTCAACATCGGCGCTATCGCCTCGTACGGGATCACCTCGATCAAAGTAAAACGAATCTGCATCGGGATCATTCCGACAGGATCAGAACTGATAACTCCCGGAACGCAGCCGGCTCCGGGACAGGTGGTCGAGAGCAACACACTGATGGCTGAAGCATATCTCCGTCAGTTCGGCGTCGATGTGATCAGATATCCTCCCGTGACCGATAACCGCGTACTCATCCGCGGAGCGCTGGAAAAAGCTGCGGATACGTGTGATATCGTCATCATCTCAGCCGGTTCATCGGCCGGGACAAAGGACTTTACGGCCTCGGTGATCAGCGAATTGGGAAAACTGCTTTTCCACGGCCTGGCCATGAAACCCGCGAGGCCTGCGATGTTTGGGATCGTAAACAAAAAACCGGTGTTCGGAGTCCCGGGCTATCCTCTGGCGGCCCAGAGCGTCCTGAGAATACTGGTCGCCGAACTTTTAGAAAGCTGGGGATGGACCGGGCCGGAAAAAAAGACGATCCCCGTCGTTCTCGGCTCGACAGTCGCCTCTGAAGGAGGTATCGACGAGTTCAGTCTCTACGCCGCCGCGAAAATCGGGGGCCGGTACACGGCGATCCCCCTTTCCCGCGGATCAAGCGTCCAGATGGCCGGGATACGAAGCAACATCATTGTCCACATCCCCCTCGGCGTTGAAGGATACGAAGCAGGAGAAACGGTCGATGCAGTACTCCAGGTCCCGGAAGAGGAGCTGGAGCAGACGGTCCTTATTGCCGGAGTATATGATCCGGCGCTCGACCGCCTTGCCGAGAAGTGTATGCTTGAAGGGATCAAGATCCGGCTTGGACCCGCCAGCGGGGTTGCCGCCCTTATGCTTCTGAGAAAAGGGGCCTGCCATCTTGCATCAGTAGCAGCGGAGGATGACTGCACGTTCTGCGGAGACGAGTACACCGCAAAAACGTTCGGGCAGCTGAACGTAGTAACTAAAAAAGAGATCACCGACAAAAAGGTGGAAAGAGTACTGGCCCTTGCTGCAGAGATCTAGATCTCTTCCAGATATTTTTTCAGAGCCGGCCAGTCACGGATCTTGATCAAAGCTTCCGCTTCTTTTCTCTCCGGAACATTCAGGCATTTGGCTCCAGAAACAGCGTCGGAGAGTTTTGCGATCCTGACCTCTCTGACATCATTGTCACCCTCTTTTACCACCTGGGCCAGCTGCTCAAGGAGCAAAACCGCATCAGCTGCATTTGTTTTTGACATAAATGATACTGGCACCGATGAGAATATAATAGATTCTATCAGGGTAAAAAAGAACAATTCAGGTCAAAGACCTGAAGTTACATACTTTCCAGAGCCTCGATGCCGAGAACACCAAGAGCCTGATAAAGAGTATTTCTGCACGCATCAACAAGGGTGAGCCGTGCATCCCGAACGTTTCCTTCTGCCTTCAGGACCGGAGCAAACCGGTAGAAGGAGTTGAAAAGATCCGCGAGATCGCGAACATAGGTTGCGAGGAGATGCGGGCGGAGTTCCACCACGACTTTTTCGAGAACAAAGGGGAACTGTGCGATGTGTTTTGCCAGAGCAAGTTCATAGGGATCAGAATACGCATAACACTCGGTAAATCCGCCGTCAGCACGCGCCTTTTCCAGGATCGAACAGGCCCTTGCATGGGCATACTGGATGTAGGGGGCACTCTGACGTTCGAAATCGAGGGCCTCCTTCCAGTCAAAGACCGTCGATTTTTCCGCAGAGACCTTCACGATATCATAACGGACCGCGCCGACGGAAACGGCGGCGGCGATTTTTGCCCGTTCTTCTTCGCTGAGTTCCGGCCGGCGGACGGTTACCTCCTCCATCGCACGTTTCGTTGTCTCGGCGATCAGCTCATCCGCGGTGATGAAAACACCGCCCCGGGTCGTCATGGAACCTTCCGGAAGGGAGACGAACTCGAAGTGGACGATCTCCGGCGGCTGTTCGCCGATAAGTTTCAGCGTCGTCTGCAGTTGAGCTCCGATCAGTTTGTGGTCGGCGCCGAGAACATCGATGCTTCTGTCGCACTGAGCGTTTTTCCAGAGATGGAAAGCAAGATCACGCGCTGCATAGACGGATGTCCCGTTGCTCCGGCGAAGCACATATCTGTTTCCAAATCCTTCTCCGGAAAGATCGAGGTACATCATCTGTCCTTCGTGATGAACGGTCGGAAGTTTTTCGATCCGGTTCAGGACATCCTGCATCGAACCGTTCCAGAGGAAGGTGGTCTCCCGAACGAATTTATCATGGACGACATTCATCGAAGAAAGGGTCTCTTTGATCCCGTCAGCGCAGATATCCACTGAGTCATGGAAGAGCTTCACGGTCTCGGGATCACCGGCTTCGATCTTTTCCATCATTGAATCGAACTCAGGTTCGATCTCGGGTTTTGCCTTTGCGATCCTGTTTGCCTCGACGTAATGACGGACGATATACTCGTCGCCTTTTTCTCCGGGAAGACGGTCGTAATGAAGGTTTTTGACTCCCCAGGCAACGATCGCGATCTGACGGCCCATATCATTGAGATAATACTGTGCCTCGACCGGGTAGCCGGCTTTCCGGAACGCACGAACGAGCGTGTCGCCGATCACCGTGTTTCTGATATGCCCCACATGCAGAGGTCCGTTCGGATTTGCGCTGGTATGTTCGATGATGACCTTTTCAGTTCTGGCGTTGAGGGTTCCATAGTCCGGACTGCGGGCCGCACGAACTGATTCAGCGACGTAATCTCCTCCAAAGATGAAGTTGATGTACGGTCCTTTGGCAGATATCTCGATACCTTTTGCCTCGGGTTTTGCTGAGATCGCTGAGACAAGTTCACCGGCGATCTGTGCAGGATTCTTTCTCTGTGTTTTTGCAAGAGCAAATGATACGGTGGAAGCAAGATCGGCGTGATCCCCTCCGTCGGTGATCATAACATCTTCCAGACCTGTGACTTCACGAAGCAGGCCGATTGTTTTCTCAATATATTCACGGTACATATTACATCCCTGTTGGATAGCGGAGAACGGCCGCGATTCCGCCGAATGCGGAGTAAAGCATTGCTCCTTCCTCGAAATCTTCTGAAATGATCTCGACTCTGGTGTTTGATGCATCGGCAAGTTCAGTCAGCTCGTCGATGATATCGGCTTCTTTGCTGAGAGCGAGCGGAGACTGACACTTCGGGCAGTAACCAAACGGCAGATCTTTTGCTTTTTTACCGGCTTCGATCTTCACGGTCTTGACTTCTTCATAGCCGCAGTTTCGGCAATTCAGCGTGAGACGGACTTTTCGCAGTTTTTCAGAAAGAAGCAGGGTGTCGACTGCCCCGGCTTCCAGATTGAGCCGGACACTGTCCTCACCATACGCGGCGGCTCCGTTCTCTTTGATGAGTTCTTTGAAGAACCGGGACATCTCCGCTTTTTCATCCATGATGCCGACGCCGCGAAGAGCTTCCTGGGCATTGTCCACGAGTTCGCGCAGACCGAACTCATTGGTATAGGAGGAGTCGAAGAGACCGATGATCCGTTTCTGGACTTCGTGATGAAGGAAGTTGCCTGCAGCGAACTCCTCTTTGGTCGGCATCGGGCCGCCGATCAGCACACCCTTGAACTTCTCAAAGAAGTTCGGTTCGGCAAGGAAGGCGGCCGATGCGCGTTCACCGACTTTGCTGTAGAAGTCATGGATCGCGATAAGTCTGAGACGCTCGAAACGAACGCTGGACTGACCGCCTTTTCTCTGTTTACCCGGAACTGTGGAGTGGGTGCCGTTGATCGGCTCGATGTGGGTGCCGCGGAGAAAACCCCAGTAAGCCTCACGGCGGTCGAGAACCAAGAGTCCGTAGACGTATTTGTCATCGAGCATCGCCTTGAGCGGCTCCAGTTCAAACGTTGAACTGCACCGGTAACTGTAGGTCTGGATGACCTCCGGCGGTTCGACGATGATGGATTCCAGATCGGTTTTATCCCCGCCCACGTTGATCGCACCGCAGAAAACAGCCATGCCGTTTGGCGGCGGGTTCTTGAAGTATTTCAGCCGTGCGAGGATCGAAGAGAGAGCACTCTGGACGTTTGACCTTGTCTGTTTGCTTTTGATGTTTGCACACTGACCGTATTCATCGCGAAGCTGGGCGGTTACGTCATAGATCTGCTTGTCCGGCGGGATATAGAGAGAGATCAGTTCAGTTCCCGACCCCTCTTTTTCTTCTAACCGTTCCAGTGATTTTTTGAACTCATATCGCTTTCGTGCTTCGTCTTTTTCGATTTCGTGCTGGGAATGTTCCTCTGCCATTGTATATACAACCCTTTACTATCCGGCAGTAAACCGGCGGTAGAATGTGGTGTATTATTGGAGGTGAGAGGTGATTAAATATCGGGTCGGGAAATCAGCCGGATCTCCGACGTGAAAAATAGTAACGCTCATTACACCTTCTGCTCAATAAAATAAGTTATGAAAAAAGGTTATGGGTTAATACTGGGCATCACAGCATTTCTGATTCTGCTGATCGCTCCAATTGATCCTGCCATGTTGCCGGTCCCGGCGCGTCTCGCCGCGGCAGTAACGGTAATGATGGCCATTTTTTGGATTACCCAGCCGATCCCGATCGAGGCGACGGCCCTCATACCCCTGGTCGCGTTTCCGCTTCTCGGGATACTCAAACCCGCTGAGGCGGCAGTTCCCTATGCGGATAAGGTGATTTTCCTCTTCCTCGGCGGTTTTATCATAGCCATGTCGATGCAGAGGTGGGGACTCCATAAAAGGATTGCATTGAAAATAATCAATATTACCGGGACGAGTCCAAAGCGTCTCATTCTCGGATTTATGATTGCTACAGCGTTTCTTTCGATGTGGATGTCAAATACCGCGACCGCGATGATGATGATTCCGATCGCGATCGCAATAATTGCGACGGTCCTGCCGACAAAAGTCTTCGCGGATATGGAAGCTCCCCACAAAGCGTTTGCCGGCTGCCTTGTTCTCGCGGTTGCTTATGCGGCCGGTGTGGGAGGCATCGGGACCCTCATCGGAACGCCGGCTAACGGCATCCTGGCTGCACAGATGGCGCTCATTTTCCCGCAGAGTACGCCGATCGACTTCTTTACCTGGATGGAGTTTGGAGTTCCGTTCGTTATCGCGATGATTTTTGCGATCTGGCTCTGGCTTACAAAAGTCGCATACAGAAAAATGCCGAACGTGCTGGTCAATGCGAAAGAGGCGCTGGATAAAGAGGTCAAAGAACTCGGACCGATGTCGCGCGGAGAAAAAAACACCCTCTTCGTTTTTGTTCTGACGGCACTCTGCTGGATCTTTGCTAAAAGCAAAGATTTCGGCTCGTTCACTCTTCCCGGCCTGGATGTGTTCATCCCCGGAATCGACGACTCGACGATCGCGATCTTCGGTGCGCTTCTTTTGTTCTTCCTGCCGATCAGCTGGAAAAAACAGGAGTACACCATGAACTGGCAGTGGGCAGTCCGCATCCCCTGGGGGATCCTTCTGCTCTTCGGCGGAGGTATGTGTCTTTCGGCTGCTTTTATCAAGAGCGGCCTCGCGCAGACGATCGTGGGATATCTGGATGTGCTCAACGGGGTCCCGATCCTGCTCATCGTTCTCGCCATAGCGATTTTGGTCACGTTCCTGACGGAACTTACCTCTAATACTGCGATAGCTTCGGTGATGATGCCCATCCTCGCAGTTACGGCGATCTCCCTTTCGGTGAATCCGTGGATCCTTATGATGACGGCTGCGGTCTGTTCATCGCTTGCATTCATGCTTCCGGTAGCCACCCCTCCAAACGCGATCGCCTACGGAACAGAGTATGTGGAGATGAAGGACATGGTCACCGCCGGATGGTTCCTCAATCTGATCGGTGTTGTGATATTCACCATCTTCGTCTTCACGATCGTGTTATGGGCATTCGGCATCACGATCGATCTTCCGTCCTGGGCGCTTGTATCGACCGTGAAAATCTGATCTTTTTTTTGGATCTTTCAATAGCCAATTTTTTTTACGCAGAAACAATTCAACGCCGGGGAATCATACCTCAAATACAAAGTGATCCGGCGATTCTTATCCGCATGCAAAAGGGCTGAAGCCGCCTCAGAGCAATGATCACTAAAAAAAGCAAAAAACGAATGGACCCGGCGGGATTTGAACCCGCGGCATCTACGTTGCGAACGTAGCTATCTACCCCTGATATACGAGCCCGGGAAATATCTCTATAATATAGGACAAAGTCCCTTTTAACTTTATGGTCTTGCAGCTTCAGCTGCGGGAAAAAATATTCAGCGAGATCATAAAATGATCTCGATATCCAGCTGTTCTGCCAGTTCTTTGTATCTGTTTCGGATCGTCACTTCCGTCACGCCCGCCACGTCCGCAACTTCGCGCTGGGTCCGGCGTTCTCCGGAAAGGATCGAGGAGATGTAAATCGCAGCGGCGGCAACGCCCGTTGGCCCCCGTCCGCTGGTGAGTTCACGCTCTCCTGCCTGTTTCAGGATCTCCATCGCACGTGACTGGACCTCGCCTTTCAGCCCAAGGCCTGAACAGAACCGCGGAACATAGTCGCCGGGAGAGGTCGGAAGAAGTTTCAATCCAAGCTCACGGGAGATGAACCGGTAGGTCCTGCCGATCTCTTTTCTGGAGACACGGGACACTTCCGCGATCTCGTCGAGCGTTCGCGGAACATTGCACTGACGGCAGGCTGCATATAGCGCAGCTGCTGCCACACCTTCGATACTTCTTCCGCGGATCAGATTCTTATCAACGGCATCACGGTAAACGACCGCAGCCGTCTCACGCACATTTCGCGGAAGACCGAGAGCCGAGGCCATTCGATCGAGTTCGGAAAGTGCGAACGCCAGATTACGCTCGGTCGCGTTCGAAACTCTGATACGGCGCTGCCATTTTCTCAGACGGTACAACTGTGCCCGGTTCTTGGATGAGATCGCTCTTCCGTAACTGTCCCGGTTTCTCCAGTCGATCATCGTGGAAAGACCCTTGTCGTGGATCGTAAAGGTCATCGGCGCACCGACACGTGACCTCTTCATCCGCTGATCATGATCGAACGCCCGCCATTCCGGCCCGCGATCGATAAAATCATCATCCAAAACAAGACCGCAGTGCTGACAGACAAGCTCCGCACGTTCATAATCATGAACGAGCTGCTTGCTCCCGCACTCCGGACAAACGGTCGCGGTCGCATCGTTTCCGCCCTGCTTCTCCTTCTCCTTTGTTACAAGCGTCGTCTCCTGACGCTGTTTCATTTTTTCTCTATCCGCTCGCAGCTGTTTCAGTTTTTCAATTTCAGTTTCCATGATTATAAGGTCCTTTTCGATCTACGGATTAACGCCTGTTTGCACGCATATCGCGGCTATATTTGTGAGATGAATTTTTTCTGGGTTTTTCCGGTCTGGTTTCGGGGATAACATACAGCTTGTCTCCTGCATGTACACCAAAAGCCGAATCCTCCCCGCATAACACGGTCAGGTACGGACGGGAAACACTCCCATAAAGGTCAACAATTTTTCCAACAGATCTGCTTTGTTCATCTGCAACCTCTGTATACAGAGGAGGAAGCTGACCAGCATCACTTTCAACAATCAGTAACCGCCTCCCGAGACGGGATACAACATTCCCTGCAATTTTCACAAATCAAACCTCGATGATCACCAATAAGGCGGTCAGGCAACCCGTGGAGTTCAAACCACAGAGTATTTATGCATAATATAATGCGTAAGAAGTACTATAAATACATTCCCCACAATACTAAAATAGAAATTAGGGAGAAAGGATCTCGGCGGACGTAAGGGAAAGAACCATTTTCGCCTCGTCTTCATTCATCCCCGCCCCCCGGGCGACCAGACCGCGCATTTTTTCGGTAATTATATCATCCGGACCATGGATATCCGACTGGACCACGACGCCGGCCCCCGCGCGGCGCGCAGACGCAAGAACATGACCGTTTGCCCGGTTGTGCCCCCCTCTTGAAGTGATCTCCAGAAACACCCCGTTCTTCGCTGCAAGCAAAGCCTCTTCGTCAGTGATCATTCCCGGGTGAGCGAGGATATCCACATCCGGACAGGTCACCGCCGCCAGATTCGTTCCGGGAGCCACCGGTTCGGTGACCGTTTCCCCATGCACGATCACCACTTCCGCGCCAAGCGATCTGGCATACTTTGCAAGACACGCGATCTCGGACGGGGGAACATGCGTGATCTCGACACCGGTAAACAGCTTCACACCGTACAGTTCCGCAGACCTCTTCACCTTTTTCTGAGCTGCAATCAGATCCTCCACATTCGAATAATCAGCGTGATCGGCGATCCCCATCTCCGTATATCCGGCCGCCGCCATCCGGCGGATCAGCTCCGTCGGGATCAGTTCGCCGTCGCTCATCGTTGTATGACAGTGGAAATCGTACATTTACTTCCCGCCGAGTTTTTGTGCGACTTTCGTCAGAAGGGCCTCTTTGGATCCGGCATACTCCACCTGGATGCGCCCCCCGGACTTATGCCATTGAGCCGGGTGATGGGCATCCCGTTCCTCTGCAAGAACCGATATCCCGCAGACTTTTGCCGCGCGGGAGATCATAGCCATATTCGGGGCGGAAACAGCCAGACTCTTTGCTACGCGCCGGCCGCCGGCACGGGTCAGGGAAGCATCAAAGTAGCACGGATAAAGAAAACGAATTGCCATTAGAAAGTACTGTATGCTGTGAAAGCCAAAATGGCTTTCGTGCCTCCCCGGCCGTACGGCCAAACGGAGGAACAGGCGGACCTGTGTCCACATACTAAATCAGAATATCGTATGACGCAATCACACTTGAAAAGACATGCGTATCTATAAACATAAAAAACCACAATACTATACTATGCATCACGTGGATGTTCACATGGAAGCCGAGATATACGGCGCAAACAACCGTCTGGCCGAGCACAACGCAGAACACTTCAAAGCCCACAATGTCCGTGCATTCGACCTTCTCGGCGCGATCGGATCCGGCAAGACCTCTTTGATCGAAAAACTCGTTCCTGAACTCAAATCCCGGGGAAAAGTCACGGCAGCAATTGCAGGAGATGTGTATGGTGATGATGATTTCCAGCGGATCATCAAAACCGGCATCATCGCATTCAACGCAAACACCGGCAAAGAATGCCATCTTGACGCCCACCTGGTCCACCACGCGCTCGACCACATGGACCTTGACGATGTCGACATCGTCTTCATCGAAAACGTCGGAAACATGGTCTGCCCGACCGATTTCAAACTCGGCGCGGAGAAACGGATCGTCGTCATCTCGACCACCGAAGGCGACGACGTCGTCAACAAACACCCGATGATGTTTCGGGACTGTCAGATCGCGATCATCAACAAAGTCGACTTAGCAGAGGCGGTCGGCTGCAATGTCGAGAGAATGATTCAGGATATCAAACGCTACAATCCTGAGATGCTCATCATCAAAACCAACCTGAAAAAAGGGGAAGGCGTCAAAGAGATCGCCGATGTCATTCTTGCCTAAACGAATTTAAATATCGGTAGAACCAACACATATAGGACTCTGGAAGAGACTGATGTCTGAGATACTCAGACGTTGATCAGAGATACAAATTTAGGAGATATTAAACAAAATGCTTTGGCAAGGTAAATCAGTAAGAAAAGCGACCGGAGGTCGTTATCATGCATCCCGCGGAAAGAAAAGGTTCGAGATCGGCAGATCCCCGGCTGATACCATCATCGGGATCACCCGCGTAAAGACCATTCGCGTGACCGGCGGCAACACCAAGGTCCGCGCACTCCGCTGCGAGTTTGCAAACGTCAGCGACAAGAAGACCGGAAAAGTTCAGAAAGTCAAGATCAACTCTGTTGCAGAAAACGCAGCAAACCCGAACTACGTCCGCCGTAACCTCATGACCAAGGGAGCAATCATCACGACCGAACTTGGTAAAGCCCAGATCGTCAGCCGCCCGGGTCAGGACGGCGTTATCAACGCGATCCTGATCGAATAAAAATATAGAGATCATCTCTTTACCACATTCATTTTTTCGTCAGGCGGTGAAACTGCCGCCAGATTCGGTTTTGAAATTAAAATAGGAGTTACGCGGCGCGATCTTAACCGAAAATACTGATGTCCTTATGAGATGTACTTCGATTTCGTGTATGGCATTCGTTTTTCTCAGGTTCCTACACCCAACAAACTCCTTCCCGAATTGGAGCCGCACCAACACCGCGTAATTCCTATTTTCTTAAGGACAGCTTCATGTATTCGAATGGCGAATACTCTGGTATGCGACGCGTATCATACCTCTTCCCCCACACCTGCGATCTTATGTTTGACGTTCCTTTGCCCTTTTCTGCCTACCTGCAGGGAATGACGAAACTCGCCGACCGGCAGGACAACTTCAGAACCGCAAACGGCCCCGTCAAACGGGAGATCGCCGTCTTCATCGCCCACGACCGGCTCGGATTCGAACGGGTCAGCAAAACCTCGCACCTGGAACGGGAGGTGACGGAAGAAGCTGACATGCAGATAATCCTCACCGACACCATCCTCAAATCCAGCGGTCATGTGCCCTTAAACGAACAAAAATTCCTTGTCAAAGGGATCAGCAAAGGACCGTTCACCGAGGTCTACATAACAAAATCCCCTGCGATCCCCGGCATCTCCTCACCAGAACTGAAAGAAATGCTCCGGGAGCTTTTTACATGAGCGAGCGCGAGATCGCGGTCTGTGCGCCGTTTCGGCACAGAAATGCCGGTCAGCTTCGTCAGGTCGATCTGATCTTCTATTACACCCAGGATAAAAAATGGATGAGCCTGGACAAAGCAAAAAAGCTCATCGCCGTTGCGGAAAAAACCGGCCTCATCAAAAAAGAAGCCTCCGGTGACTACTCACTGCGCGAAGACCTACGGGAACAAAAGATCCCGCTTGGATTTCGCCCCACCGACGAGATCTTTGTCATCGACGAAAGTGAAACGCTCGACATTCTGGAAAAACTTCTGGACGAGATCGCTGACGCAAGCAAGATCGGTAAAAAAGAGCTGGCCGGCGAGATGGAACGGATCAGAAAACAGTTTGACAACCTCATCAGCCCGGAAGCCGCGGTCATCCTTCTGGCAAAAAAATATCACGCGCCTTATGACAACTACAAAGCCGATCTGATCAAACGGATCGGCGAATAAAAAAAATATTGAGATTTATTCTGCTGCTGCAGCAAAAATCTCGGCGACCGGCTTTTCGCCGTAAACAGTAATTTTTGCATTGACCTGAACGAAGTCAGCAGCGATCTCATTGCCGCGCTGGCTCTTTCTTCTTCTCTCACCGTTGTGGGTTGCGTTGAAGCCGAATCCGTCGGAGATCAGGAGACCTCTTCTGCCGTTACCCGGAAGGTCCGGGCGTGCCGGGGTGCCGGTCTTGTCAGATCCGCCGGTGATCGTGATCTTATAGCCGCTCATGCCGAACGGTGCTCCGTCGACCTCAGTACCGATCTTCTTTCCAAGAAGAGCGCCTGCTGCAGCGCCTGCTGCATCTATTTTGTACGAAAGACCGGTTTTCGGGTCTGAAAGTACGAGCTTAAAGTCTACCATTGTATATACACATCTCCTCGATATCTATGATGCCGAAGTACCCATATATTTAGTATCTCCACATTTATACTACTTGCCCCAGAAAGGTTGTGTTTTCCGGAAGATGCTCGTGTACTCCTCGAGCGCCTCGACGGTGCCTGCATTTAAATGGGAGAGCATTTCCGTCTCCAAAACCTTCACATGCCGCTCCGGAATTGCCACGTAAAGGGTCTCGCCGATATCGATCTGTCTGCCGATTGTGACGCCGTCTATCGAAACGGCGACCTCTGCGCCCTCTTTTGCCTCGGTCACACTCTCTTTGTTCAGCTTGATCTGTTTGATCTCGCCGACGATTTTTCCCTCACGCGTGGCAACACTGACCTTGGGACGCAGAATGCCGCCCAGGACGCGCACGCCGACGACCGCCGGCCCGCTCATCCGAAACACACATCCCGGCAGGATGGAAAACTTCGCCGGCAGAACGACCGTCTCGAACTGTTTTGCTTCTTTGGCCCGGATCATCTCATCCTGCCATGCAAGATACTCGTCGATGAGTTTGTAGATGACACGGTTGGAAAAGATCTTCACATCCACCTCACCGTCGCGGACCATGACCTCGGCGTCAGGAAGGAGCGGAACGTTGAAACAGAGAGCTGCTTTGAACAGATCCTCTTTTATCACGCTGATATCGATCAGATCCCGGCGTGACAGGGGACCGACGTTCGCGCGCATGATCGGGATCTTCTTTGCGTTCAGTTCATTGGAGAGAGCTTCCAGCGCGCCGATCGTGTCCGCCCGGACACTTACTCCCACATCCGAGAGGGTGATGTTGATCTCCTGCATCTCCTCGTCGATCTTTGCCAAAACCTCATCGTGATCACCGCGGATCACGCGGATAGGCGATCCCGCAACGATCGATTCAAGATTCGGCGCGGAGATCTTCACACCCGCCGCCGCCACGACGGATTTGACCCGCATAAACTGGTCTTCGACGAGGATCTCTTTCATGGGCCGGGGCTGAAGGAGAGCGCGGACTTTCGTCGATACCGCTCCTTCGCTGCCGGCGATTCCTATCTCATCGCCCACACTGATGATCCCGTCGTAAAGGATTACATCGAGCGTCGTTCCAAGCCCTTTTTCCTCCTTGACCTCAAGAACGGTCCCGACCCCGGGGCCGGTGATCGTCGTCTGGAGACCTTCGGCCAGATACCTCTGGGCAAGCCCGATCATGATCATCAAAAGATCGCCGATGCCTTCGCCGGTCATGCTGCTCACCGGGACGATCACGAGGTTTCGCTGGAAGTCACTGACTCTGTCAAATCTCTCGGAGTTGAATCCCATATCCGAGAGTTTGCCGACCAACTGATACACGCGGTTTTCACACTCGGTCTGGACACGTTCGGTCTGATTCTTGTAAGCGGTCTTGAACGAGGCATTGGGAGTTGGCCGCCAGCCGGGGATCTTGTCGATCTTGGTCGCAGCAATGACAAACGGGGTTTTGCAGTTCCTAAGGATCTGGAGTGCTTCGATCGTCTGCTGTTTGAATCCTTCGTTCACATCGACGACCAGGATCGCGATGTCTGCGAGTGCCCCGCCTCTTGCCCGAAGCGTGGTGAATGCGTGGTGACCCGGCGTGTCGATGAACAATAGTCCGGGGACATTGGTTTTCAGTTTGCCCAGATCCCCGCTCATTTTTGCGATCGAGTCGAAAGGAATGAGGGTCGCTCCGATATGCTGGGTGATTGCGCCCGCTTCTCCTGCGACAACTTTCGATCCGCGGATACGGTCGAGGAGCGATGTTTTTCCATGATCTACGTGCCCCAATACGCAGACGATAGGAGTCCTGATGTGTTCTGCCATGATATTGAATCCCCATTCTCTGATGACTAACCATTCAGAGATAAATAGTGAGTATCTATTGGCAGTGCAGGATTATTAATATAAAGGGGAGAGGGAAAATTCAGGCGGCGGAAAAAAGATATGTTAATATCTGAAAAGACCATATCTATTAGAGTGTTTGAGCCACATCGGCGCAGGCAGAGATCAGGCTAAGGTAGGGTAGCTGGACATCCTTTAGGATTGTGGATCCTTAGACCCGGGTTCGACCCCCGGCCTTGGCCCTCTATTTTCGACGTTTAGCGCCCTTGTTTCCTTAATGCTCTTGTTTGAGAGTGATTCTATATATTCTTTTGCCGCATCTAACGTTCTTTAAGGAAGGGTCTTTTTCAAAGGTATAAACCCTTACCCACTAAGAGAAAGTGTCTTAGAATCGTTCTATGAAGGTCATAATAGACCCTTAGAGACGTGCGCCCGCTTTAATTGAATAACGGGGGCTTCTATCAGTCCTAATCATGAAAAAAGATATGTGCGGCAGTATGTGCCCTGCCTGCCGGTTGTTGAAGAGTCAGTTTTCTAAGATGTATCCAACTATACCGGACCCGGCGCTTTCCTCATCTTCGGGGGTATCCGGTCCGGTATAATCTATGTCTTCGTGCGGGGTGTTATCCCTATTGTATTCCTCTATCCCATCCGGGACATCATCGATAAAGACAATGGATTTATCATCCAAGGTTATTCTATGTGCCTTCTCAAAGGCATGTAATGCCCCTTCAATCGTGTCATAGACGATCCTGTCTGTTACCTCTTCCCCTTCATATACCGGCCGCACAAAGATGATAACGGGGGTTTGAGATGAAGCAGTGATAGCCTCAATCCTCCGCTGAATATCTGAGAGTGTCGGCCTCATTCTTTACCTCCCTGCCGTGCTTCTATCTCGTCCAACCGTTTATTTATCGCTTCTAAATCGGTGTCTCTCAAGGCGGCTAATAGCGGGGTGCTCATCTGAGCAAGGGCCCTCATGTAAGAGAGCCTAGTGCTATCGCTTTCTGCCGCCTGCAGTCGTCCTACCGTGGCTTTTCCGTGGCAAAACTTTACCGCATCCGATAAAAATCTAATGAGCTCTGCCCGGTTAACCTGTGTATAATCGGTATTTTTATCTAACATCGTTATTTACCTCCTCGCATATTGTCCGCGGATTAGTCCATGTTTTACTGGATATATCCCATTCGTATATCTCATGCAGAGCTTTCCTAACATCGCATACCGTGCGAATCTGACTATGAGTAAGTCCTTCCCCTACACGGCCCGGCCATGGCGGCAGACCGGACCCGGGGATACTCGTCTTACAATCCCATTCCCAAATAATCATAGCGATTGACATAAGATAATCCTGTGCGGTATTCTCCTTCGTGAATGTGTGGATCACATCACAGTTTTCATCTAGCATCTGGCAGATATCAGCAACACGGGACCCATAAAAATACTCGGCCCTAATATGTTTGATAATTTTGATACGCCGGACCGATTCAATATCTGTGTGAAGGGTATTACCCGGGGATTTTAACCCGCTTTTATTCATGTCTAATACCTCCTTCAATCCTATTTTCTCTAACCTCGGTCCGGATAGCTGATAAATCTTCATTTATCCCGGTTAACTGTGATACTACTGTTTTCATGTGGATTCTCCTGTATTTTTGTGGTCTGTCTCGGCCCGGTTCTCCTTGTCCTGTGATCTCTGTTCGGCGTGAATCTGGTATGCAATGTGATTGAAGTATCCCAGATTTCTTTTATCGATACCTTCAACAAGTCGATTACGCTTTCTGGTATTCGGATTGCCTGATTTCCTGCTCATGTTATAACTCCTCCTGTTTGTGTAAATTGTGTAAGTGCATAGATAAACACCCATAAAATACCCGATATACTACCCCCTATTGCTAAAAAGACTAAATAATAAAAAATATTAATCAATTTACATGTGCGGTTATCTCTCTCTGAATCGGTCCGCTTCGACTCACTTCGACTCACTTCGACTCGGTCGAAAGTCGAAGTTAAAAACCCTTTACGGGTTTCATTCTCGATTCTACCAACGTTGGAAGTTATTTTTAAAAACTTCGACGCTTCGACTAATACCCCCCTCTTACCATCCTTCTCATTCCCCCCGTTCTTTTTTGTGTGGGGGGGTGCGTCGAAGAGTCGAAGTGTATATATGTATATATATATAGTAGTAGAATAGAGGTATTTTAAAGAAACAACCCATTTACGCGGCTTTTCACTTCGACTACATACATTAGTCGAAGCTCGTCGAAGAGTCGAAGTTAACACCTCATTTTTAAGTGTCGTCATACTCTCCCTTTTTTCATTGCGTTTATGGACTCCCTGATTCTGATATTATCATCAACATCTCCGACCTTTTCGTATATCTCGAAGAAGTAGGCATTCGTCCGACCTTTCCCTTCCTGCCTGACAGTGATACCCCTATCTGATAATAATTCCCAGATATCCCGGCGTGCCGCAGTATTTTTGTGTGCGTATTCAGGAAACTGATCGGATAGTTCTTTCTGTGTTATTGCAAGTTTTGACGTTCCACATAATTCATTTTCGATGTATCCTGCCATCAGATCGGCTAGTTCGATATAATTATCCGGGTATGTTGATTGGTTACGTATCCAACTTTTCACTAGTTTATCTGATTTCTCAACAATCATGAGGGCGTCATTAAGTGCCGCACTCGAAATAACCGGGGATTTGAGATTCTGCTGTGTGTCGGTCCCTAACAATGAGATAATTATTGCTAACCGCTTTGCTTTCTCAAACCGGCGTGTAATTAACGCCTTCGAAGTAGTATCTTTTGTGGCAGCGCGTTCACGTTGATATCTCATATCGATCTCTGTCGTGTCTATCCCGGGTTCAATGCCGCACTTAGTAGCTGCTTCTATACCATCACATCCTTGTATCAATAATTCACCATTGACAGAATTATGAATTCTGAGAATGTCCATCAGTGCCTTGATGACATCTTTAGGGACCGGTTGGTATTCCGGGTTTGGTCTGACTACGTCCCCGGGGATCTCAAAAAACAAGAACCGGCTAAATTCTCCGGACGTAAATGTGTCGGGCGTTAAGTTTTTGGTGATCTCTCTAGGGGTGCCGAAGACCAACAAAGACATGGCGGGGCGTTGGACGGTCTGATACTTTGCGGCAGTTTGCGCGGCTCCTACATCAGCATATCCCTTTGGCGGCAGTGCAGTGTGAGCGGTGGTGAATGCTATCGTCAGTGTTGTCAATGCTGTCTGATTCAATACAGATGAAGACATGGCTTCGAACACCTTACCGAACTCGTCAATCAAGGCGAGGCTTTGAGGTTGCGTCACAATTGCCGCGTGAACGCCTGCGTCTGAAGTAAATGATGCGACATTCATTATCAACTGCATGCATCCTAGAGACTGTGAGAGCTTCGTGGCTGCCGTTCGCAGATCTTCCTTACCGACACCTGTATCAGCGGAGATACAGAAATAACTCGTGGAGTATGATTCTTCAAACGAAAAGAAGCGGGCACATACAACACTCCCAAAGGAAAGAGCGGTTATGTATGCTGATTCTCTGTGCGGCCGTCGGGCACTACCTATAAACCAATGAGCTATCTTTGCGAGTGTGCCATGTAACGGGGGGAATCCTTCAAGTTCAAATGTGGCATCACTCGACATTAGTCCCCCGGCTCATCTCTTCGAGAATCCATCTTCCTTCGAAAATAAATTGTCTTGCGATTATCTGCTCTAAAGGGTCCAGATGATCTAAAACATCATGGGTGATAATCCTTTTATTTTTAATCATTCAGTTCAACTTCTCCAGCTTTACGTAATACATTCTCAATGTAGGCGGACCGGGACACAAGTCCCCGGCGGTAGTCGATCGCATCAACAAGCCCGATTGATAGAGCAATGTTATAACTGGCCTTTTTTCTTGGCATATATACTAATTAGAGTTAGACATAGTTACTAATATAAGTAAAACTAATAAAGTATTAAAAGTGTATCAATATGTCAACTGAAACAAGATTGCTCAAACTTACCAAAAAAGACCAAGAAAAAATGGACTTTGCCTTTAAGGTGGCTCGTGAATGGTATTGTTTACGGCCAGAAGCTGACTGTTTACGTTTTGCTAATACATCGGAATTACAAAAAGAACTTGATACGGAGATGTTCAAACCCCATATATTCTATAATGAAAAATATGTTATGTCAATCAAACCGGACGAGGCCGGAAACATCCCGCTGGAATATGGAATTCTTTTGGATTTTAAGACTGAAACAATTCATTTTTTGATAGAGAGTATTGTGAATCCTGCTCGTGGTGAGGTTATCCAACAATATCGAGTATTAAAAGGAAAGGTAGACGGACATAATATCATTCAGAGATATGAGAATACCTTATACGCCACAATTAACAAGGCAATGAAACAGGGCTATATTGTTACACCTATCGACACGTATTCACCTATTAACCAATGTTTAACCTGCGGGGCAGATTTACCGGACGGCCTGACAACAAGACAAAAAGATAAGAACCCGTTTTGTTCTAAAGAGTGTAAAGATAAGTATAATAGTGTTGATGAAGATCCCCATGAAAAAACAGGATATACGCCAATATTTAACAGATATGATTACGAAAAAGCAAACAAAAGAACTGCCTGCAAATGGTGCGGCTGTAAACTAGGTATTTCAGATAACCCGGGCCGGCCGCAAGAATATTGTTGTAAAGCTCATAAACTGAAATATCAGCGCCTCGAGAAAATCATACAGGAATTACAGGCATCGGGTGACAAGAGATTAACACCCGGGTTATCATTCATGTATAATATTGGTCGCCCCGGAATAGAGATAGAGAGACATTTGCGCCCCCGGTGTCTTATGTGCGGTGGTATTATCGAGGATGATAAACCCATACACGCTCAATTCTGCTCGAAGTGTGCCCCTAAAAAACAGAATTACTATAGGAATAAGAAAAAAGAGAGTTAGCCTTGTAGGGCTTCTAATGCTTCTACCTTCTTTTTCAGGTCTATAAACATCTTGATATATCTTTCATCGGCTCGTATCTCTTCTTTAGCATCTTCAATCTCTAAGGCTGTTTCTTTGTCTAAGATCGCTCCGCAAACCTCACAGAACCGGGCCGTTGGATTATTAGTATGGTGACATCTCGGGCATATCTTACTCTTGAATGAATCTTTCATCTCCATTTCATCAATCGGCAAACCTGCCGCCTTGGCTATGGCTAAATCTATATCATTATTGCATAAATGGCCGTAATTGGCTAACATGTCACTTGTTAAACTTCCCCAACACATCAATTTGATAACCGATTCACTAAACCCGGCTTGTAGCAGCCCCGTAATTCTCGAATGCCGCCATACATGGCAGTTCACACTTTTTTGTATGCCGGCCCTCTTGCCTATGTCCTTGATGTGATTTCTAAGATAGTTATATGTCAGGTTCTTGTATGTAACGGTTCTAACTTCGGTATCCTTGCCTTTATCCTCAATCTTAAAAATGGTTGTAACAAAAACGGGTTTATCCCCCTCGGGTTCTCCATCTGGATAGATAGATCTCCATGCTGCCAAATATCCCCGGGATGTTGTAAGGGGAATATACCGCGGTATTCCTGTTTTGGATGAAACATTCAGTTTAGCAAAGTGAGAATCAAATTTCACATCTGACCATAACAGCCCTGCCAATTCATTGATTCTAAGCCCTGCCTCATAGAGAACCGATAACATGGCCTTGTCTCTAATACCGGTTGATCCCGTGCAGGCGCATATCATCCTTAGAACTTCGTCATTAGTTAGCATCTGCTCGGCTGTCTTAGTTACTCTGTCAGGGCTTGGCGGCCGTATTTTTCTTATCTTCTCGGGCGGCAGGTTACAATATCCTTCTTCAATAGACCACAAATAGAACCTCCTCAAGAAGATGATATAATCCCTTTTTACGTTCTGGGATAAATCGCCCGGGGTTTTTTGATTCTTGGCGTTAATTTTCTTTCCGCTCTTAATCGCATTTACCCCGGCGTATACATCGGCTATCTTGTTCTCCATGAATGGAGTTTTGATAAATCGGCTTATGTTGCTTAATGCGTTGGTGAGTTTGTATGCCCGTGAGTCACTGATATTATTCTGAATCTTTAGAGAATCCACGAACTCTTTAATCAGTTCGGCGTCTGCTTCGGTCATCTGTCCGTTCTGAATCCGGCGAGTTATCCCGCGCTCTGCGTATTTCTCATACTGCTCGCTTGTTCTTGAAAATGAAACGATTTTTGCCATGTTTTGATCCCTTACTACCTTATTGTTTTTGAGTAGTGTTAAGTAGGAAACAAGGATGAATAAAGGCTCAAAAATAGATATGGCCTCGAATGCCGCCCGTTGTGGGCTCGGCCTTGGCCCTTCGTTTTTCAAAAAAAAGTTAGGAGTTTTTTGCCGTCTAGTTGATCAGCCAGATCGTCGCGGTCAAAGCGGTTGCAAAAGTCACCCAGAGGATATACGGGATGAGCAGATATGCTGCGACCGGTTTGATTTTGTAAAAGAGATACATCGTTACACAGATCATTACCCAAAGGACGATGATCTCGATCGTGGCTCCAAGAAGCAGGTGCCAGCCGAAGAACATATACGACCACAGGACATTGAGTCCGAGCTGGATCAGAAATACGACCGTTGCGATCTTAACCTCTTTTTTCTCCCAGCCCTGCGCGAAGATGTAGCCGGCGGCAAGACCCATCAGGATATAGAGTGTGGTCCAGACCGGACCAAACAGGAAGTTCGGCGGCTGCCAGGCGGGTTTGATCAGTTCAACGGCAAACCAGGAGTCAGGGCCGGTGATCGTAACGATCGTGCCGAGAAGTCCTGCAAGAAGAGACAGGATGACGAATCCGATCATCAGATACACAGTTTTGGGCTGTATTTTTGTGTTCATAGATGATACTTCGCATCACAAAGTATTTAATCCTGATTTTAGATGCAATTTTTCTTTTGCGGGGATCTTTAGGTCCCTCAGCCGAGCAAACCGAAACTGAATTGAATGGGACTTACGCGGCGTGATCTCAATCCAATTCTGGAGGGGTATTCCTGGGGGTGGACACAAGAGATTCGCGGTTAAATTATCTCATACACCAACGCTAATGCCATACACAAAATCGAAGTTCATCTCAGACGTACGTCAGTTTTTTTCGGTTAAGAGCAAACCGCGCAACTCCCACTAAAAAAAGATTAGAGCAGGGTCGCTTTTACGATCACGACATTCTCTAAGGGCTTGTCACTGTAATTCGTCTTGACCTTCCCAAGTTTTTCCACAACATCCATACCCTCGACGACTTTACCGAACGCCGGGTGGGCTTTATCGAGATAATTATTGTTTGCAAGATTGATAAAGAACTGACTGCCGCCCGTATTTGGTCCGGCATTTGCCATAGAGATCGTACCTTTGTTGTTTTTATTGTCCGGCATGAACTCATCCGGAATCTTATACCCCGGCCCGCCGCATCCGGTCCCGGTCGGGTCGCCGCCCTGGAGCATGAACCCGTCGATGATCCGGTGGAAAATGACCCCGTCATAAAATCCGTCCTTCACCAGTTTAGCAAAATTCCCGGTCGTCACCGGCATATCCTCACGGAGCTCGAGAACGATATCCCCGTGATTCGTGGAGAGAAGTACTTTTTGTGCTGTCATGTATCTAGTTGTGTGCAGACAAAAATAATAAACATGTATCATGACAAACGTAGTGACACCAATGAAAAATCCGTTCCATGTCATGATCATTCCGACACTCGGCTGCCCCGGGCGCTGCAAATACTGCTGGAGTTCGGATGAAAAATCGCCGCGGATGACGCTTGACACGATCGACGAGATCGTTCGATGGCTCAAACCCCTCCGGGATCAGCGGGTCACCTTCACCTTCCACGGCGGAGAACCGCTCCTTGCCGGCGCAGAGTTCTACCGGACAGCTCTTCGAAAGATCTCAGAAGAGCTTGCCCACCTTACCCCCGAGTTCGCCATCCAGACCAACCTCTGGCTCATGACCGACGAACTTGCAGAGATCTTTGCTGAATACCATGTCCCGATCGGTTCATCCATCGACGGACCAAAAGAGCTGACCAACTACCAGCGGGGCAATGAATACTTTGAACGCTGCCTTGCCGGGTACAAAATCGCCGCTGATCACGGACTCTTAGTCAGATTCATCTGCACGTTCACCAACTCTTCCGTCAAACAAAAGGAGGAGATCGTCAACTTCTTCAAAGAACAGGGCTGGGTCATGAAACTCCATCCGGCTCTCCCCTCCCTCAAAGGAGAAAACCCCAATGCCTGGACCCTCTCTCCCGAAGAGTACGGGGAACTGCTGGTCTATCTTCTCGACGAAGCGGTCGAACATCCGGGCGAGATCGAGATCATGAACATCAACGACCTCTGCCGCTGCGTGTTTACCAGAGCGGGAAGCGTCTGCACCTATGCAGACTGCATGGGAACGACGTTTGCGATCGGACCGGACGGAGAGATCTATCCCTGTTACCGGTTCATCGGGATGCCGGAATGGGTGATGGGCCATGTCAGGGACGCTCCACGAATCGAGAGCCTGATGGAAAGCCATGCAGGCAAACGGATGCTCGCATTCAAGGAGTTTGTCGACACCGCCTGCAAAGACTGCGCTCACATCTCCTACTGCAGAGGAGGATGTCCGTACAACGCGATCGCGCCGACCGGCGGATCCCTTGAGGGCGTCGATCCGCATTGTACCGCCTACAAACGGATCTTTGACGAGATCACCGGCCGTCTGAACGCTGAGATGAACGCTCCGCCTGCGGCGATGCGGGTTTCCCGGGTCAAACGAAAACAGCAGCCGAGCGTGACGGCTCTTATCAAAAAAATCATCGATGAGTAGGAGGAAACCCGGGGCGATGCCCCCATCCCGCAGAGTATATCACTTGCTACGACCCATAATCTACACAATCACTCAAAGGTGCTACCAATAAGATGCGGCTCGTAATGAAATTCGGTGGAACATCGGTCGGCGATGCGGAATGTATCGCAAAAGTCGTTGATCTCATCAAAAAATCCCGTGAGGAAGGCAATGAAATCGCTGTTGTAGTCTCTGCAATGACGAAAGTCACCGACCAGATAATCACGGCGGCGGAAGGGATTATCAGTTGTACTGATAAGAAAAATCTGGATACGTTCATCTCCTTGCTCAGAGAACGGCACCTTACGGCGCTTGGGATAGTTGCGCCGGATTATATCGACGAAGTCACGACCCACATAGACATCCGGCTCGAACGTCTGAGAAATATTCTCATCGCCGTCAATAATCTTCATGAGCTCACGCCGCGGTCCCGGGACTATATCATCTCCTTTGGTGAAAAACTCTCAGCTCCGATCGTCTCGGCTGCGCTTCGCCAGGCAGGGATCCCGTCGTTTCAGATCAGCGGCTGCGATGCAGGCATCCTTACCGACGGTGTTCACGGCGGAGCCACTGCTCTTCCGGAAAGTTATCCGCGGATCATGGAACGTATCGGGTCAAAGCTCGGCGCTCAGGTCCCGGTCATTCAGGGATTCACCGGCTGTTCCGGTGAAGGAGCCGTAACGACGCTTGGACGCAGCGGATCGGACTACTCCGGCGCTATCATCGGGGCGGGCATCGATGCTGAAGAGATCATCATCTGGACCGATGTCGACGGCGTTATGACCACCGACCCGCGACTCATCCCCGAGGCACGCGTGATCGACTCGCTTTCGTTCCTTGAGATGATGGAGATGTCCTACTTCGGGGCAAAAGTCATCCACCCGCGTGCCCTTCTCCCGGCAATGGAGAAGAACATCCCGGTCTATGTGAAAAACACCTTCAACCCGGCGCATCCGGGGACCGTGGTCATCAGGGAAAGCCATGCCGACAAACGTATCGTGAAAGCCGTTTCCCTGATCAAAAACAGCTGTATGATCAGTATCAGCGGATTTGCCGCCGGGAAACCCGGAGTGGCGGGCGATATCTTCACCTCGCTTGCGGCAGCAGGCGTGAATGTGATGCTGATCAGCCAGGGTTCATCCGAGATGAACATCTCGCTGATCATCACCGAAGAGCAGGTGAACGCAGCGAACAAAGCCCTTGTCCAGATCAAAAACAAAGGACTGATCCGCGAGTACACGTTTGCCAAGGATGTGAACGTGGTCTCGGTGGTCGGCGCAGGAATGGCGGGGACTCCCGGCACTCTCTACCGGATCTTCCACGGGCTTGGTCTTGCAAAGATCAATGTGATGATGATCTCCCAGGGATCGGAAGTGAACGTTTCGTTTGTGGTGAAGGAGGCGGACGGGATCCGCGCCGTTCGGGCGATCCATGAAGAGTATGATCTTGATAAAGAGGACGCATGACTAAAAAATATTCGTACAAGGAGGCCGGGGTGGATATCAACCTTGAGGCCGACGGGGTGAAAGCCCTGATCCGTCAGCTGAGTTTCAAACGCAGCGGTGAGCATGGCATGGTCGGCGGAGTGGGACACTTTGCCGGAATGATCGATTTCGGCAGCAAAGTTCTTTCGCTGTGTACCGACGGGGTCGGGACCAAGATGCGGATCGCTGATGATCTGAAGGACTGGACGACGGTCGGGATCGATTGTATGGCGATGAACGTGAACGATATGTATGTGATGAACATCGAGCCGATCGCGTTTGTCGATTACATCGCAACGGAAGGTATCGATACGGAGCAGATGATCCAGATCGGGGTCGGGCTGAATGAGGGGGCACGCCTTTCGAATGTGAATATCGTCGGGGGAGAGACCGCGACGCTGAAGGGTATGATCAACGGGCTGGATCTTGCAGGAACCTGTCTTGGCGTGCAGGAGAAGGAGAAGGTCGTGACCGGCGAAAAGGTGGCTCCGGGAGATGTTATCATCGGGGTGGCAAGCACCGGGGTCCATTCGAACGGGTATACGCTGGCACGCAATGTCGCCGAAGAGAACGGCGGGTATGCGGCGGTCCTTCCGTCGGGCAGGACGGTCGGCGAGGCGCTGCTTGTTCCGACAAGGATCTACTCGGAGGTTCTGGATGTCTGCAGTAAAGCGGTGGTTCACGGGATGTGCCATGTGACGGGCGGGGGCCTTTTGAACTTCCTGAGGATCTCGGGTTACGGTTTTGCGATTGAGGATCCGCTTGATGTTCCGGAGATTTTAGCATGGATCGCGGAGAAGGGAGGGCTTGATACGAATGAGCTTTACCGGACGTTCAATATGGGTATGGGTTTTGCGTTTGTTGTGCCAAAGGAGAGCGTGGAGACGGTCCTTTCGATGGTTGACGGGGCAAAAGTCGTCGGCCGTGTGATCGAAGAGCATAAAGTGACGCTGAAAGGCGTGGAAATCACCTGATCTTTTTCTTTTTTTTTTAGGGCTTGGGCGGCCCGCGGCGGGTATCCTATTTTTGCATTTAGGAGAGGGGATGCTCTTTTTGCGGGAAAGGGGGACAGGGGCGGAAGGATTTGTCGGGTGTGTGTGTGATTCGGGAAGTGTAAGGCTGGGTGTGGACACATGAGAAAGCCCACCGCGTTCGCAAATCAGAGATTTGCTCTCCGACTCGCTTCGCTCGCTTGAATCGGCGCACTCGCAAACCTTCGGTTTGCTCTCCGCTTCAGGTCTTCGACCCTCGCTTGAATCCGCCCTACGGGCGAGGCGAATCGGATTTGCTTTTCCTCACTCTCGCAATCCAGCTTCGCTGTCTTGCTCGTCCCTTCATCGGGAGCGGGTTGGGCGAGGAACGCGGACGACCTTAGCGGAGGCGGACCGACCCGTAGGGGCGGGCTCAGCGGAGGAGGGTTGGATGCGAAGAAGACAACCTTAGCCGAGCAAACCGAAGGTTTGCGACCAAATCGTTAGATTTGCGAGACCGTTCGGGCAAATCCTGTCGGCGCCCCAGCGGCTCCAGTGAGGGAAAAAATGCGTTTTTGGTTATTTTTTAGGTTCAGACCTACAGTCGTTCCGACTTCTTCTATCCGGATTGAATGGGTTTTAGGGATTTTTTCCCCAGTTATTTCCCGACAAACTTTTCCCGCAGCATCATCAGGACCTCCGGCGATTCCAGAGCCTGCAGGATCCGAAACGTCATGTCGTCGACGCCCATCTCCCGACGGGTCACATCCGCGACCACGAGCGAGGTCATATAATCGCTGATCGAGGTGAACGGGGCATCGTCCCCTTCGCACATCTCCTTGATCTTTTGGTAATACTTAGGACTGATCCGAAATCCTATCTGCTCTTTTTTGCTTTCGATGGTGACCATTATTGGACATTAGCATGTCAATTTGATAACATAAAGATTTCCCGCCGTTTTTGGAGCGATAGATCCGGGTCGATCTCATGCTTAACCGACGAAATCACCTCGCAGTATAATGATCGGGTCCTTTTTCGGCAAGATGATCGTATAGTTTTCTCAAAAAAAGTCGACCTTGGAAAAATGAGGGGAATGTATATGTCAGGATCCACGATCGGACAGATATTATGGTGATACTTTTCTCATGACACGGGCGTGCTGTTTGATGATCATTGACGCGAAGAGTGCGATCATACCTGTATAATCTTCATTATCTCCCCTGTTCAGTGCTTCAAGATATTGTTTGCGGAAGTTTTCTGCGAGGAAGAACATTCTGGGAAATTTGTCTCTGATGAGGAGGTAGTTGAAGATCTCCCTCCCGGTCCTTCCGTTTCCGTCATTGAAGGGGTGAATACATTCAAAGTTGTGGTGGAAAAGGACAGCCTGTTCGAATGGGCAGTATCCTTCTGATACTTTTTGGTAGTATTCGTCGATGATTCCCTGGAGGCTTTCTTCTATCATGTCTGCCGGGGGGAGCAGCCCGTCATATCCGACAATGACAATGGCGTTGGATCGGCGGAACACACCTGCCATTTCGATGTCGATGTTGGTCATGATGAACTGGTGGATCTTCCGGATGAATTCTACGGTGACGGGTTTTTTGTAGGAGTCACGGTAATTTTTGACGAGTTTGAAGTTCTGGACTTCGTTGATCTCACGCAGAAGTTTGTTGTCGGGGGCGATGTTATCGCTTAGGAGATGTTTTGTCTGGCGAAGGTCGAGGGTGTTTCCTTCGATGGAGGTGGTTCCGTGGACGTACTGGTATTCGCAGTTCTTTTCGTATTCTTCGAGTTCGTGAGAGGTGAGGGTGTCTTGTGATATTTTATGAATATAGCGGATCTGTTCTATTTCACGACCGATGGATTTGGGGATGTATGCATATTTGAGGGTTTGTGATCTGAGTTCTCCGTATTTTTTCGAGGCATTGATGAGGATCTCTGAGCCATACTTTTGCATTGCATCTGTTTGTTCTTCGGGTGTCGGAGGTGAACCTGTCTTGATGAGGCGGGAGACTTTGGTTCCCCTTTTCCCGACACGTATGTCTTTGACGAGGTAATATTTGTCCCCGGATGCGGAGGGGCGTTTTTCTATTCTTAGATGATGGTCCATAAGTGCTGCAATCTATTAGGTATGTAACTTTGTGGTGATTATGGTATTGTTTACATACCTGATTTTTAGGTATGCAGTTTTGCGTGTTTTATGGTTTGTGTTACATACCTTGATGATGAAGAGTTATATGGAGGTTTTTTCTGAATCTGGGTGATAATTATGGTTTTTCTAAATTCTTCTGCCGGGTTTATGAGGGGGAGGGAGGTGCGGATCTGCATACCCGGAGAGGATCAGGTATGAAAAGATTGGGGGTGTGGATACATGCGAAAGAACGAATCGGGAAACCGGAAAGCTTCGCTTCGCTCTCCGTGCGAAGCGGTGAAAATCCAGGAAAAAAAGAAGCTCCTCCCCCCTGAAAGTAGGGAAGGGGCGGCACCATCCGGGTGATAATTGAGTTCTAATGACAGAGTATTTTCGATCTGAACGGAAAATCGCTAAAACCGCTGCAGATCGATCGGACAGGGGGCCCAACCATATCCCTCCTGCCCTCACTATTCTGATTCGATGCTGAATTATATAAACCCCTGACCGCGCGGTGCGATAATGCCTCCGCTTTTGGCGGAAACACGGTGCTCAGTGAGAAGGGAGGGGTTTTGTGGATGCAAAAAAACGGGTTTTCGATTCTGGATCGAGTCGGGTAATTAGATTCGGGAAGGGTACGGGTGGGTGCAGAAACATGAGAAAAAACCAACCGCGAACCGCAAATCAGAGATTTGCTCTCCGCTTCGGGTCTTCGACCCTCGCTTGAATCCGCCCTAAGGGCGAGATAATCGGATTTGCTTATCCTCACTCTCGCAATCCAACTTCGCTGTCTTGCTCGTCCCTTCATCGGGAGCGGGTTGGGCGCGGAACGCGGACGACCTTAGCGGAGGCGGACCGACCCGTAGGGGCGGGCTCAGCGGAGGAGGGTTGGATGCGAAGAAGACAACCTTAGCCGAGCAAACCGAAGGTTTGCGACCAAGTCGATAGACTTGCGAGCAAATCGTTAGATTTGCGAGACCGTTCGGGCAAATCCTGTCGGCGCCCCAGCGCCTCCCGATGATGGACGGCGGGCATCACACGAAATTCACGAAAAAAATACGAAAACACGAAAAAGAGAAATGTTCGTTGGACGGTCTCCATTTAGTACCCTCCCCCGTCCCTCGCAAGGCAAAGCCTTGCTCGGCTAAGGTCGGCCGCTTTCAGCGTCCAACCCGCCCCCACACGAAAGCCACTAACTCGCAAACCTTCGGTTTGCTTAGCGGAGGTCGTCGACTTCGTCGCCAACCCGCCAACGAAATTCACAAAAAGGGGGACAGGGGCGGAAGACTGGGGAGATCATTACGCGCTGAGAAGGAAGGAGTTGGGTCGGACTTTGATTCCCTGACATGATTGTTTGCAAAGATATTACATACTTCGAGATGATTATTATCTATGGCAGGTCCTATTTCGTCTCAAGAGCAGATAATCCAGATAGTCAATACAGCTCTTCAGAACAGAAAGGACAGTACAGTCAATATTCTGAATGATAAGCTCACTCTCTCCGTTTTTTCCGAACTGGAAAAAAATCTGCAGAATGTCTCGGAAATCAACTTTATTGTCCGTGAAGAACAGAGTGTTCCTGATAAAAAAGAGCTGATCCATGAGTTTGAACTGACGACAAAACCGTCTGATATTCTCTTTAACAGTTATGAAATAGCGGAAAAAAACAAACTCCGGTATTTCCACAAGGCACGCACGATGCATGACTTCATCAAGTCCAACGTGAATGTCAGAAAAACCCTTAATTCGAATATGGTGAAAGGGAACGTTCTCCTGATCGATGATGATGTTCAGATCCAGGGAACATCCTCACTGGAGATCTCGAAGCCAAAAACCATTCACGGTCTTCCTCAGATCAATTTTGACACGTTTATCAACAGTTCCATGGATAAGGAACAGATCACCCGTTCCCTCAAGTTATTCCATACGCTCTGGAATACCAGCGGATATACACAGGATTTCAAAGAAGAGCTTCTTGAGAGTCTGTTGTATATTTACAAAGAGTATTCTCCGGAATTTTTGTATTACTATACGCTGTATGCCCTGTTTGGGAATCAGCTGGATTCGAGTGTGGAGCATTTTGAGAATGACAACACCCGGTTCAAGAAGACAAAGATCTGGAATTCTCTGTATAAGTTCCAGGAAGATGCCGTTGTTACTGCTATTCAGAGGATAAATCAGTATAACGGCTGTATTATTGCGGATAGTGTGGGTCTTGGAAAGACGTATGAGGCATTGGCCGTTATCAAATATTTCGAGATGAGAAACGACAATGTTCTGGTTTTAGCTCCGGCAAAGCTCTATGACAACTGGGATTCATTCAAGAGTCCGTATGTCGACAATCCAGTTGCAAGTGATCGGTTCAATTACAAGATCCTTTCTCACACTGATCTGTCACGAGATACGGGATATTCACGAAGCGGGATCGATCTGTCACGTGTCGACTGGGGGAACTTCGATCTTCTGGTGATCGATGAATCGCATAATTTCCGGAACAGAACCGAAAGTAAAGACCATGTTACAAGGTATCAGAAACTTCTCTCAGACATTATCAAAAAGGGCGGAAACACCAAAGTCCTTCTGCTTTCGGCAACTCCGGTGAATAATTCTCTGGTGGATTTACGTAATCAGATCAGTATCATCACGTCAGACCGCGATTTTGCTTATGAGAATGGAGGTATTCCAAGCATTTCCCAGGTTCTTATCAAAGCTCAGCGTGAGATAAATGACTGGTCCCGAAATTCCAAGAGAAATAAAACCGTTCTTCTGGATAGTCTGCCGTCGGAGTTTTATAAACTTCTTGAGATGGTGACGATCTCACGGAGCCGCAAGCACATTACGAGTTGTTATGGTTCGGAAAATCTGGCGGTATTTCCAAATAAGCGCGCTCCGTTGACGTTTAGACCGGGAATCGATTCTGAAAGCAGGGTGATGAAGTTTGAGGAGGTGAATGAGGAGCTTGAGACGCTGCTTCTTTCGGTATATTCTCCAATGGCTTATATTCTCCCGGAGTATCAGGCGGCATATCGTGAGAAGTATGCGACAAAGATCGATAACCGCGAGGTGTTTTATCACGAGCAGCGGGAGAGTATCAATATCAAACTTCACCGGTTCAATCTGTGTAAGAGGCTTGAGAGTTCAGTATTTTCGTTTGGGAAAACACTTGAGCGGATCCTGGGACGTATTGACGGGTATCTTATTACTTTGGAGAGGGGAGATAAGCTGTCAGTCTCGATTCGTGAGAACGGTGACCAGGATGAGAGTGAGTTTGCAGAGATGGCAGATGCCCCGTATCTGGAATACATATACGAGATAGATGTCCGGCATCTGGATGTGAGGAGTTATATCGAGGATCTGTATGCTGATAAAGAAAAAATCGAGAAGATCCTGACTCAGGTGAATACAGTACTAGGAGAGAAGCGTGATGAGAAACTGGCGGCTGTACAGGAGTTCGTTCTCGATAAAGTAGAGAAGACACCCTATAATCCGGGTAATAAGAAGGTCCTGATCTTTTCGGCATTTGCGGATACGGCAAATTATCTGTATGATAATTTATCTCCTCTGCTGCAGGCAAAGGGTATTCATACGGGGATCGTGACCGGCGGAAATAAACCCCGGACGACGATAAAGAAGGTCAATCTGCAATATAATGAGGTCCTGTCGCATTTTTCCCCGAGATCAAAGGAGCGGCCTGATACACGTAATTTCGGGGATATCGAGGTTCTTATCGGGACTGATTGTATTTCCGAGGGTCAGAATCTGCAGGATTGTGATTGTGTGGTGAATTATGATATTCAGTGGAATCCGGTTGTTCTGATCCAGCGGTTCGGGAGGGTCGATCGTCTGGGCAGTTTGAATAAGCAGATCCAGATGGTGAATTTCTTCCCGGATATGGAGCTGAATGATTATCTGCAGCTCGAGGAGAGGGTGAAGCGTAAGATGGTGGCGGCAAATCTGGGTTCGACGGGTGATGAGGATCTGCTGAGTCCGGATATGAATGATCTGGAGTTCAGGCGTGTGCAGCTGGAGAGACTGCAGAAAGAGGTGGTGGATCTGGAGGAGATGAGCGATTCGATTTCTCTGACGGATCTGAATATGAACGGGTATCTGAATGAGCTGTATGAGTTTGTGTCGGCACATCCGGAAGTGAAGAAGGTCCCGTCAGGGGTGTTTTCGATCACGAAGAGTGGTGAAAAAGGGTGTCTGTTTTGTTTCCGTCATTTGAATGATATGGCGAAACCGAAGAGCGACAGTTCGCTGTATCCGTATTATCTGATGTATATGAAAAATTCGGGTGAGGTTTTTATCGGGATGCATAATGCCCGTGAGGCTTTGTCGGAGTTCAGGAGGTTGTCGTATGGGCAGGATGTGCCGGATAAGCGGCTTTTCCAGCTGTTTAATGCGAAGACACGGAATGCGTCCGATATGGAGAAGTATTCGAAGCTTATCACAAAGGCGATCTCGGCGATTACGGGAGCGGAGCGAAAACGTTCCGAGGAGAGTATTTTTGATTTCACCGGGTTCAGGGATGATTTTGCTCATGCCGCCGAGGATGATTTCGAGCTGATCTCCTTTTTGATCGTGGAGTGAGTTGGATGTTAGGTATTCCGGATGAGTGTCTGGTTAAGCGAAGTATCGATGTGAAGCGTCTTCCTTTGGGGGATTTGAAGCCCGGAGAACGGAACCGGTTCCGTGGTCTGATTCGGGAACTGAAAGTCGCTGCGGTTTTGACGGATAAGGTCCTTCCTGCGTATTCTGCGGAGGGGTGTTTGGTTCAGGCGGTCCAGGTGTTTGAGGTGCGTGTCGATTCTCTGCGGTCAGCGGCGTTTGTCTGCGGGGTTTTGCAGAAGATGACGAAGACGCTTTGTATCATTTTTGTGAGGGATGATCGTCAGGAGCAGTTTTCGTTTGCATTGAAGCGTCTGAATCTGCAGGATGCGTCTGAGGTGGTCGTTACGGAGGAGTTTTTGAGCGTTCCGCTGACTTCAGGGGTCTCCGGGAGCGGTATGCGGCTGATGGAGAAGTATGCCGGATGGGATTCTGTGGTGAATATGACGAGTCTTTATTCATGGTATCTTGAACTGATGGTGAAGTGTTTTGTGATTACGCACAGGAAGGTGTGGTCGGGGATGGAGGGGCTGCTTGAGTCGAAGGTGTGGTATAATTCCGATGAGGTTTATTCGATGTTTTGCGTTTTGCAGAGACTGACTGCTTTGTCCGAGGAGCGGAGCCGTTCGCTTTCGATGGGCGAGTCTATGCGGCTGAACGGGGAACTGCGAGAGGTGTATGAGAGGCTGAAGGTGTTTGCCTGATGGATGCCGGAGAATTTTTTTTGGTTCTGCTCGTCAGTGTTGCGGGAGGAGTTGTAAGTGTATTTTTGCTGAAGGAGGTATTAACCAATTATATCGTGGCTCAGCTGATCGATAATTTAGAATCTATGGTATTGCAGATAGATTATGAGGTCTCCCCGCTAAGTAATCCGGAATGGGCGGCGATTCGGGAAGATTCACAGAATTTTACGCGGTTTGCATTTGATTCGATTCGTTTTTCAGTCGGTTTTTCCTCTGTTTTCGGATCATATGTATGTATAAAAACGTTCTTTGTTAGATGGTTTTAGAATGTCCAGCCTTCCTCTTTGAAAAACTGAAGGTATGTCATCGTTCGGATCTTATACCAGCTACAAACTGTTGGAATATGTATCCCCTGTATTTTTCTTTGCTCTTCAGAGAGTCGGCAAAATTTATCTGAGGGTACATTTTGCTTTTCATGAGTGATAATTACGTATTCCTGTGGTTCAAAAGTAGTTTGTGTATCTCTGTGGTGAAGGACATATCCTATGAGAAATGGATCGGCTTGTTCTTTTTCTGCGTTTGGGTTGATCAGATTCGGAAATTCTCTGATGACTTTTTTTCCGGCATCTACGACTGATGTGGAGTTTTCTACTATGTATTTTTCATGTTTTTTGATCCAAACTGCCGGCGGATCGTTTGCTTCAATTGAGTATCCTAAATCGGTCAGTTCTTTGTCGACCCATTTCAGTAGTATCAGTCTGCCGTTCGAGAGCAGTGAGATGAGATAATCTTCGAGTTTGATCCAAAAATCAGGATATGTTGAGGGGGGATGTATTTTAAATATTTCTAGTATTGAGGAGGTGTCTATCACATAAATTTGTGTTTTCATTTACAGCCCCACTTTGGCTGCGACTTTTTCAGCAGTTTTTTGTGAGACGTTGAGACTGCGGATTCTGTCAGCTTGGGTTATGTGGCCTTCGTTATAGTTTCTCTCTATGAGTGTGATGTATTTTACACCTTTTTCATGAATGCATTTGTCTTCCGGGGGTACAAATCCACGTGTTTTTTCTTTTTCTGTTTTCTCCGCCTCTGCTTCTTCTTCTTCTTCCGGATTGAGGATGCCGTATCCGTTTTTGTATTGGGTGTTGTTGATTAAGCCGAGTTTATTCAGTCGAACAAGCGCAGCTGTTTTACTGACTTTAAATATTGATGAGATTTTTGCAGCGGCATCTATGGTTTTTCCTGACTGAAGGAGTGTATCTATTTTTGGTATGTTGTGGATGGATTCTTTTGGCATGAGGAAGGCGCCGGCAAATTGGTTGCACCAGTTTTCCACTTCTCTGATCCGGGGATTTTCACTCTCATCGCTGTTTTCCATGCAGACACATTCTTCTCCAATGAGCAGGTGTGCATATTCGTGGAATATGGTGAATATTCTTGAGAAGATGTGGTCTTTTGAGTTGGTTATTATGGCCGCATAATCTCCGATCCTGACAACGAATCCTCTTGCTTCAGTTTGGGGCATACTGTATTGGAATACCGGGATCCCGTTGTCTGTTATGAATTCCCGCCAGTATTTGTATGCTTCATTTTCGTTTTTCCAGTGTAAGTCTGCCGGGATGTTTAACAGTTCACGTTCTTTTTGTGCGGTTTTTTCCGGGTCGTCATCTTTTGAGTATCTGCGGATGGTTTTTAAGTGTTCTTCGTTGAGATTTTCACTCATTTCCCGATAGATTTTGAGGTCGTTGTATGCTTGTCTGAAGTATCTGAATGTTTCTTTTGAGAATGGCTGTGCATCCGGATTTTTTCGAAAGTCGCGGGGTATTATCTCTCCATCAGGTACTTCAGAGAGGAGGAAGGAGGCGAATGGTCTGTGGTATGCGTCTGCTAATGTCTGTATCTGGGATATTGTGAGTTCCGGTGAACGTGATCCATTGAGCCAGGCATCTATTTTTGATTCTAATGTTTTTGGGAGGA
The DNA here is from genome assembly GCF_000430905.1 of Methanocorpusculum bavaricum DSM 4179. NCBI lineage: Archaea > Methanobacteriati > Methanobacteriota > Methanomicrobia > Methanomicrobiales > Methanocorpusculaceae > Methanocorpusculum > Methanocorpusculum bavaricum. The sequence goes on from NZ_AUMX01000003.1 coordinate 160,283, forward strand.
GTTTTTTTATTTCTTCGTTTGTACACCCGGAGGTATTGAAGAGCCAGATGAAGACAGCTGATTCAATCTTTATGGTGTCAGTCATTTTTCGTTATGGAAGTATATTGATGTATGAGGTTATGGAATTTTTGGAGGGGTAATCACGCATGTCTTTACCGGGAACCAGATCCAACTCAAACGAATAGATCCGTGATCGGATCGGCATTTTATTTTTTCAATGTAGATATTCGGGCTCGTTTTGCTTCCCTCACCCACTCGTAATCTTTAACCCCGTTCCCCGCCCAATTACACTTATTCTACTGGTGACATCTGCATGGAACAACACAACCCCGCTTTTGAAAAGATCCCATTATCTGTAACGAATCCTTTCTCTGAAAATCTCCGCCGCCTTGCGGCACTCTTTCCGTCGATCGTCAAAGACGGTCAGGTCGATCTGGATGCCCTGAAAGCAGAGCTTGGCGAGTTCGAGGAGGTGGATAAGGAACGCTATGAGCTGACCTGGGCAGGAAAGCAGGAGGCAAAACGGACGGCGGGCGAGCCGGTGATCGGGCGCACGCTGAAGTATGTGCCGGAGGAGAGTAAAGATCCGGAGTCTACGGAGAATCTCTACATCGAGGGGGACAATCTGGAGGTGCTGAAACTTCTGCAGAATGCGTACATCGGCAAGATCAAGATGATCTACATCGATCCGCCGTATAACACGGGAAACGATTTTGTCTACAAGGATCACTTCGCGGTAACGGCAGAGGAGAATGCAAAAGCGGAAGGAGATGTCAGTGCGGAAGGGGAGCGGTATGCGGTAAATCCGAAAACGTCCGGGAAGTATCATGCCAACTGGCTCTCGATGATGTATCCCAGACTTCGTCTCGCGAAGAATCTGCTGCGGGATGATGGGGTCATTTTCATCTCGATCGATGATAATGAAGTGGGGAATCTGCGGGAGATTTGTGATGAGATTTTTGGCGGGGAGAATTTTGTGGCAATCGTACCTTGGAGAAAACGAACTGCAAAATCAGACGTGCCATTTGGCATATCACAGGATTATGAGTGGGTGATAGGTTATGCAAAGCAAAATTTTATAGCTAGTATAGCTGGTAATGAACGTAAATATTTTGAAACCCCAGATCTTCCCAATAGGCCTTGGAGAGTTCATGACTTAACTACTCAACGGAGTGCTGCTGAGCGTCCAAATAGTTATTTTACCATGATCAATCCAAAGAATGGTTTAGAATATCCTGCAAATCCAAAAAGGACATGGGCTGTAACTAAAGATACATTTGAAGAATATTATAATAAAAATATGATTGTTTTTCCAGGGGATTATGATTTTCTCAATATAACTAATCCTGTATTTCGCTATTATAAAGATGAAGATCAGATGAAAGCAGGTGAATTATTTGGTTTCATACCTATGAGTACAAATTTGCCGTCAGAGGTGGGAATGAGTTTAGATGGTACTAAAGATTTTGGGCATTTATTTGAGAATAAATTATTCAGTTTCCCAAAACCTGTTGGATTGATAAAATATCTTATTCAAGCCGCAACTAGTATTCAGAAAGATGTAATGATCCTCGACTTCTTTTCAGGCTCCGCTACAACCGCCCATTCCGTAATGCAGCTCAACGCTGAAGACGGGGGCACCCGGAAATTCATCATGGTTCAGCTGCCTGAAGCCTGCGATGAAAAATCTGAAGCCTTCGGTGCCGGCTACAAAACCATCTGCGACATCGGCAAAGAACGGATCCGCAGAGCCGGGGACAAGATCCAAAAAGAGCATCCGGAAGCTTCGCCCGACACCGGATTCAACGTCTTCCGCCTTGCGGACACCAACATCCGCTGGATCGCTGCCGAAACCGGACAGGTAAGCCTCGAAGACGCCCTCATCACCTCAGGAAAAGACTTACGCGACTTCATGCCCGGATACACCGACAAAGACGTCGTCTATGAAATACTGCTTCGCCAGTATGACATCCCCCTCACTGCAAAAATAGAATCTCTTGGCGAAATCGGAAAACGCACCTACTCCGTCGCCCGTGCCTTGATCGTCTGTCTCGAAGAGAGCATAACAAACGACATCATCGACAAAATCGCCAAAATAGAACCCGTCCCCCACAAGATCATCTTCCGGGACAGCGCATTCGGGGACGACATCTCACTCAAAGAAAACACCATGATGCGGCTCGACGCCCTCATGCAGAAACACAGCTCCGGCGGAAAAACCCCGTACCGGGTAGAATTCCTCTGAGGACTCCATGACCGGCAAAATCACCTTCAAATTCGTCGACCTAGCCTATCAGATAGACGCCGTCAACTCCGTCGTCGACCTCTTTTCGGGACAAAACAAAACCACCGGCGAATCTATCTACAAAACACCCGGACGCTCTGAACTTGTTGAAACACGCCTCGGACGAAACCCCAGACTCGAGATCGGCAGCACCCGGCTCCTCAACAACCTCAGATCCGTCCAGACCCAAAACGACCACCTCCTCCCCGACGACGAACTCCTTGACAACAACTTCTCCGTCGACATGGAAACCGGAACCGGAAAAACCTACGTCTACCTCAGGACCATCCTCGAACTCCACAAACAATACGGATTTACCAAATTCATCATCGTCGTCCCCAGGATCGCCATCCTCCAGGGTGTCAAAAAAAGCATCGAACAACTCACAGAAACCTTCAAAGCACTCTACGACGGACTCGACATAAACGCCCGGTCATTCATCTACAACTCATCAAACATCGGCGAACTCCAGAGCCGGTTCATTGAAGGAACAGACCTTTCCATCGTCATAATGAACAAAGATGCCTTCAACAAAAGCGGCATAAACATCATCCAGAAAGAACGCGAAGGCACAACAAAACTCTGGGACCTGATCAAAGCCGTAAAACCTGTCATCATCATCGACGAACCGCAGCTCATCGAAGGCACCGCCGCCAAAAAAAGCTCCTCACTTCGTGAACTCGAAAACCTCGAACCCCTCTTCACCTTACGCTACTCCGCGACCCACAAAAATCCCTACAACTGTGTCTACCGTCTCACAAGCTACGACGCATACAACCAGAACCTCGTCAAAAAGATCCGGGTCAAAACCGTATACGGCGAAATCCCGACAGACTTCCCCTACATACGATACGCAAACTTCACCACAAATCTCAAGGCAAGGATCGAAATCTTCTCCCGTGACGAAAAACGCGGCATCAGCAAAAAACAGTACGACGTAAGCGACGGCGACTCTCTCCACGAACTCTCCGGCGGCCTCGAACAGTATCAAAACATGTTCATCGCCGGAAACCCCCACAAAATCGACGGACTCACCATCTCACGCGGCAAACTCGGTCAGCTCACCCTCTTCGATGAATCCACCGGATCATCCAACTGGGGCATCACCATAAACCAGGGTGATGACACCCTCACCCTCTTACCCGGAGACTGTACATACAACGAAAAACTCCGTGAAACCGACTCCGCCGTTGTCCGGGTCCAGATAAGGACCGCAATAAAAAGTCACCTCGACACCCAGTTCAACCTCCTCGAACACAAAAAACACATCAAAGCCATCTCCCTCTTCTTTGTCGACGAAGTAAAACGCATCCGTGACGAAACACAAGCTGACGGACGCGGCATCTTCCTCCAGATCTTTGACGAAGAATACAAGGCCGTCATCAGCGAAAAGAAATATCGCGACTACTTCAAAAAATACGAAGCTCTCTTCCGGGAATATAAAAATGTCCTCTCCGTCAGAGAAGGCTACTTCGCCATCGACAGAAACAACAAAGTCGTTGAGCCGGAAAGCTCCAAAAAGGACAGACTCAGCCAGCTCCAAGAGGACGACTACAACAAAAAATCCAAAGAAGACATTGAACGGGGAATCGAACTCATCCTCAAGAAAAAAGAGGAACTCATCTCATTCGAAACCCCTCTCGCCTTCATCTTCTCCCACTCCGCTCTCCGTGAAGGCTGGGACAACCCCAACGTCTTCACCCTCTGCACCCTCAAAGAATCCTCAAATGAAATGGCAAAAAAACAGGAGATCGGCAGAGGACTCCGTCTTCCTGTAGACATACATGGAGAACGCTGCTATGATGAAGATGTAAACAGGCTGACGGTCGTTGCAAACTCCTATTACGATGAATTTGCGGCCCATCTCCAGGCAGACTTCGACGCAGAACAAAACTTCAACAAAGACCTGGCAACCGTCTATGAATTTATCGAAACACTGAAACAAGCCGGACTGCCAAAAGAGAAAATCACCAAAGACCTTGCCAAGACCCTGGAAAAAGAGCTCCGGATGAAAGCCGTCATCAACTCAAACGGGAAACTCAACCCAAAAATCGACATACAGAAAATATCATTCAGTGACGCCACGTTAAGCGAACATGAATCTGCCATCAAAAATGCCTTCATCCGGGTCATGACCGAAAAAGGCACAAAGAGGATCTATATCGAAAATGGCGATGAAAAACCCGAGGAAAACTCGATCCACTCTTACATAAGCGAAGAGTCCTTCAAAAACCTCCTAAATGAACTCACTCTCCGTCTTGAAAAACGGACATTCTATCAGATCAGCATCGACTCCGCTGACTTCATCCGGGAAGCCGGAAAAAGACTCAACCGTCTCTTAACAAGCAAACAGGCGACCGCCCAGACGATCACTACGACTACCGGCGAAGTCCGTATGAAAGCAGACGGAAAAACCTACGTCAATGAACAAAAAGAGGAGTACACAACCGACAAAACACCCCTTGTCTGGTACAAAAAAACCGACTTCCAGATTATTAACTACATCATGCAGCAGACAAGACTCCCGCGTCTTGCCATATATGCAATACTTAATGAACTCAGCGATGAACTCAAAGAGTTTCTCAGGATCCAGGACATATTAGACAATGCAGCACGCGAACTGCAAAAAACTCTCACCGAATTCAAATCCGCTCATGTATCCGGATATCATGTGATCGACAACTACCTCTTTGACAAAAAAGAGATCTTTGTCCCTGACAAAATCGACGCAGAAACACTCGGAAAATTAGACGATGAGGAAGCATTCACCTTTGATGCATACAAATCCAAACCGGAAAAGCGTCATGCAGTCTATAAATACTACAAGACAGACAGCAAAGGTGAAAAAGAGTTCGCTCAGCAGTTGGACGAAGATGAACATGTCCTCCTCTTCACCAAACTCCACAAAGGAGGGTTTGTTATCGACACCCCGGAAGGGAATTACTCTCCGGACTGGGCAGTCATCTATAAACACTCCGACGAACTGACCAGACTCTATTTCATTGTTGAGACAAAAATCGACAAAGAACGTAAAGATCTCAGCGACGTTGAAAAGGTCAAGATCAGATGTGGTGAAATGCACTTCGATGCGGTGTCTAAAGCAATCGGAAAAGATGTTGAGTATCTTTATGCCAAAAACTATCGGCATTTCACCGAGCAGATCGAACGTTTGGAAGAGAAGAACGACTGATCCTTTCGATTCCACATCACTTTTTTCTGTTACCTTTTTGGGCTGACCCCCTCTCCAGTCGCAAAAATAATCAAAATTGGACTTACGCGGTGTTCGTGTCAACCCAATTTGGAAAGAGTGTGGCTGGGTGCGGAAACATGAAATAAACAACCGCGAATCTCCGCGAATTCTCGCGAATCGCATTTTCCTTGCGCCGTCGTGCTCTGCTCCGGCTGATCGCCTACGCAGGAATCGCACGCCGTCTGGAAAAATGCTGTTGGAAAAACCGGCGTGCCGGTTTTTCTCTCCGTTAACTTCTCTTTTTGTGTAATCAAAAAAATAATGAAACAACAGAAAAACCCGCACGCGGGTTTTTCCTATAGCATTTTTCAAGAGAGGATGCGATTCTGCGCAGGCGATCAGCCGGAGCAGAGCATCCTAACGCAAGAAAAATGCGATTCGTGAAGATTGGCGGAGATTCGCGGTTGGTTATTTCTCTTGTGTCTACACTAAGACCGTGCACGAAATCGAAGTACATCTTAAAGGACTTCAGTTGTTGTTTTTCGGTTGAGATCACACCGCGTAAGTCCTATCAAAAATACTATTTTCTCCTCACAGGAGCCGCTGGGGCGGCGACAGGATTTGCCCGAACGGTCTCGCAAATCTAACGATTTGGTCGCAAACCTTCGGTTTGCTCGGCTAAGGTTGTCTTCTTCGCATCCAACCCTCCTCCACTGAGCCCGCCCCTACGGGTCGGTCCGCAGTCGCAAATCAAAGATTTGCTCGCAAGTCTATCGACTTGCTCGGCTGAGCCCGCCCTTCGGGCAGCCCGCCTCCGCTGAGGCCGCCCCTACGGGACGGCCCGCCTCAGCTAAGGGACCTAAAGGTCCCCGCCTCCGCTGAGCCCGCCCCTACGGGACGGCCCGCAGTCGCAAATCAAAGATTTGCTCGCAAGTCTATCGACTTGCTCGGCTGAGCCCGCCCTTCGGGCAGCCCGCCTCCGCTGAGGCCGCCCCTACGGGACGGCCCGCCTCAGCTAAGGGACCTAAAGGTCCCCGCCATCCATCAGACCCGCCGCATCCAGAATCAGGACAACCAACCCCGCGGTCAACACCACAAACACCGTCGTTAAACAGAAGAGAAACGCAAACAGCCCGGACAGAGATCTGAACAGTCCGGGATCTGACGTAATCATGATTTTATAGGAATACGCTCCCGCGAGGAGAATCACCTGGATCAGGAGGATCCCGAAAACGGCAGTAACGGCTCTGGAAAACCCGATCACATTCACCGGATGCCGCCTGCACCCGTGCATGTTGACCCGACATACCCCGAAACTGCGTTTCCGGCACACATCCCTTCGCCGCATAATACCCGCCCATAAGATCACTCAGCATCTCCGCTGCCTGATACCTCGGCACATCCGGATCACGCAGAGCCACCGAGATCATCGCCCCCTCCTCATAGCACCCCGAAGCATTCGAAACCAGGGTCCCGAAAAGATGCTGCCTCTCCGAAATATGCGTCACCTCCCCGTCCAGGATCACCTTCATAAAGCCCGCATCCCCATACCTGAACCGCTCTTCGCCAACCGGAAACGGCTCGCACCAGTCAAGCCCCATCCAGTTCTGATCCGCCGGCTCGCCTTCGAGCCGCAAAGCAGGAGAAGAAATATTTTGCATCATCCCTGCGAGAACCAGATCCGGCTCCATCTCGATAAAATTACACAGCGGCGAGCGGCCGTTCTTCACCCGCTGCTCCCACAAAAGGGCCGCAAGATGTCCTCTTCGGAGCTTCGCCGCCGCCTTCTTCGTGTAACCTTCGTAAGACGATACCGCACAGGAATACTCAAACTCCACCCCGGTCGCATAACGCAGGGTCCACAAACACGCCGCCGGATTCGTCTTCATCAGCGGCGGACGGGTATGTACAAAATCCATGTGACGATACTGCAGGATCTCGCCAAACGTATTGATCAGCGCCGAATTTGCAAGCGTAAGAGATATGATCAGATCGGTATCGATCGGGCGGATCCGGATGAACCCGCCGCCTTTCGGCAGTTTCGAGCGGCGGGGACGAACATCCTGAAATGCGGTCCATTCGGTCCATTCAAGATCCAGGGAAGGCTCAAATTTCTCCTTATCTTCGCTCATAACGTATCTCCTCCTCACGCACCACCCACTCAGCCACCAGCTCTGCAAGCTCCTCCTCCTTTGGCAGACAAAGCATATACTTCGACGCAAAAACCTGTGACTCTCCTTCAGGGAGGGTATAGCGGACAAGCGTCTCCGACGTATCCGCACACAACACGATCCCTATCGGCGGAACATCCCCCTCGTTCATCATATCCCGCGTATAATAATTCACATACATCTGCATCTGACCAAGATCCTGATGAGTCAGCTTCCCTGTCTTCAGATCGATCAGAACAAAACACTTCAGAATATAATTGTAAAACACCAGATCGATGTAGAAGTTCTCATCATCGAAACTGATACGCTTCTGCCGCGCCACAAACGAAAATCCTCTCCCAAGCTCCAGAAGAAACTTCTGGAGATTCGAGATAAGAGCCGACTCAAGATCCTTCTCGTAAAATCCGGGTTCTGCCGGGAGATTCAGAAACTCCAGAACATACGGATCCTTGATCATGAATCCATACTCCGGCTTTTGCTCTGTCCTGCCGACCTCCATTTTCACCCCGTTCTTGTCTTTACTCACCAAAAGCCGCTCATAAAAAAACGTCGTGATCTGCCGTTCCAGCTGGCGGGTACTCCAGTTTTCCCTCACGCACTCATCCAGATAAAACGCCCGTGCCTTCTCATTCTCCACCCGCATGATAAGCCGGTAATGCGTCCAGCTCAATTCGGAACGCAGTGCGTTCCGCATTGGAAACAGGAGGAAAAACTGCCGCATGTACCGTAGATTCCTCTCAGAGAATGCATTCCCAAATTCAGCACTCAGCCGTTTTGCGAGATACTTCAGCAGCCCCTCGCCGTACTCGGCACGCTCCTTTCCGCCGGAGGCCTCGACTACCTGACGCCCGATCTCCCAGTACGCAAAAACCATCGCCGAATTCACCGCACGACAAACCGATGACCTGGCCGCAAGGATAGTACTTCGAACAGAGCCGTACGTCTCCAAAAGCTGGTCAGTTTCCTGCAGACCGGTCATCGCTTCCCGGCATCATACGCCGCAAATCCCTTGATCAGCAGTGCGTGATAAAAATCATTACAGGTCATATCCGGATCGTAATACACCATATCCGTACGCCCGCCCGCATCCTTTTCACATACAAATCCGAGATCGAGGATCACCCGCAATGCCTCGTCGATCGATGTTCCCGTCTCGCGGCTGAGTGCATACAGCCGGTCTTTATGCTCCATGGTCAGACGGAAATCCAGCACATAGGGCTCCTTTGTGAACGGGTTCAGGCTTCGCCGGATACCGAGTTTTTTCTTCAGATAAAATGGATCATCCATACTCCTATAATTTTTTTTCGACGGTATTTATACCCCTGACCGCGCGGTGCGATAATGCCCCCTCTTTTCGTGAAAACGCCGCTCTCACTGAGAGAGGAGGCGTTTTTTCGATGCAAAAAAATGGTTGAACGGGGTGAAGATCGAGGTCTTCTCTACCCCCTGACGAACTACTTTCAAACGTATGGGGGACTTGGTAAATTGGATATACCCCCGCTCCCCGCCAGTCTTCGCTTCACTCAGCCTTGCTCGCAAGTTTCCTTCGAAAACTTGCTCCGCTGAGCCCGCCCCTAAAGGGACGGCCCGCAGTCGCAAACTTTCAGTTTGCTCCGCTGAGCCCGCCCCTGTGGGGCAGCCCGCATCAGCTGAGGGCCCTAAAGGTCCCCGCTCACTGGAGCCTTCTGCACAGCTCCTTCTGGATCTGTGGATCCTGCAGCATCATAAGCATCTTCGCCTTCTCCGCATCGATCCCCATATCTCTCCGTGCAAGATCCGTCAGAATCGTCGCCGTCAGATAATCACTGATCGACTCAAACTGCGGCTTCTCCCCCTTCGTCAAAGCAACCACCCGGTCATAAACCTCCCAGCTCACCCGTGTGCTCAGCAAAGGCTTCTTACTTTTCACTGCGACCATAACTGTATGTAAACTTATATACGCAGGAGTATATAATACCAATACAAAACAACAGTTATTATATAGCAAAAAAACCTATGTATTCATTAGACCCCAATGGACCAAAAACTCAGCGGGGCAGAATCCTATCTGAAACAGAATAACTACACTACTTACCGGCAGAATCTGACGAAGGGGAGCCACCAACGGCAGTACCCCGACGCACAGCGAGGCATTTTGGCCCAGATAGACTACAGAGATCCATGCATCCGGACCCTGTTTTCACCATTAATTCTTGGATGCATCAAAGAGATCCTGGAAAAAGGACAGGGGAAAACCTGACCCGTATTCAACCTCTTTTACGCGAATCGCGAAGTATTCATCCGCCCAGGTCTTTTTTCTATCCATCTATCTATCCATCTATGCAGATCAAAAAAATGATAACCCGGGCAAAACTACATCCGGACGTAAACAGACAGATAGATGATTATGTACTCATCTATCCATCTATCTGCATAGAGAAAAACCGTCTCTCTCTCTCTCTCTCTCTCTCTCTCGTCTGTACTTCAAATAATATAATATATGGATAAAAAATAAGTGATTGATGAGGAGTTTTTTCTTCCCGTATTTACTTACTTACGGACGGACTTTTTCCTCCCCCAGTCTTTTTTTTTAAACATCTGCACATCTATCTACACATCTGCATATGTGCACAGCACTCCAAAAATATACAAATTTACATACAATTTGATGCAAATAATTAATATTAAATATCTGCAGAACCCATCTTCTCTTGTAAGTCATCCGGCTTACGAACCAATCACCAAAGGACGTGATCAAGATAGCACAGATATTCTCGCTCTATGTCGGAGAAGTCGACAGAAAAACCTTCGAAGCCTTCTCCAGAAAGTATCCAAGACCGCACACATCGAAAATGATCCTCGGTCTCATGAGAAAACACCTAAACGACCACGGAGAAACCGATGCCTGACTACAAAGTCTACATCCCCGAAGCAAAAGCCGGCCTTCTTTACCAGTACAAAGAACAGTTCGGCAAAGACGCCTCCCCCATGATCGTTGGATTCATGGAACAAAGCGTTGTCCAAACGCCGAAGATCCGTGAAAACCCCGAGGAAACGACTCGCTTCATCTACGAAATCTACTTCGGCGACATCGAAAACGAACGCGAATTCTCCGACCTCCTTGGAGGCAGGGAAAACATGAAAGCAGCACTCCTCAACCGGACCGCTGAACTCTGTAAAAAGTACCCGGCTCTCTACCCGGAAGTCATCGCCCAGCTGAACAAAGACCACCCAAACTTAGCAAAAATCACAGGAATCAACCAATGAAACAAACCACAAACAGCGAAACCATTCGCGAAAAACATGCCTGCCCTAAACCAGCGTCTAAACAGTTTCAGGGAACAGGCAAAAACAGATTCGACCCGAAAACACAAAAAACCACCGGGCCGACCGGATCCTCTGGAACCCCTGGTTCCGCAGGCACCAGCGATCCCAAAAACCGAAACACCAAAAACCGGATCTGGAGCCTCGCCGACTACGACGCGACCCCGACGCTTGATCTGATCATCAACACCCTCGATATCCCCAAGACAATTCAATGTGCGGCGATCGTCAACACGATGCACGAACGCTTTGCCCACTTCATCCTCGAGGAGCTTAAGGGATGGGGACTCCCCTATGGGGTCCTGGACGGTCAAACCTTTACCATCAAGATCACGTTCTCGAATGAACGGCCGGAGGACGCGTAATGCAGGACCACAAACCCTGCCCCGGGACCCGGCTGACCGACCGGATCATCCTCTCGAAGATCATCTCCGGAGCATGGAAGGTCGACGGGGAAAAGGGCGAGGTCATCTCGGCAAAAACCGGGAAACTCCTTCGGTTCAAAAAAATGCGGAGCGGATACCTCTGTACGAGCGTGAGTTACCGGGGACTCCGGGTGACCATCACCAAGCACCGTGCGGTCTACATCGGCGGGACCTGCAGAACCCTGGACGAACTGCCGGTCGATCTGAATCTGCATATCGACCACATAAACGGAAATATCGAGGACTGCCGGCTCGAAAATCTCCGGCTGATCCCGTTCTGGGACAACAACCACCCGAAGTCGGGAGTGAATCACCGGATCTTTACGGACGAGCAGGTCGGAGAGATCCGACGACGGTATGCAGACGGCGAACCTCCGCGGATCCTCGCAGCCGAGTTCAAGGTCAACCGGGCCACGATCCACCGGATCGTTTCCCGGCGGACCTATGCGGAGGTGGGCCTGTGAACGGGTCCGGAACGGAATATCTGCGGCGGATCAAGTTCTCCTGCCCGGTCTGCCTGAACTCGATTACGGAAAAGGTCTGGGTCAATGACATTGCGGATCTGAAACTGGCCATACTCAACTGCCCGGTCTGCGGATCCCCGACGCTTAGGATCGATTCGCCGGACGATGATGTCCAGTTCTTCGCCTATCTGGACATGCGAAAGGCGATCGGGGAACGGATCGATGAGCAGATGGAGGAGACGTATGACTATCTGTGATGCGGCGGAGATCCGGGCGGTCCTGGAAGCAGCGTTTCCTCACCCGGCCGAGGAGTATGCGGATGCGTTTTTCTGTCAGGAGATGACGGCTGCGCTGGAAGCGGCGGCGAAGGAGTATAAGGTCCGGTTCCTGGAGACGGT
>NZ_AUMX01000003.1:172527-173510 GCF_000430905.1 Methanocorpusculum bavaricum DSM 4179
CTCGAGGAGCTTAAGGGATGGGGACTCCCCTATGGGGTCCTGGACGGTCAAACCTTTACCATCAAGATCACGTTCTCGAATGAACGGCCGGAGGAAGAATGACGCAGGAGCATAAACCCTGCCCCGGTCTCCGGCTCGCCGACCGGGTCATCCTCTCAAAGATCCTTGCCGGCACCTGGAAACTCGACGCCGAAAACGGCGAGATCATCTCGCGGAACACCGGAAAGCCCCTGAGCTTTTCCCGTAAGAACAACGGGTATTGTTCGATCCGGGCCCGATATATGGGGTTCATGGTGGACATCACGAAGCATAGGGCCGTCTACATCGCCGGGAACTGCAGAACGATGGACGATCTGCCGATCGATCTGAACCTCCACATCGACCACATCAACGGAAACATCGATGACTGCCGGCTCGCAAACCTCCGGCTCATCCCGTTCTGGGACAACAACCACCCGCTTTCGGGACGAAAAAAGAGGATCTTCACAGACGAGCAGGTGGGAGAGATCCGGCGGCGGTATGCGGACGGCGAACCTCCGCGGATCCTCGCAGCCGAGTTCAAGGTGAACAAGACCACGATCCACCGGATCGTTGCCCGGCGGACCTATGCGGAGGTGGGCCTGTGAACGGGTCCGAGTACCGGCGCACGGTGAAGTTTGCCTGTCCGCACTGTTTTGCGGTTGAGGCGAAGGAGTTCTGGGTCCGGGACCTTGACGAACTGCGGCGGAAGAGGATCCGGTGCCCGGTCTGCGGATCGGTGATGCTCCGGGTCGATTCGGAGAAGGAGGAGTACCTTGTCTCGCTGTCAAAGATAGCGCTGCGGAAGATGCATGATGCCATCGCCCGGCAGGAGGAGGATCACTATGCCCACAGGTAAGATGGAGTCGGGATGTGTCCTCTCCATTCTGGAGACGGCGTTTCCTCACCCCGCCGAGGAGTATGCGGATGCGTTTTTCTGTCAGGAGATGACGGCTGCGCTGGAA
>NZ_KE387268.1:0-161459 GCF_000430905.1 Methanocorpusculum bavaricum DSM 4179
ACATACACTCCTGAATATCGGTCTGATCTCATGTTCTCTGAACAAGCTCCCCCCTCATCAAACTTTTCCCCGGACAGATCCTCTTCGTGCTTAAGGCGATAATTATTCAGACCCGGGGTATAATACATATATACTCTATGCGTATTCTGGTACTTGATCCCCGTTTTGGCGCTGCAGGCGATATGATCCTTGGAGCGCTTCTCAGTCTTGGTGCAGACAAAGATTTTGTCCTCCGCTCGGTGTCTACCGTCTCAAAACCCGATATAACCGAGGTGACCCGCGCCGGTATTCCGGCGACCTATATCAGGACCAATACTGGAAAATCCGCCCGGAACCTCCAGGAGGTCCTTGCAGTCATCTCAGCGGCCGATGCTCCTGAAAAAGCAAAAGAGATCGCCAAACAGGTGTTTTACCGGATCCAGAAAGCAGAAGCGCACGTCCATCAGACAGAACATGTTCATTTTCACGAGGTCGGGGCCGACGACGCAATATCAGATATCCTCGGCTCGGTCACCGCACTTTTATCCCTGCAGGTTGACGGCGTACATATTCTCCCGGTGTCCGTTGGATCCGGAACGCTGAAATGTTCGCACGGGATCATGCCGGTTCCGGCGCCCGCTACGGCAGAGATCCTGAAAGCGTCCGCGCTTTCGGTATCGCTCGGCTCGTTTGAAGGCGAACTCTGCACTCCTACAGGGGCTGCGCTTCTTGCAGCCTTCCAGGAGATCTTTGGAACGCATATCCATACCGGCCGGCTGATCGCCTCCGGTTCCGGTGCGGGGACCCGCGATCCTGCGGATCACCCCAATGTTCTTCTGGCCTATGTCCTCGATACCGAAGAGAAAGGGTCGGAAGTTGATGTGCTGGAAACAAATGTCGATGATGTCTCCGGCGAACTACTCGCATCCGTTCTTTCCACCATGATGCATGAAGGGGCGCGTGACGCTTCGGTCGTCCCGATCGTCATGAAAAAAGGGAGACCCGGTCACCTGATCCGCGTCATCTCTCTGCCCGCCGATTCAGGCCGTCTTGCCAAGATCCTTGCACGCGAGACCGGCAGTCTTGGGATCCGGTGTATCCCGATGGTCCACCGGTTCATTGCCGACCGGACGATCGCAGAGGAGCATATCGTGATCAATGACAAGGTATTTGCCGTGAATGTCAAGACGGCATATATGGACGGGGCGATATATTCCCGGAAAGCCGAGTTTGATGATCTGCAGCGGATCGCCGATGCATCCGGCATTTCGGTCCGGACGGTGAAGCGGATCGTTGAGGAGGATGCATGGAAGCCGCAGTAAAAAAACTCCCGACCGGCGCTTTCGGCCTTGACTCACTTCTCGGCGGCGGCATCGAGCCGCGTATGATCACCCAGTTCTTTGGCGAGGCGGGTTCGGGAAAGAGCACGCTTTGTCTGATGGCGGCTGTTGAACTTCTTCGAAGCGGCAGGGGGGTCGTATACATCGATTCGGAGGGTTTCTCCATCGAACGATTCTCACAGATCGCCGGAGATTCTACGAATGAGTTTGCTCAGCGTCTGTTTGTGTTTGAGCCGTCGACCTTTGCCGAACAGGGTCTGATGATCTCCGAGTCGGAGCGGCTGATCAAATCAGGGGCGGCCGGGATGATCGTTGTGGATTCGGCGACTGCTCTGTACCGTGTGGAGCAGACGAACACGAAGGATGCCCTGTCCATGCTTTCACGCCAGATGATGGTCCTTCTCGGCATTGCGAAGAGGTATGATATTCCGGCGGTCATTACCAATCAGGTGTTTATGGATATCGATCATCACCGGCTGAGCGGGCTTGGAGGCACGGCGCTTTCGCATATCTCAAAGGCGATCGTCCGGGTGGAAAAACATGAGGGTTTCAGGCGTGCGGTTCTTTTCAAGCACCGGTCACAGGCCGAAGGGACCTCGTGGGATTTTGTCCTGACCGGTACCGGAGCAAAAGACCGGCAACCCCGCCTGAATACAGAAAAAACAGCGTGATTATTTTACAGTCTGGATTCCGCATCGAGGACTGCACAGACTTTATCGGTGGTTTCACGGATGAGCTGAACGGATTTGGCAAACATCTGTTCCTCTTCATCTGAAAACTTTACCGCGATCGGGAACACTCCTCCGCGGGTGATCCGTGCGGGGACACTTACGCAGATCCCTTCATGTCCGCAGACCTCGCGGCGGATCTGGGTCGAGACGGTGAGCATACGGTTTTCGTCCTCGACGATCGTCCTGGTCAGGGTCGCGATCGCATCGCCCGGTCCGTAGACGGTTGCGCCTTTGGCCTGGATGATGTAGGATCCGCTGGATTTGACCCGCTGGATCATCTCTTCGCGCGGAAGTCTTGCTACGCCGAGAAGATTGTCGATCTGGATACCGCCGACCGTTGTCGCGGACCACATAGGGACCATGGTGTCTCCGTGTTCGCCGATTATTCGTGTATGGACTTCGCTGACATGCACGTTGAAAAACTCCGCAAGGCATGCCTTGAGCCGCATCGAGTCAAGGTGTGTTCCAAGGCCGAACACGCGGTGCGGCATCATTCCCGAGTATTTCAGGGCGACCGTTGTCATGATGTCCACCGGGTTTGTCACGACAAGGAGGATCGCTTCCGGCGCCATGCGTCCGATCTGTTCGGCATATCCTTTTACAATCCGTGCATTCTCAAGAGCCAGATCCAGACGGGTCTGAGTAGCTTTTCTTGGAATGCCGGACGTAAGAACGATTATATCTGAACCCCGGAGATCTTTTGGCGTGGTCCCAAACGTTACGCGGGTATTTGTTCCCCGTGCGGCAAACGAGTCCATCATATCATGCGCAAGGCCATCGAGATAGGTTTCATTCCCGGGTCTTCCGTACAGGCACATCTCCTGGACATGGGGAAACTGGGATACTGCATGTGCTACATATGAACCAACCTGACCGGTTGCGCCGACGATCGTCACTTTTGCCATAAGAACCCTTAAAAGATATTTGGGACACGTTCTTGGTAGGAAGCGCATATCCGACTTCTGTTACATATCCCTTCTCCGCCCCGCAACCCTGCGGGCGCCATGCGTTTACGGTGAGGTCTGCTCCCTTCCGGGCCTGAACCGGTGCCCACAACAATGAGATAATACATCCCTCCGGATGTATCCATCACATCCGCTGACCTCGCAGGACAAGGTATCAACGTTGGAATACGTACCATTGGAAGGACTGACACAGCCGTCCTCAAACTTCGTCCCCTGCGTATTGGCAGTTTCAGGTTACAGGTGACGCCAAGCCACCCGGACTAGTCCCAATATATATGGGATGCCCGGAGAATAAAATGATGTAGGGTATGAAACGGGGTTTTGTCTTTTCCTTGCTTGCGCGGGTATAGGGGCTGTACATCGACGTTGTTTTTCCATTTCCTGTTTTTCACCAGCGGGCATCACGCAAAATCCGTGAAAAAAATTTCGCGAAAAGATGAGAAAAACACCTTCGGACGTGATCTGGAAAACAGCAATAATGAAAACGTGTCTGCCCTATTCTGAGTTTAGGGGAAAAGAACAGAACAGATACTCTTCTCCCGGACCTTTGGGATGATCAAAACAGTTTTACCGTCTTTGCGGACTCTTTGTCCCCAAGCTGACGTCTGCCGTCTGCCGTCAACCTGCAGAAAATAATGCCCCGGGAGTTTCAAACCCTCGAGAGCATCCCAGAAAAAACCTCTGTTTTTCAGCCGAACGGACCTTCCGCTTTCGAAATCTCACAAATATTTCGCGTAGTTCTGCATAAAAAAAATATTCGCTGTTTCCTCCGCGGCACGAAAATGTGCGGTCAGGGCATTCTCAGGATCTCCCAGCCGGTCGGAAGAACGTTCTGCCGGACAGACGGGGGCTGTTTGCTCACGAAAAATTCATCAAGCCCTCCCCAGAACTGAGTCATCGTATATCCCGGGTCCTCCATCCTCTTCTGTGCAAGCGAGGTGTCGATCATCCCGATCACCTCAAAGGAACGGTACACATGCGGGTAGCCTTCTGCACCAAGGAACGACGCCTTGTCGGTCACTACCTGGAAATGCAGATGCGGAAGATCTGAATTGCCGCTGTTTCCCATCAGGCCGATCACCTGTCCTTCTGTAACCGTCTCTCCTTTCGCGACCGTGATCGAGCCCGGGATCAGGTGGGCATAGCAGGCATACTTGTCATTCCCCATATCGATGATAACGTAATTGCCGGCTGCAGTTTCGAAGGTTATCTTCCGCTGGGCATAGATCTCTTCATAATCGGGCAGCCCGTCCAGAACATCCGCTACCGTCCCGCTGGAAACCGAGAAGATCTCTTTTCCATATCCCAGATAATTCTTTGCAAGGGATGCATCTCCGGTTACGGCGGATCCGGTGTCGGGATCGATATAGATCCAGTCCTGCGCATACTTCTGCGGAACGCGGGTCACTGAGTCCAGGGTGATCTGGCCAAGGAAGTGGTGCGTCACAGGCTCGCTCGTTTCGATCGCGATCCATCCGGGTCCGCGGACAGGGGAGCCAATGATTACCGGTCTAAGATCCTTGCGGACCTTTACCGTTCCTCCTGTTATCTCCGCGGTCTCCTGCCCGCTCCCGGTCCTGAACGTGACCCGATGCGTCAGCGAATCGGGAACGCTGTCCTCCCCGACGGCGAACCAGATCGAGATGCGCGGGTGAGACAATTTGCTCGTGCCGTTTTTCAGTTCCTCTGCGGTCGGCAGGGGGTCACTGACCTGGTGACAGAGTTCTGAGAGAAGATCTCCCTCGGCAGACCAGAGGATCTTTTCTTTGGCAGGGTCGATCACCTCGATTTTTACCGGCGTGAAGGTCTGGTTTTCGGGCAGTCCGAACGCAATCTCATATGCCAGATTTATGCCGTTACTGCCGGCGACCGGGATCGGGGGGACCGGAATGGTCATGCTGATCTCCGGCGTTCCTGCCTGATGGAGCGGATCCGCCGGCTGAAGACAGCCTGCAGTGATCAGAAGGGTGATCAGCATCAGGCATAAGAGAAGAGGGATATGATACGTTTTTGACATGATTACCGTATTTTCAAATTGCCGTGTTGAATGATAAAGTACATGCATTATCAGATATGTTCATGTGCGGAGAAAAATCATCACTGTCGGATCTGCGCGTTCTTTTTCTCAGCGGCAGTGAAACGAAAAATAGGGTATTGTTTATCTTCCAACGGCGGCTCCAGTCACATTTTGTTTGGAAAATGTAAAAAGAATGGGCCCGGAGGGGTTCGAACCCACGACCACCCGGTTATGAGCCGGGCGCTCCACCACTAAGCTACAGGCCCGCAGAGAGAAGTACGTAAAACGGGTTTGTGGTTTGACCCACGCGCCCTCAAAATTTGTTCCCTTGCAGAAGAACATATCATATTTGGTATGCTGATAGATAAAGGTGTTTGTTGATGTTCTGGAAAAAGCGGGATTTTGGATTCCGGGAAAAATCACAGAAAAAACAAAAAGAAACGCCGCCAACAGGACTCGAACCTGTGACATGCTGGTTAACAGCCAGCCACTCTACCAACTGAGTTATGGCGGCACAGTTGTGTTGCCTAATTACATGTGCCGGTCTTTGTATTAAAGATTATGATTTATGTGTCTTTTTTTCCTGATGCAGTGAAGCGAGATGTTTAACGAGCATCTCCAGATCCTGGTCAAAGTTTGCCAGCATCTCATGGGCCTTCGGCGTGGCGACAGCGCCGGACGGAGTCGCCTTGATATACTGCATCTGCTCTAAAACCCGCAGAGAATACCGTATTCTGTGCTGAGGCTGGCTGAGTTCCTCGGTAAGTTTCATAATCCCGATCGGACCCTGGCGTG
Organism: Methanocorpusculum bavaricum DSM 4179; assembly: GCF_000430905.1. Taxonomy (NCBI): domain Archaea; kingdom Methanobacteriati; phylum Methanobacteriota; class Methanomicrobia; order Methanomicrobiales; family Methanocorpusculaceae; genus Methanocorpusculum; species Methanocorpusculum bavaricum. The sequence continues at coordinate 5,828 of NZ_KE387268.1, forward strand.
CAACAACACGCATGACGGACAGGTGACGTTCGAGCAGCTCTACTTCGCCATTGATTTTACTAAGCATTATTTCTCCACATTTTTCGAGGCCGATTCTTCTTCGCGCATCTCTTCTTCAAGTTCTGCACGGATACGCGCACGGTATTCTTCCTGTTCCTTCTGCATCTGGGCAAGACGTTCTTCTTTTGTTGTTCCGTGGACATCAAGCCAGGCTTTGGTAGCGCGGTATTTTGGAATAAATACGGCAATACTGATTATAAAAATGGCTATACAGAGGATCACGATCGGTATTTTGAGCCAGATCGAGTCAGGAACCAGGAAGAATACAATGATTGCCGCAGCTGCTGCAAATATCAGGATGTTTAAGATAACTACGAGAACCGTAAATTTTCCCTTAAACTGCGTCCGCTCGGTTTCATCCATTGTAAGTACATCAGTGTCCCAAAGATAAAAACTACATCTCTTTAGAGCGCCAATAATGAGGAAGTATGAAGCGGCTTTTGGAAGAACTGGAAAAACATGCATGTGATGCCTATGTTGCATACGACTCGTCAGACGATGCGGATATGCGGTATCTTTCGGGTTTTCTGGCATCGGACCCCTATATCTACGTATTTTCAAAAGACGGCGCATCGACTCTGATCGTCTCTTCCATGGAAGAAACGCGTGCGCGCTATGAGTCAGCGTGTAGCATAGTGACACGCATCTCTGCAGGCCTTCCGGAACTCCTGAAAAAATACCCTGATCCTGAGCTGGCCGCGGCTCATATGATCCGGAATTTTGCCGGTCCGCGGCTCCTCATCCCCCCCTCGATGCCGGTAGGATTTGCTCGGAAATTGACCGAGGTCGCCGAAGTGATCATCGATTCAGGCACGATCGCGGGGATCCGGAGCATCAAGACCGAGGACGAGATAGAAAAGATCCGCTGCGTCCAGAAAAAAAATGAGATAGCCACCCGCGCAGCCGTTGATGCGATACGAAAATCCGAGCCTGATGACAGAGGGATTCTGATGCTGGAAGATGCTCCTCTTACATCGGAAAGGGTCCGGGACATCATTCACTTTGCGCTTCGGCCCTTCAACTGCGAAGACATCGACACGATCGTCTCCTGCGGGGAAGCATCCTCCATGCCGCATGCGCGGGGCACCGGTCCGCTGTATGCGAACCAGCCTATCGTGATGGATGTGTTTCCGAGAAGTGAACTGACAGGATATTTCGCCGATATGACAAGGACCGTATCCAAAGGTGCCCCCTCTGATGAGATCGTCAGGATGTACGATTCTGTACAAAAAGCAAAAGAACTCGCCGTATCGATGATCCGGCCGGGAGTGACCGGTGCTTCGGTTTATTCTGCCGTTGTGGAATTTTTCCGGGAGAACGGCTATGAAACGGCCGGATCCTCGGGATTCACGCATAGTCTTGGTCACGGCGTCGGTCTGGAGATCCACGAAGCTCCATCCCTTTCTCCGTCCGGCGGCGAACTGAAAGTTGGGCATGTTATCACGCTTGAACCCGGCCTCTATTATCAGGGAATCGGCGGGGTCAGACTTGAGGATATGGGTGTCGTGACAAGTGATGGATTTGACAGCTTTACGTGCTTTGAAGAAAAATTAGTATTATAGAATTATGATCGATAACGAACTGGATACCTACATAGAAGCGGGCCGGGTGGCAAAAACCGTTCTGCACAAATGCGCTGCTGAAATAAAACCGGGTGTTGGTCTTGCGGAAATTTTTGATATGGTCATGGATGAGATCTCATCGGCCGGTGTGTCTCACTCATTTCCGCCGAATATCTCATTAAATAACTGTGCGGCTCACGACACTGCCTCTCCGGACGAGGAACGGATATTTGCTGAAGGGGATCTGATAAAACTGGATATCGGAACACATATTGATGGATACATCGCGGACACTGCCGTTACGGTAGATCTTGGTGATCATGCTTCATTATGCGAGGCATCACGCGCAGCTCTTGATGCCGCGATCAATGTTGTCGCGCCGGAAGTAGTGGTCAGCGAGATCGGCGCGGTCGTCGAAGAAACCATCACATCATTTGGCTACAAGCCGATCATCAACCTGACAGGCCATGGCATTGCCCGCTATAACCCGCATCATGGTCTCTCTATTCCCAACACGGGAAGATTCGGCAGTGCAGTATTAAGGGAAGATATGGTTATTGCCATCGAACCCTTCGCATCTACCGGCTCCGGTATGACCCATGAGACTCCGCGAGGCGAGATATATCAGGTGGTCGGGGACGCCCCGGTCAGATCTCCGGCCGGCCGGAAAATCATGAAAAAGGCGGAAGAGATGCACGGTATGCCTTTTGCCCGCCGCTGGCTGAATGTTCCAAAAGCTGAACTGGCACTTCCGACCCTGCTTCGTCAGGGGAACCTCTTTCTGTATCACTGTTTATCGGATGTTCCTGAATCATTTGTCTCTCAGTTCGAACACACGATCATCGTGACCGCAGACGGCGCTCTGGTAACGACCAGATAAAAATAGGACTTACGCGGTTTGGTATGGATCCAATTTAGGTGGAGGGTGACTGAGTGTGGACGCATGAGAAATCCCACCGCGAATCTCCGCGAATTAACGCGAATCGCATTTTCCTTCCGCTGTCTTCTTGTCCTCGTCGTTTCACTCCTCGGCCGCGTTCCTACGCTGCGCCTGATCGGCTCCGCGTGGCCGGAACGCCAGCGTGGAAAATGCTGGAAAACCCGCGTCGCGGGTTTTCTCCCGATTAAATCCTGATCTTTTTCTTATTACAAGGATTTGAGAATCTTTAAAGAAAACCCGCGACGCGGGTTTTCCAGCATTTTTCGTTCCGCCGTCCCGACCACGCGGAGCCGATCAGGCGCAACGTAGGGACGCGACCGAAGGTCAAGAGGGCGGAACAGGAAAAATGCGATTCGCGTAGATTCGCGATTATTCGCGGTGGGATTTCTCATGTATTCACACTTATTTCATACACGAAATCGAAGTATATCTCATAAGGACTTCAGTTTTTTCGGTTGGGAGCACACCGCGTAACTCCTATAAAAAAGATTATTTCGTAAGAGGCATGTTCCACGAACGTTCGTTCTCAAGAACATACTCCCACTCTTTTTTGCATGCGCAGGGGATCTCCCACACATCATCCAAAACACCCTTATCGGCTGTGAGGGAATACTCATTGATCGCAGCAACGATCTCCTTGTCACACGTTCCGCAGTTGTGCGGGCCGCGCTTGAACCCGCCGCCGACCGGATCGCACGCTACGGGAACATCCGCTTCCCGGAGAACTTTCACCGCGGACCAGAGATACGGCGGCCGGAAACCTCCCTTCTGCCAGTAATGTTCCAGTTCCGTCCTGCCCTGGATCGTGCAGAGGTTCATCGAGATCATATCAGCATAGGGCGCGACCTCGCGGATGGATTTTTCCATATCCTCCAGCGCCTCCTTTTCGGTTAAAAAGAGCGGCTTCATCATCAGATATGCCTTCACGCCGACGCCTGCGTTATGCGCCGTCTCGGCAGCTTTGATGAAATCAGCAAACGTGTTTCCTTTATCGATCGACTTCTCACGGATGGAATCATTCGTCGTTTCAAGACCGATCGCGACCGTCAGCGGATGGGCCTGACCCTTGTCCAGACTTTTCAACAGACGGGCGAGCGCGTTTTCCGTAATGTATTCGGATCTGGACTCGGCGATCAGCGGTTTTCCTGCGAAGAACTCGCCGAACGCGTCGAGAACCGGAAGGGGCACCTCCTTCTCATCGAAAACACTGCCAGATGTGAAGATCTTTCCAAGCTGATACTCTTCGGGCGCATAGTTTTCCTGCATCCAGAGGATCTGCCCTTTCATGTGGTCGATCAGTTCATCCTTTGCGCAGGTATCCCGGTCATTTTTATATCCGCACATCCGGCATCTGTTCCACGAACAGCCGCCGGAAAGGAAAATCCCTGTCAGCGAGGAGAGGACCTCGCCGAAATATCTGTCCTGTCCTTTCCATGAAGCGAGAGGTTTGCGTAAATCTGTCATTATAATGTATCCTTGGTAATATCTGTGTAACTCTGAATAAGACGGAAGTAGATATCTTCACATTTTTTCAGCTGGTCGATCATGACGCGTTCATTGAGCCCGTGCATGGTCGAAAGATCCCCGGGTCCGTACTCGAGAGCGCGAAATCCTGCCAGGCGAAGTGCCCTCGCATCGGACGCTGCCCACTGGACCATCGGACGCGAGGTGATCCCGTACACCTCACCGATCGCATCGCAGGTTTTCTGGACAAGAAACGAATCACTCGCGGTAAGCGAAGCATTCGCCTTGGTTTTCGGAGTAAGAACAGCTGATTTCGGGATATGGCTGCAGATCTCATCGAGGACTTCATCACAGTCGCATCCCCAGGGGAGCCGCATATCCATCATAAGAGAACACTTCTGGGCAACGATATTGACCCGTTCTCCCCCGGAAATGACCCCGGGATTGTACATGATCTGTCGGAAAATCGGTCCGTAATCCGCGGTGTTTCCTTCGCCGGTTATCTGTATGGAGTGCTCGATCAGTTCCTCCATCTCCGCGGTCTGCTGGTAGACACGGGAGTGCAGTTTTTTCATCCAGGCAAGAAAATCCATCGCCTGCGTCACCGCGCTCTCTCCAAAAAGCGGATACAGGGACGAATGACCCGGTGTTCCGGCAAACTCCACATCGAATCTGCATACGCCTTTTTGTCCGACTGCCGGAGCGTGCGCCGGCGTCGGTTCGGCGATCAGAACATCACACGGGTGGATGAGATTTTTTTCCAGCAGATATCTGGTCCCGTATTTTCCTCCTCCCTCCTCATCACAGACGAATGCAAGAGAGACGGGGAGTTCGTCTCCGGCATCTTTTGCCCGGGCAACTGCGGAAAGGATCGCGGCGCACCCTCCCTTCATATCGGTTGCCCCGCGTCCATACACCCAGGTCTCATCGATTTTGCCCGAGTATGGCGGATAGGTCCAGCCGTCATTGAGCGCAGGCACGACATCGATATGTCCGCTGAGAAGAAGACGTCCCTTCTGGCTGGTCGATATGACATTATCATGGCCGTTTGGGCCGTTTGTGATCGTTGAGGGGATCCCGATCCCTTCCATAACAGAACGGATGTACTCCGCGACCTCCCTGGTGTCGCCCGGGGGGTTGTCACTTCGGATCTTTATCAGATCAGAGCAGAGTTTTGCAACATTCATACATTGTTCCTTTTAAATTCCGCGAAGAGTTTTCCAAGGGTACCCTCCGGATAGATGCTTCTGAGGAACTTGAGGCCGAAGAGATCATCGGCCATGTCATGGAAGAACTGGGGCGGCAGGGGTATCTTTGAGTTTGGATCGAGCACGATCCGAAAGCCGAGATAACAGGAGACCTCATCCGGATCATACACGAGCTGCCAGAGGATCGGCGTCTCCTCGAACTGTTCTTTGTGATTGTCCCGCAGCCAGACCATGAATGCCGGGAAGAGAGCATGATCTCCCTCTTTGGCCGTGTCCACGCGGCGGCGGAGATACTCCCCTGTCATCGTGCATTTTATCGAGTCGGAGCTGTATGCCAGTGCAGATAGGGTATAATCCAGATGCGCTATCGTGTCGATATAGTAGAAATACAAAACCGGGTCCATCTCGGAAGTGGTTTCCAGAATAAGGGATTTACGATAGAGGTACTCGATCTGCTGCGAATAGTCGTTCTTCTCCAGTAACATACTATTCTTGTTAGGTGTGCAAGACAAAAAGAGTTGGGCTTTGGGAAGTTCCCTTATGTGATGCCCGGGTATTTGACGGAGGATATCAGCGTGAGATCTCTCTGATGTGGTCATCGGCCCGTCTGACCAGTTCGTTTTGACCTGCCAGATCGGCCACGCTTCGTATCGCTTCAAGAAGGTGGACGGATTCTTCAAGAAAACTCAGGATATCCGCCGGAAATAGATCGATCCCGTACTCATCGATCAGGTGCCGGTGGATCTCTTTATGGTTCAGCCCCATCTCTCTGAGTTCCAGGATGCTGATGACGAATTTACGTTCCGGACACCCGCAGAGCGGTGAGTCGCGGCAGGTGCATTCCAGAAAATCCTTAAAAAAACGGAGGATCTGGTCCCGCGTTCCCGGATCCAGGCCGTCGATATTCATTGACCCGGTGATCGCTTCCAGATTTGCCGGGTGAAAGGCTCCGTCAGGCAGACGGTGACCTGCAGCACGCTGTAATTTTTTTATGTAACGAAATCGTGCTCTGCCCGCGATCACGAGGATTCTCCGGCTTCCTCATCAAAGTCTTTGAGCGATTTCATTGCGTCGGCGATCCGTTCGACCTCAACGAGCCACTCGTCAAAGAGGGTCGGTTCATCCGTATCTTTGACATATTTTCCGCAGCAGGAAGCTCCGTTGATAACGGCTGATCCGATGGATGATGCGATGTCCAGCGCCTTTTCCGGGTCTTTTGTGACGACTTTGCGTCCCTCTTTGACCAGGTTCTTGACCTCTTCTGCCGGCGGGCGGATCTCTTCGAGATACTTCTGTCCTGCTGCAAAGAGGACGACAAGGGAGACCTGCATTGAACCAACGATCTCTGCAAGTTCTTCGCCCGGGACCTCGGCCATGACGATCTCTTCGACACTGCGGAGTTTGGACTTTGCTTCTTCCAGGGGTATCCTGCTGTTTTGACAGAGTCTGATGATCTTGATCACGGCAAGCGTGATGTCATCGGAAAATCCGTCGAGGATACGGAATCCTTCCGGCATTTCATCAGATTCTTCATCCCCGGCCCAGTCAGCCGTCTCGAGGGTCTTGAGCCAGTTGTCCCATCTCTCCTGATTGTAGAAGATGTAAAAGAGTTTGGGAGCAGATTCCGGCTCAGCTGTTTTCTTACTTTTTTTGGCAGCCATGCTTAAGTACAGAATAGTTCGGTCGAGTGTGGTAATAGAACTTGTGTTTGATTATGGGGGGTGAAATGCCCATCTCTTTGGTTCAAAGATACCGGGACTTATCCCGTTGAAACAGGATAGATAAAAAAAAGTTAGAGTTTTTTTCCTGCATCCGGTCCCGGCAGGCAGGTAAAAATCTCTTTCACGCTGATTTTGACCAGTTCCTTTCCCGGAAGGCCGGGTTTTTTTGCTTCCATGAGCTCCTTCATTTTTTTGTGGTCGGCGGTTCCGGATTCGACGGCGGCAGTTCCTTTCAGCTGGAAACAGTTGCCGATATCCCTGCTCCAGACAAGGAGGGATACCTGGGGATTTTCTTTGATGTTTGCAATGGTTTTGTTCATGAAATTATTTGCGATCCAGATCACATCATTTTCCATGACCCATACCGCGCCCATCGGGGCTGCATTCGGGACGCCGGCTTTCGATGCAGTGACCAGATGACATACGCCGACTTTGGCGATCTGGTCTTTGAGTTCTGCAGTAAGTAGTGTCATAAGGAGTAGTTGTGCTGTATAGGTATGTCAAACTTTTCCTCCTATAACCGGGTCTGATCTGCCTTTTTTCCCTGGTGTGAACTTGACATTTATTATCAATCACCACGCATATATGTGCATGGTTTCTGACGAACGTAAAAGTCCGTTTGGCTCTCCTGCCGCAACAAAGAGCGGCGACCGTGAGGAGTTAATTGGTGCAGTTCTCAAGCAGCTTGAGAATGACCATGTACGGTCGGTTCTTCTTCAGTTCTCAGATCTGGAGGGGAAACCGAAAAATGTCGCGATTCCGACGAAACAGATGAGGAAAGCCTTAACTGACGGTATCAGTTTTGACGGTTCCTCGATCCAGGGGTTTGCGAGACTGGAAGAGTCGGATATGGTGCTCCGGCCCGAGCCGGAGACCTATCAGATCATTCCATGGTCGGATGAAAAGTATCGTGTTGCGAGATTCATCTGCAGTGTTTACACGACCCGCGGCGAACACTTCACCGGTGATCCCCGGTATATTCTGCATCAGCAGCTTGAAAAGGCGGCAGAACTCGGATACACCTTCAATGTCGGTCCCGAGATGGAGTTCTTCTTATTCAGAATGGTGAATGGTCATCCGTCGGTGGAACTTCAGGATCATGGGGGCTACTTCGATCAGACCCCGACCGATCCCGGAGAGGATGTGCGCCGCGATCTCGTGACCTCTCTGTCAGAGATGGGATTCGATATCGAGGCATCGCATCATGAAGTCGCCCCGTCCCAGCACGAGATCGATTTCACCTACGGAAATGCCCTCTCTATGGCTGATAAAGTCGTGACCTTTAAGTTCGCGGCAAAAACCCTGGCTCTCCACCGCGGTCTTCATGCCACGTTCATGCCAAAACCTGTCTACGGCATCAACGGTTCTGGAATGCATGTCAACTGTTCTTTAATGAAGGACGGCAAAAATGCATTCTTCGATCCCGAAGGAGAACACCAGCTTTCTGACACCTGCCGCCATTTTATTGCAGGAATTCTCAGACACATCGACGGGATCACGCGGATCGCGAACCCCACGGTGAATTCATATAAGCGTCTCATCCCCGGATACGAAGCTCCGGTCTATGTGGGCTGGTCGGCAATGAACCGTTCCGCACTGATCCGTGTCCCCTCTTCCCGGGGAAAAAGCACCCGCGCGGAGCTCAGAAGCCCCGACCCGACCTGCAATCCGTATCTGACATTTGCCGTTATGCTGGCGGCAGGTATGGAAGGCGTGATCCAGAAGCTCGAGCCTCCGGAGAGTGTTGATAAAAATATTTTCAGAATGAGCGCGGCCGAACGGGCGGCAGAGGGCATCCGCTGTCTTCCGTGGAGTCTGCACGAGGCAAACACCGCTCTGATGAACGATCCGCTTCTCTGCAGTGTTCTAGGGCAGCATGTGCTTGCCCAGATCAACCGGATCGGGGAACTCGAGTGGGCGGACTTCTCCAAGTCTATTACGGACTGGGAGATCAGACGCTATCTCGCGACCTACTGAGACATTCCCCATACTTTTTTTTCATTGACGGGGTACGCTTAGCCTTCCCCCCTCAGCTGACTCATCCAAACAGCTCTCATTTTACTCAGTCTCCACTCGAAAACCACAGTTTCGATTCGAAAATGCCCGTCCGCCGATCAAAAATACCCTTTTTCGGGAGGTGAGAAATCCTGCCACAAAGAGAATATACGCGGAATGCTGGCGATTTCGACATTTGCCCACGAAAAATCACCATCAAAAAACTGTCAAAAATGATTACCGGAAGGTCAAAATGGAGTGGAAATACTTATTTGCGAGTGGAAATCTGGACAAAATTTCGTCGGGGGAAATGTTTCCGGAGACCGATCCCGGGATCCCGAATTGGATTGAGAGCATGCCGCGAAATACTGCGTGTGTATCTACGCATGTACCTACATACACACAAGAAAAAAAAACGATATCCCCCTCCCGACTACGTCCGGACGTAAGGAAAGACGTACTTACATACACACATAGACAAATGCGTTTTTACTTCCTCTCTCTCTCTCTCTCTTCTGTACAAAACAAACTATGTACTATACTTATAAAAAAAAAGTGATTGATGAGCAATTTTCTTCCCGTATTTACTTACTTACGGACGTAGTCCTTATCCCCCCCCATCCTTTTTTTCACCACATATGTCTACATACACACATACCTGAGGGCGGAATGATGGTACTGAAACCCTTCTATACATACCTGACAGGATCGAGTGATCCGTTATTTCGGCGCAAATCATTTTCATCGGCAAGTTTGCAGAATCCTTTGACGTCTTTGTATTTTCCTTCGTCAAATAGGTCTGTCACCTCCCGCAGCTCCGCAAGGAACGTACGAACTTTTTGGATGCCTGCAAGGATCGCGTTTTTCCGTTCAAAATACCGACCCGTATACTCCTCAAATGATCCCGGCAGGCTGGTTTCGCCCGGGTACATTTTCTTCCAGCCGATGGTTTTCTCCGCGTTTTTCGATCGGAGCAAAGCTTCGAACTCTGCCGTTTGGCGACGGAGCTCTTCTGCATTCCGTACGAGATATTTTTCCAGATCCGCGGACACTTTTGTGTCCCCGGGAGCAGAATACCTATCGCATGATTCGCATGGTCCGCCGTCCAGGACATCGGTTCCACAATAAAAACGGCAGAACTCCGTCTGTTTGTTCCAGAGATCCTGAGCCGTCTGTAACGCGGTTCTGAGGTATCGGGAGATCATATCGAAGTATTCTCGCGGATCGTCAGCTGGAAGACCGATGAGGGATATGAGGATATCCGTCTGATATGCGGTCAAGCTTTCGGCTGTGTTCCAAAACGCCGGGTGGAGAAAGAGGATCGTATGACTGGCTGTTTTGTCGGTATATTCGCAGTACCAGGTGATTTTTTCCGCACGGAGAACGGCTCCTGTTTTGTCATAAGCAGGATGATCACTGAGTATTTTCCATTCACTCAAGGGCGAGTGTCTGTTTTTCATTTCCGGATGACCCTTGTAGTATCGTATCATCGCGAGAGTCGATATAGGTTCTGCTGGCGGGAGCGGGGACCTTTGGGTCCCTTAGCGGAGGCGGGCCGTCCCTTTAGGGGCGGGCTCAGCCGAGCAAGTCGATAGACTTGCGAGCAAATCTTTGATTTGCGACTGCGGTCATCACACGAAATTCACGAAAACATAACGCAAATCAGAGATTTGCTCGCAAGTCTATCGACTTGCTCAGCTAAGATCTCCGGCTGCGCCGTCAATCCGCCTCTGCTGAGTTTGTCCGCGTTCCGTGTCCAACCCGCCAACGAAATTCACGAAAAGGGGGACAGGGGCGGAGTAACGGGAGATATTTTTTGATTCGGGGTGCGGGAAGTGACTACGGGCTGCCCCGCAGGGGCAGCCTCAGCTGAGCAAATCTTTGATTTGCGATCTGGCGCGGAGCGGCCCGCGGCGGGATATCCTATTTTCTGAGACCCATATTTGTTTCAAAGTAGTTCTTCCGGAGTGGAGAAGACCCGCTCGCAAGTTTCCTTTGAAAACTTGGTTGCAAGTCTATCGGTTTGCTCAGCTGAGGGCGAGCCTTGCAGCTCACCCCGCTCTTGAAAACGTATATATTGTTAGCCCCCTAACTATTCCATACATGGAAGACAGACCCCCTGCGGCGATCCTGATCAGGATCCTGGCAAACCATATCAAACGAAACCTGGACAATACCGCTTCCCAGGGGCCGCTGAAAAATCTCACCGGCACCCAGATCCAGATAATCGGCTATATCCGCCACGCAGGAACCCGCGACGTCTTCCAAAAAGACATCGAGACAAAATTCTCCATCCGGCGGTCTACGGCCACCGGGATACTCCAGCTGATGGAAAAAAACGACCTCATCATCAGAGAACCGGTCGACTATGACGCCCGGCTCAAAAAGATCCTGCTCACAGAAAAAGCCCTGGCAGTCAGCCGGCAGGCAAAACGCAATGTCTCTGATCTCGACAAACATCTGACAAAAGACATCCCCGCAGAAGAACTCGAAGCAGTTCGTTCGGTTCTTTGGAAAATGCTGAACAATCTGGAGAAGATGACATGAACCGCACCGTAGAACGCCTTGCAGGCTCGATCCGCGAGTATAAAAAAGACAGTCTGCTTACACCCGTGTTCGTCGGACTCGAAGTCGTCATGGAAGTTCTCATCCCGTTGATCCTTGCCAGTCTCATCGACGACGGGATCACCGGCGGGAATATGGGCGTTATCCTTCGGCTCGGCCTTGCGTTACTCATCTCCGCCCTCCTATCACTGCTGTTTGGCGTTCTCGCCGGCAGATATGCCGCGTCCGCCTCAACCGGATTTGCAAAAAACCTCAGGCAGGACATCTTTTACGCGATCCAGAACTTTTCGTTTGCCAACCTCGACAAATACCAGACATCAAGCCTCATCACCCGACTGACCACCGATGTTACCAATGTCCAGAATGCCTATCAGATGATCATACGGGTCGCGATGCGCTGCCCGCTGATGCTGATCTTATCCTACATCATGGTCATCGGGATCAATCCCCAGCTCTCGCTGATCTTCCTGTTTTTGATCCCGATCCTGGGGGTTGGGATGTATCTTATCATCACCAGGGTCCAGCCGATATTTGTAAAGGTGTTCAAAACATTTGACCGGCTCAACAAAGTCGTTCAGGAAAACCTCCGCGGGATCAGGGTCGTAAAATCCTATGTCCGTGACGACTACGAGACCGCCAAGTTCAAAGGCGTTTCACAGGATATCTACCGCTACTTCTCGCAAGCGGAAAAACTGCTCGCCTTTGTCAGCCCGCTGATGCAGTTTGTCATCTACCTGGCCATCCTTCTCATCTCCTGGTTCGGCGCCCAGCTGATCGTTGCCGAGACCCTGACAACTGGTCAGCTGGTCAGTCTCTTTGCCTACACCATGCAGATCCTGATGAGTCTGATGATGCTGGCGATGGTTTTCGTCATGATCACCATGTCGCGCGCATCCGCCGGACGGATCGTCGAGGTCCTCGACGAGCAAAGCGATCTGCATAACCCGAAAGACCCCGTATTTTTTGTCAAAAACGGTGATATCAGCTTCCGTGATGTTGACTTCAGTTACTCCTCAGCTGCCGAACGCATCTGTCTGCAGAAGATCAATCTGGAGATCAGGTCTGGCGAGACGGTCGGCATCCTCGGGGGGACCGGCAGTTCCAAAACCACCCTCGTCCAGCTCATCCCCCGGCTCTATGATGTGACCGGCGGCTCGGTAATGGTCGGCGGGATCGATGTCAGAGCATACGACATCAAAACGCTGCGTGATCAGGTCGCCATGGTCCTGCAGAAAAATGTGCTCTTCTCAGGAACGATCCGTGACAATCTCAAATGGGGCAATCCCGACGCATCCGACGAAGAGATGATCCGTGTCAGCAGACTCGCCTGTGCGGATGAGTTTGTCCAAAAGTTTCCCGACGGATACGACACAAGGATCGAACAGGGAGGTTCGAATGTTTCCGGCGGCCAGAAACAGAGACTCTGCATCGCCCGCGCTCTGCTGAAAAAACCGAGGATCCTTATTCTGGACGACTCAACAAGCGCCGTGGATACGAAAACGGATGCGCAGATAAGACAGGCGCTCTTCTCCGAACTGCCCGGCACCACGAAGATCATCATCACCCAGCGGATCTCTTCGGTAGAGGATGCGGACAAGATCGTCGTGATGGACAGAGGTCACATAAATGCGGTCGGGACCCATGCCGAACTCATGGCAAACAACCCGATCTACCGGGAGGTCTATGCGACCCAGATGAAGGGAGGTGAGCTGTAATGCCGCCGATGGGACCTCCCTCCCCACGATCCAAACGTCCGGGAATGCCGGTAGTCGGAAACAAACCCAAGGATGTAAAAAAGACCCTGGGCCGTCTTCTCTCCTATCTGCCGGGGATGTATAAGATAACGCTTGGTGTCGTCGTCGTCTGTATCCTTTTAAGCACCCTTGCCGGAGTGATCGGATCGCTCTTCCTCGAAGTGCTGATCGATGATTACATCACGCCGCTTCTTGGTATGGAAAATCCGGTCTTCACCTCATTACTCCAGGCGATCCTTTTCATGGGGCTCATCTATCTCTGCGGTATTTTGTCGACGCTGATCTACAGCCGGCTCATGGTCATCATTTCCCAGGGGGTCATGAAGAGGATACGGGACGAACTGTTTGCCCATATGCAGAAGCTGCCTGTCAGGTACTTCGACACGCATAAATTCGGCGATACGATGAGTCATTACACAAACGATACCGAGACCCTGCACCAGATGCTTTCGCAAAGTGTCCCGCAGGTGTTTTCTTCGGTCGTGACCATCATTTTCGTCTTCGCCGCAATGATCTATACGAGCAGTATCCTGACGATCCTTGTTGTATTCATGGTGGTCATCCTGTTCTTTGTAATGAAAAAGATCGGCGGGAAAAGCGCGACCTATTTTGTCAGCCAGCAGAAATCCCTCGGAAAAGTAAACGGCTACATCGAAGAGATGATCAACGGACAAAAGGTTGTCAAGGTGTTTTGTCACGAAGACACGGTCAAATCTGAGTTTAATGTAATGAACGATGAACTGCGCGGGCATGCGGCATCCGCCAACACGTTTGCGAATATTTTCATGCCGGTTGTCGTGAATATCGGAAATATCCAGTATGTTCTGGTGGCCGTACTGGGCGGAGCTTTGGCAATCAGCGGGGTAGGCGGTCTGACTCTTGGAGCGATCGCGGCCTTCCTGCAGCTGAGTAAAAGTTTCATGATGCCGATCAGTCAGGTCTCCCAGCAGCTCAGTTCGGTTGTCATGGCATTGGCGGGAGCAGAGCGGATCTTTCAGCTGATGGATGAACCGGCTGAGGAGGATACCGGCGATGTAACGCTGGTCAATGCGGAGATAGAAGGCGCGGCCCTGACGGAATCATCCGTTTATACGGGAGTCTGGGCCTGGAAGGAGATACAAAACGGCCGTCCGGTCTATACGCAGCTGAAAGGGGATGTCCAGCTTCGCGGGGTCACGTTTGGGTATGCGCCGGACAAGGATGTTCTGCATGATGTGACGCTGTATGCCCGTCCTGGCGAGAAGGTCGCGTTCGTCGGCGCAACGGGGGCGGGAAAAACAACGATCACCAATCTGATCAACCGGTTTTATGATGTGCAGAAAGGGGAGATCTTCTATGACGGGATCGATATCCGGCGGATCAGAAAGGCGGATCTGCGAAGGTCGCTTGGGATCGTTTTGCAGGATACGAATCTGTTTACCGGAACGGTCCGGGAAAATATCAGATTTGGAAAGCTGGATGCAACTGATGAGGAGGTGTATGCCGCCGCGCATCTTTCCAACGCCCACAACTTCATCTCCCGTCTTCCGGAGGGGTATGATACGATACTCGAAGGGGACGGCGGAACGCTTTCCCAGGGGCAGCGCCAGCTTCTTTCCATCGCACGGGCCGCGGTGGCAAATCCTCCGGTGATGATCCTGGATGAGGCGACGTCGAGTATCGATACGCGAACCGAGGCTATTGTCCAGGCAGGCATGGATTCCCTGATGAAGGGACGCACGGTTTTTGTGATCGCCCACCGGCTTTCAACGGTGCATAATGCTGATGTGATCATGGTCCTTGAGTCAGGCAGGATCATCGAGCGGGGCAGTCATGAAAAGCTGATCGCTGAAGGCGGACGGTATTATCAGCTGTATTCCGGCGCGTTTGAGCTGGAATGAGTATTTTTCCCGGCTGGGAAAAATCCTTTTTTTTAAGATCGAAACACTCCGCTCTCATGCTAAAGAACGTGTTAAAAAAACAGTGCGAAGGAAGGGATTCGAACCCCAGAACTCCTACGAGACCAGCCCCTGAAGCTGGCGCCTTTAACCTGGCTTGGCTACCTTCGCAAGTGATCAGACTCCTTTGACTTCACAAAGGGGCCATTGCACAGACGTGCTTTTACATATTCGACGTTCTGCTAAATATACATGCGGTTTTATTCGCGGAGAACCGCCCCGTCCCGGGAAAAAAAGACAGGGGAATATCCGTCTCACGCGAATGCCCGCTGGTTTGTTTCTTACTGATCGGTGTTTTCCTCTTCGAACCGTTTCATCTCGCGTTCGCGGAGTTCGCCGCGTTTGATCTTTCCCGAAAATGACTTCGGCAGATCGGAAACGAACTCGATAAGACGCGGATATTTGTACGGCGCGGTCGTCCGCTTCACGTACTCCTGGATATCCTTGGCGAGTTTCTCGGTAGGCTGATACCCGGAATGCAGAACGATGAATGCCTTGATCACCATGCCGCGGATCTCGTCGGGCGATCCGACGACTGCGCTCTCTTTGACTGCAGGGTGCTCAAGGAGGGTAGATTCCACCTCGAACGGGGAGATACGGTATCCGGAACTTTTGATCACATCATCATTTCTTCCGACGAACCAGAAGTATCCGTCCTCATCCAGACGTGCTTTGTCTCCGGTGTAATACCAGCCGTTCACGAACATCGCAGCGTTTTCTTCAGGATTGTTCAGATACTCCTTGATAAGTCCGACCGGTCGCGGGTTCAGTGAGACCGCGATCTTGCCGATATCTCCCTGCACCACTTCATGTCCGTCATCGTCCTGGAGCTGGATGTGCCAGCCGGGGACGGGTTTTCCCATCGATCCCTGTTTTACTTCCATTCCGGGCAGGGTCGCAATACAGCAGCAGGTCTCGGTCTGTCCGTAGCCTTCGCGGATCGTGATGCCTGTTCCCTCGCGCCAGATCCTGATGACTTCGGGGTTCAGCGGTTCGCCGGCGCTTGTGCATGTCCTGAGTTCAGAGAACGAGAACTTCTTCAGATCGGCGATGATCAGCATCCGGTAGATCGTCGGCGGCGCGCAGAACGAGGTGATCCCGTAGCGTTCGATGAGCGGGAGAAGTTCGGTCGCGTGAAATTTCGTGCGGTAATCGTACACGAAAATACAGGCACCGCAGATCCACTGACCGTAGATCTTTCCCCAGCCGCATTTTGCCCAGCCGGTATCCGAGACGGTGAAATGGACGTCATGTTCCGTGAGATCATGCCAGAACTTTGCGGTCACGATCTGTCCGAGCGGATGGGCATAATCGTGAAGAACCATCTTCGGGTCTTTTGTAGTACCTGACGTGAAGTAGATCAGCATCGGGTCGGTCGAGAGGACCTTGCGTCCGGTCGAACTGACCAGTTTTGTCGAGACGGGCGCCGGGTATTTGAGCTCGTTCTGGTAGCCGATCCACTGGCCGGGAAGTTTCTGGCCGGGTTTATCATCCACGGTCATTCGCAGCTGAAGGTGGGGGCACTGGGTCGCGACCTCATCCACCTTTGCCATATTCTCACTGTCGGTGATGACCATTTTAAATCCGCCGACCTTCATACGGTAGGCGATATCTTTGACAGTAAGCATGTGGGGCGAGGGGCTGAACACCGCGCCGAGCTTCATGATGCCCAGGACCAGGATCCACCACTCGGGAACACGCGGCAGCATCAGAAGAACACGGTCACCTTTCTGGATGCCGAACTTCATCAGGATATTGGCCGCTTCGTTTGAGTGGATCATCAGATCCCAGAAGGTGAACTTTTTTTCTTCACCGTCCTGGTTGGTCCATATCATCGCAAGATGGTTGCGATCGCGTTTTGCCCAGGCGTCAATGACGTCAAACGCAAAATTGTAATGTTTGGGGACGTCGATGGAGAAGGTTTTGTAGGTTTCCTCGTAGTCTCCAATATTGCCTTTTTCTTCGGTCATGGCGATATCTGTAATGATATTTGCGTTATCCCGTAATTAACGCATGGATGAAAAAACGCGTTTCGGCATAGTTTTTGCGGGTCAGTTCTTAGACTGGATACCGGTAAGCATCTGGGGATTGGTATTGACTGTCGGATCTTCAACCCGTCACGTGCAGAGGATTTTGGAAAAAACAGAGAAGAAGAGCTCAGCTCTCTTCTGGACAAAAATACGGACTGCGGTTTTTCACTGCAGCGCCGATCGCCGCCTTGAGCTCGTCTCCGTGCAGCCCGCGGATAGAGACCTCGTTTCCGGTTTTGAGAAGGCAGGGCTTCAATAGCCCGTCCGAGGTCACCCTCAGCCGGTTGCAGTTTGCACAAAACTCCGGATTGTGCATCGGCCTGACGACCTCAACAAGAGCGCCGTTCACCAGATATTTTCTCCTGTGGTGCATATGGCGGGTCGTCACCTGCGAGGAATGTTTGGCGAACTCTTTTTCAAGATCGGCAACGAGTTGAGCATTTCCATGGACGGCAGGATCCATATCGTCGGTCCATCCGTTGATATCCATGAGTTCGATGATCTGCAGAATGAGATTCTCGCCGCGTGCACGCACAAAGGCCAGGAACTCATCGATCTCCTGATCGTTCATACCTTTTAAGACGACCATGTTCAGTTTTACCGGTGTGAGACCTGCCGCGAGTGCCGCATCGATCCCGTCAAGAACATCCTTCAGCCGGTCACGCCCGGTGATCTTTTTGTAGGTTTCCCGGTCCATAGTGTCAAGACTTACATTCACCCGGGAAAGACCTGCTGCTTTCAGCTGATCTGCGAGTTTCGCAAGATGGGTCCCGTTCGTTGTCAGTGACGACTCGATGTGGGGGGGAATGGAGCGGATGATATCCAGAAGATCGGGGCGGAGAAGCGGCTCTCCGCCGGTGAGTTTGATCGTCCTGACGCCAAGCTCGGCAAAAACGCCGATAAGCTCCGCGATCTCTTCCTGGGTCATCTGGGAGGTCCGTTCATCCCGCGTACATCCGTTGTCCCCCTCCCCCTCTCTGTGGCAGTAGATACACCGGAGATCACACGCGCTGGTCACGGCTATCCTGACATTTGAAATCGTTCGGTTGTATGAGTCAGTTAGGATCTCACTCGCGTCTCTTTCTGTCGTCATTTCCTTCCCCAATGAAGTTCTTTGCAATGATATAACATTCGGTACTTCCCCGGCGGGTCGCCGTGGAACGGATGACCCGCACCGAGTAGAACTTCTCTTTCACCAGTTCAAGAAGCTCGTTGAAGTCCGAACCCTGGAAGGATTTCATGACCAGATTCCCTCCCTGTTTGAGCAGGGTGGAGGCAAAGTTGAGGGCTTCCTCGTTCAGACCCATGACCCGTGCCTGGTCATAGGATTTTGCTCCGGAAAGGTGGGGTGAGGCATCGCAGACCACCACATTCACAAGCGGCATCGCTTCTCTGACCTTTGCCTGAACGGCCGGATCGGTGAAATCTCCGGTGATGGTTATGACATTTTCCAGTGAGATGATCGGGTTCAGGTCAACTCCGCAGAGCTGACCTTCGGTCATCGTTTTTAAGACCTGAAGCCAGCTTCCCGGGGCCGCGCCGAGATCCACCACATTGTCCGTGTTCCGGATAACGTTGAATCGTTCATTGATATCGATGAGTTTGTATGCCGAGCGGGCCCTATATCCATCCCGCATGGCTTTTCTATATACATTATCTTTTGTCCATTGTGATCCCATGTGTTTTCCTCCCAACTTAACGTATATCTTATATGAGCGCGGATATAATTATACTATTAAAGTTTGTCACGCTGGTATAAGAGAGTGTGTCAAGGGGTTATACTGATGTTAAAAGCAACAATCGAAGCAGATATTTTCCGGGAGACCATCGATGCGGTCTCAGCACTGGTAAACGAATGCCGTCTTCACGTTGACGAGAAGGGAATCAGAACGATCACGGTGGATACGTCCAATGTGGCCATGGTTTCATTAGAGCTCTCTGCGTCGGCGTTTCTCACATTTGCGGCAGAACCCTGTGAAATAGGTCTCGATATAGAAAAGATCAGATCGATGATGTCGATGATCGGCAAGACGGATATCGTCTCTCTTGAACTTGATGACTCAGGCAAAAAACTTAAGATCAGCTTCGGCGGGTATGAATATTCAATAACCCTCCTCGATACAAAGACCATCAGAAAAGACCCGAACGCGCCGAACCTGAACCTCCCTGCCACCTTCGAGATACCGGGCATCATGTTCTATGATGCGATCAAGGCATCAGCGATGGTTTCTGATAAGATCTCCCTTGCCGTTTCTGCCGAGACCTGCGTTTTTACGATGAATGCCGACGGTGACTCCGACCGGATCAAACGCGAGCTTGCCGGCGAAGATGTCCATTATATCACCTGTGCCGATGCAAAATCCCTGTTCTCTCTGGACTATCTGAAGGATATGGGCAAATCCATCAGCCGTGCGGACAAGGTGCAGATCCGTCTGGGGACTGATCATCCTGTCCAGTTTTCCTTCGTCTATGCAGGCGGCAAAGGAAGTGTGGGCTATCTTCTTGCTCCGAGGATCGAGGCAGATTAACCGTTATGCGTACGTCCGTTGAAAAGCGCGATCTGGCTCACTATCCTTTTTTACCTGAAGCACAGGGGCTGCTTGCGTCCCGCGGAATCAAAATGGCCGGTCTTTCCGGCTCGACGACCGGCTGTTCCTATCTTGACCGTGCGGCCGACCGGATCATGCTCGCACTTAACGGAAAAACCGTCTATCCTGAGTCGGAAGATGATGTGGTCTCCGATATCATCACCTATGTTTTGGCACGGGTCCTCGTATCCTGTACGAAAGACAAGCGGACGATCGACCGGCTCTGCAGGATGGAGGCTGCCCGGGTCTATGCGTATTTTCATGCCGAGGAGAATCAGCTTCTGAAAAAACGGGTGTGTGAGGAACTCGGTCTTGAGACCGGTGACGGATCGCTCGCTGTGATCCGGTATGTGGAGCTTGCATCCCGTGTGCGTGATGCGAAGTGGCGGCTGATCAATCGTGATGTGCTGGCCGGGCGCGTGAAGGTTTCTGCAGATGAGATGGATGTTTTGATCGCCGAAAGGATCCGAAACATCCTTTCTTGCGGCCTGCCGCTCGACATCCCCGAGCCGATCTTGCGAGAGTATCTGCCGTGGAGCGATAAGATCCTCTCGGCAGTGCAGGAACGGACCCTTGCCGAGTTTGGGGCGATCGATGAGTCGGCGTATCCTCCCTGTATCCAGTCGCTGATCTCCGCTGCGGCTGCCGGGGTGAATCTGACCCATTCGGGGCGGTTTTCGATGACGGCGTTTCTGCATAATGTGGGGATGAACAATGAACAGATCGGCGGGATCTTTGCGCGGAGTCCGGATTATAATCCTGATATGACGAATTATCAGGTCGATCATATCCTGACGAATGAGTATACCACGCCTTCCTGCGCGACAATGCTGACGCACGGAATCTGTGTGAATAAGGACCGGCTCTGCGAGTCGGTTTCCCACCCGCTGAATTATTACCGCTCCAAAAAGAAGATGATGGAAAAGATGCGGATGAGGGATGAGGCGACGGCAAAGAAAGCAGAGGGTTTGGACGGCGGGAATTTAGGAAAAGAAGCATCTGAAGACTGAGGACACTGGGTATTTATAGGTACGAAAAGCATATCTTTTTGCTATGAACTTCGGGACTCTTGCAGATATTGAAACACGCGGAAAAACCGTTCTTGTCCGTGTGGATTTCAACTCCCCTATAGATCCTTCCTCCAATACTATCCTGGATGATAAACGATTCCGTGAACATGTTCCGACTCTGCAGGCGCTGGAAGACGCACGCGTTGTGGTCATCGCACACCAGAGCCGGCCGGGTAAAAAGGATTTCACGACTCTCGCGGCCCACGCTGATAAACTGGAGCGGCTTTTAGGGATGCCGGTCACGTATGTGGACGATATCATCGGCAGCTGCGCGAAGCGCGCAGTTTATGATTCTCATCCCGGGGATGTTGTTCTGCTGGAGAATGTCAGGTTCTCTGCTGAGGAGAATCTGAGTCTGAAACCCGAAGAAGGGGCAAAGACCCATCTTGTGAGAAAACTTGCGGCCATGGCCGATCTTTGTGTGTATGATGCGTTTGGCACGGCGCACCGGTCGCAGCCGACGATCACGGGCCTGCCCTATGCGATGAAAACGGTGGCGGGTCTTCTGATGGAAAAGGAGGTCGCGATGCTTTCAAAAGTGTTCACCTCGGCGCCCAGGCCGGTGACGTTTGTTCTGGGCGGAACGAAGGTCGATGATTCCATCGCGGTGGCCGGAAATGTGCTTGCGAATAAAACAGCAGACAAGATCGCCGTCATCGGGGTGGTGGCCAATGTGTTTTATCTGGCAAAGGGTATCGATATCGGCGAGCCTTCACGAAATCTGATCCGCACTCTCGGGTATGACGGTGAGGTCGCTAAAGCGAAGGTGATACTTGATTCGTATCCGGATAAGGTCCTGCTGCCGGAGTATGTGGCAGTGAAAGAGCAGGATGAGCGCAAAGAGTATCCTATTCTCACGATTCCAAAGGACTGTCCGATCCTGGATATGGGTACGGATTCGATCGTGCAGTTTTCCCGGGAACTTGCGGCGTCCGGTTCGATCGTGTTTAATGGTCCGGCCGGTGTTTTTGAGGAGGCAAAGTTTGCATCCGGGACCTTTGAACTGCTTCGTGCAGCGGCAAATGCGGAATTTTCTGTCTGCGGGGGAGGACATACGGCGGCGGTCATCGAGCAGCTGGGTCTTGAGCCCCAATACTCTCATCTTTCAACCGGCGGGGGCGCATGTATCGAGTTTTTGACAGGAAAGAAACTTCCGGCGATCGCTGCGCTCGAAGAGTCCTGGAAGAAGTTTGGCAACTGAGCGGCTCTTTTTCTCCTCCTTTTTTATTCCCGTATGATGATGAGGGTTGTCTGTTCGGCAAGTTTTGTTTTGTTTATGTCATATACGCTGAGGGTGGCGGTTATTGAGGATTTGTTTGCCGTATTCGGGTAGAATGTCGACAGATTTCCTTCATAGGTCTCACCGCTCGCAAAATATGCGGTACTGCCCACGCGGAATTCGGTATCGCAGATGACGGTCACTGAATATGCTCCATTTTTAGGTGAATTAAGATTGATCTGAAGAGCAGGGACGTTATGTCCGTCCACTATGATATATCTCCCGGCAATATCCTCTCTCCATATCTCGGCGGATGTTGTTCCAATCAGCGGTATGTGATGTGTGGAATCTCCTGTTCCCTGGAGGGATTCTCCCCCGATCTTATAATTTCCGATGAATTCTCCGATTTCATCTTCCTGTTCGCTTGTATGGAGCCGTATTGTTTTCCGGATGGTGGTTTTGGTTTTCCCGTCGGTATAATATGCCGTATATGTGATCAGAAAGTCTTGTTCCGGGCTGGTGAATACCTCTAAGGGGTATGTATACTCAACACCAACAAGCGGTTCGAATAATATCTGTGTGACGGCTCCGGTATATCCCAAGTCAAGCATCCAGTAGGAAACGTTACTTCTATTTGTGTAGGGTGTTGTGTCGGTCAGATAAATCTGATTTGGTTTCCAGCTGCGATATTCTGCAACCAGGATCAGCTTTTCTGTACTTACTTCCTGTATCTTTTGTCCCTCAGCTTCCAGGGTCATGGTCCTGATGCAGAGAACCTGCTCGCTCCCGTCATCAAAGACGCCGGTCACGGTCATCGGGTAGCTGCCTTTAGGAAATCCGATATCGAATCTGATTGGGATGCTGCATCCTTCAATATATCTTTCCTGCTCCGGGCAGGGTGTCCCGACGGATATGCCGGCAGGTGTGCTGACCGAAACATATACTGATTTCAGGGCGGATCCCTCGTCAGTTTTCCAGAGATGGATCAAGAGGGGGTCAATGCTGCTGCCTGTCGCTTCGGCAGTAAGATAGGTGTGTTTTGCATCCGCGGTATCGCCGGCGAAACTGAAAAATACCAGTGCTGCTGCTCCGACCAGAACCAGAGTTAAAAATATGAGCAGTATGACGCTGATTATCGGGGATATGCCGGACTCAACTCTCTGTATCATGAAAAAATTCCAAACGCAGATGTTATTGTACTGTACCTCCTTTTTTGAAATGACAAAAGTCTTTCTGTGTTCGGGCCCGCTTTTTTCTCTTCCCCCTCTTCGTATTTGACAAAATATTATGGCACGGCGCGATTCAAATGCCATGGGTCGGTTTTCCCGTCTGCATCAGACCTATATGTTCTTACGACCAATGTCTAAGTATTATGGTGCAGTCATACGAAGATATGTTAAAGACCGCGTATTCCGGGATGGGCGAGCCTACGGAGACGGGCGAACGGTTTGTTATGCCGAAGGCGAAGATCTATATCGAGGGTAAAACGACGGTTCTTGAGAACTTTTCTGATATTATCGATTCACTCAACCGCGATAAGGATCATTTCATGAAGTTCATTTTAGGTGAGCTCGGTACTGCCGGAAAGATCGACGGAAACCGCGCGGTCTTCAATGGAAAGTTCGAGCAGGCTCAGTTCGATGCGATCGTTGATACGTATGTCGGCGATTACGTCATCTGTTCCGAGTGCGGCCGGCCTGACACGAAACTTGTGAAAGATGACCGCGTATTGATGCTTCTTTGTGAAGCGTGCGGATCAAAGCGGCCGATCCGGAAACGAAAAGCAAAGACCGAGGTGCAGGGTCCTGCTATTGAGGAGGGTAAGGAACTTGAGGTCCATATCGAGTCTATCAGTAAGAAAGGCGACGGCGTTGCAAGAATCGGGAAATATATCCTGTATGTTGCCGGAACCAAGGCCGGCCAGAATGTGAAAGTGCGCATAACCAGGATCTCCGGTCAGGTTGCCTTCACACAGAAAATCCTCTAACCTTTTTTTTACCGCCTACCCCACAATTATATAGTGTCGCCGAGCGAATCTATAAGGGAATGAAGCTGAAGATTATCGAGCTTGAGAAGGATAAAATACGGATCACCCTGGAAGGTGAGGGGCATACCATGGTCAACGCATTGGTGGATGAGATCCTTGCAGATCCGGAAGTGGATGTTGCCAAATATGTGATCAAATACCAGTTCTCCGACCCGGAACTGTTTGTCACCATGAAACCCGGATCTGCAAAAGACCCGATCACCGTTATCCGTGAAGCCGCACAGCATATGGTTGACCGTTGCGACGCTCTTCTTGCCTGTCTGAAAAACTAATACTTTTTTCCTTCCCTCTCTCAAGGGAATAGGCGAAGTATTATATTGCTCTAACCCTTACATAATAGAGCACTCAGTTTAGTGGAGCAGTATCTGGCATACTGCGAGTGTCGATCTGCATACGATTCAACATGGGTTTTGTGCAGCCTTCCGATTCGTCGGAAGGAAAGATGCGGAGTTCTCTGTAGACGTAGCCAAGCCTGGTATGGCGCAGGTTTGCTAAACCTGTGTCCCCCTGGGACTCGAGGGTTCAAATCCCTCCGTCTGCGCTTAACGTACGCAACACACACACATTTTGTGTGTTTCAAATTTAGACTAAACTCTCCAAAAGAGAGGCGAAAAAATGGTTGAAGAGTCAGAATTAAAATATTTTGTGCGGATCATTAACACTGATCTGGACGGTACCCAGCCTGTTCAGCTTGCGCTGACGGGAATTAAGGGCATCGGCCTCCATGCCGCACTTGTCATTGCCCGCCGAGCCGGCGTTGATGTCCGTGCTACCATGGGTCTCTTAGGCGATGACGATGTGGCCGCGATTGAAGAGCAGGTTAAAGCATATCCTGCCTCAGTGCCAAAATGGATGGTCAACCGCCCGGTGGATGTGTATTCGGGAGAACCGAAACACCTCTACGGCAGCGACCTTTCCCTTGCGAAGGATGATGACATCAACCTCATGAAGAAGATGCGGTGTTACCGCGGTATCCGTCATGAGAATGGTCTCAAAGTTCGCGGACAGCGTACTAAAGCAACCGGCAGATTTGGAAAGATCGTCGGTGTCTCCAAGAGGCGGAACTAATCAGGTGATTTAAATGGGATACCCAGGAAAGAACACCAAACAGTACTCTTCCCCGAAGCGCCGCTTCGAGAAGTCACGTATTGAATCAGAACGCACCCTTGCGATCACCTATGGTCTGCGTAACAAACGCGAGATCTGGAGAGCCACCGAAGTCCTCAGAAAACACAGAGGGGGCGCTCGAGAAGTTCTTGCAATGACCTCCTCTGTCGGTGAAGCACCAAAGACTATTGCCCGCCGTGACGAACTCGTCGCCACGCTCCAGCGCTATGGACTTATTGGTCCGGATGCATCAATGGATAACATTCTGTCTTTAAAGGTGGAAGATGTCCTTGAGCGCCGTCTTCAGACGATCGTCTACCGCAAAGGTCTTGCACGCAGCCCGAAACAGGCTCGTCAGCTTATCACCCACGGACACATTGCCATCAATGGACAGCGTGTCAGTGTTCCAAGCTACATGGTTCCGATCGCGGAAGAAGCAGGAGTTATGTACTATGCAACCTCCAGTCTTGTTGATGAAGCCAACGGTGAACGTCAGCGTATCATGAATCAGAGGGCATAATCATGGCAGAAGCAACTGAAAAATGGGGCATTGCCCACATCTTTGCCTCATTCAACAACACCATCATCACCGTCACCGATCTTTCAGGCGCAGAAACCGTCTGCAAGTCAAGCGGCGGTATGGTCGTTAAGCAGGCCCGCAATGAGTCTTCGCCTTATGCAGCAATGCAGATGGCGATCAACATTGCCCAGGCATCAAAGGACAAAGGTATCACCGGACTTCACATCCGTGTTCGCGCTCCCGGAAACGGCAGACAGCGGTCACCGGGGCCCGGCGCCCAGGCTGCAATCCGTGCACTTTCACGTGCAGGTATGCGCATCGGCAGAATCGAAGACGTAACTCCGGTACCACACGACAGCATTCGTGCTAAAGGTGGCAGAAGGGGCAGGAGAGTCTGAATGGATCTGGTATTCAGCAGGCTCGATGACTCTGTCGCACGTTTTACTATTCACGGAGCGACTCCTGCATTCGCCAACGCACTTCGTCGCTCGATGATCGGTGAGGTGCCAACCCTCGCCATCGAAGATATCCGTATCTATGACAATACCAGTGTTCTCTTTGATGAGATGCTGGCACACAGAATGGGACTCATCCCGATCAAGACCGATCTCTCGCAGTATGTTCCAAGAAGCGAATGTTCCTGCGGCGGCGCGGGATGTCCTCACTGCACTGTGATGTTCACTCTGAGTGTTGAAGGCCCGAAGATGGTCACCTCCGGTGATCTTATCTCCATGGACGAAAACACCGTTCCGGTCCACAACAACATCCCGATCGTCAAACTTTGGGAAAATCAGAAGGTCGTCTTAGAAGCAGTGGCAGAAGTAAACTACGGGAAAGAGCATGCCAAATGGCAGCCGACTCTTGCCTGCGGCTACTCTGAGTATCCGGTCATCACCATTAAAGATACCTGTGACGGCTGCGGAAAATGTGTTTCTGAATGTCCCCGCGACGTTCTGGAACTCACGAAAGATACCGTAAGCATCCGTGTTGTAAACGGCGAAAGCAAGGAAAAAGACTGTTCGTTATGCCGTCTCTGTGAGACTGCATGTATGGACAGCGGCATCGGCGAGGACCCGGCCATTATTATTGGTGCAGACAGCACGAAGTTCATCTTCGTTGTTGAAAGCGACGGGTCCTTACCGGTGAAAGAGATCATTGAAAGAGCACTGCTGCATATCAAATCACGATCTTCAGATCTGATTGAAGCATTACAGGAGGGACTGTAAATGAATAAAACTAACCCACGTCTCGAATCCTTAATCATGATGCTTAAACGCGCATCCCGGGAGAACGAGGCAA
Organism: Methanocorpusculum bavaricum DSM 4179; assembly: GCF_000430905.1. Taxonomy (NCBI): domain Archaea; kingdom Methanobacteriati; phylum Methanobacteriota; class Methanomicrobia; order Methanomicrobiales; family Methanocorpusculaceae; genus Methanocorpusculum; species Methanocorpusculum bavaricum. Next base: position 32,914 of record NZ_KE387268.1, read on the forward strand.
ACATCTGGCGTGAGATTGCCGGCCGTCTGAACACGTCCAGCAAGAATCAGGCAGAAGTGAACGTCGGTAAAATCAACCGCTATGCAAACGAGAATGAGATCATCCTGGTTCCGGGCAAAGTGCTCGCAGCAGGTGTAATTGGTACTTCAGTATCAGTTGCAGCTCTCAACTTCTCCGATGCTGCCCGTGAGAAAATAACTGAAGCAAAAGGCACCTGCATGACAATCGAAGAGCTTGTTGCTGCAAATCCGAAAGGAAGCCGCGTAAGGATCCTGAGGTGAGATGAATATGGTAACAGTTATTGATGGAGAAAATCTCCTTCTTGGAAGACTTTCCAGTATCGTTGCAACCCGCATCCTCGCCGGTGAGGAGATTGCAATCATCAATGCCGAGAAGGTCATCGTATCCGGTGCCCGTGCAATGGTCTTAAACGAATACCAGGTAACTCGTGTTCGCGGATCCGTTGAGGGAGGTCCATTCTTCCCAAGACGCCCGGATCACCTTGTAAAACGCACGATCCGTGGAATGATCCCCTACAAGACCCGGCCGGGAGCAGCAGCTTTCCGCCGTGTCAAAGCATACGTCGGAGTTCCTTACGAATTCAAAGACGTAGAGGCAGAAGTTCTGGAAGACGCACACCGGAAACGGCTGAGCGGAGCCAGATACATCTCTGTTGGCGAGATCAGCAAAAACCTTGGAGCAAAATTCTAAACAGGTGATCTAAGATGAAAATTATTAACACCAGTGGAAAAAGAAAGACCGCAATTGCCCGCGCCACCCTTCGCGAGGGAAAAGGCAGAGTTAGAATCAACTCTGTCCCTCTTGAAGTGTACGGCAACGAGATCATCCGTATGAAGATCTCCGAGGCACTTGCACTTGCACCAGGATCCATCGACAATGTCGATGTTGATATTGATGTCTCCGGCGGAGGCGTCATGGGACAGGCAGAGGCAATCCGCACGGCACTTGGCCGCGGTATCCTTTCCTGGACCAATGACCCGAAGATCAAGGAAGTGTACCTTTCTTACGACAGAACTCTCCTGGTCAACGACTCCCGTCAGAAGGAAGCGAAAAAGCCCCATGGACGCGGTGCCCGTGCACGGTTCCAGAAGTCTTATCGTTAAGGCACAGCATACAGAATATATGCGGGGGCAACCCCACATATCAACAATTTAATAAGGACGTAAAGATAACTTATGATACCAGTTCGATGTTTCACCTGTGGAAAAGTAATTTCTACTGTATGGGAAGAATATCAACAGAGAAAAGCTGCAGGCGAGGATCCCAAAGAGATTCTTGATTCACTCGGGTTAGACCGATACTGCTGCAGAAGAATGCTTATCTCTCACAAAGAGACTGTTGATGAGTTGTATCCGTACACGTGAGACATGAATGAATTGCGGGGTCGTAGGGTAGCCTGGACCATCCTATTACGTTCGGGACGTAGTGACCTGAGTTCGAATCTCAGCGACCCCATTTTTCCATTCTCTCTTATTTGTGGATGTGATTTTCTATGACATATACACGTTATGAACGCGCCCGTATCGTCGGGGCGCGTGCTTTACAGATTTCCATGGGAGCTCCGGTTCTCGTGAAAACTGCAAAGATTGATCCTCTTGAAATTGCACTTGAGGAGTTCGACGCTGATCGGGTCCCGATAACGGTGAAACGCCAGTTCGGTGTCCGGTCAGAGGTGCTGTAAGTATGACTGAAATTGCTGACATTTTACTTCGGACAATTCTCGACTCGCGCGGAAATCCAACCGTCGAAGCCGAGATTTCCACGATCTCCGGCGGCTTTGGCCGCGCATGCGCTCCGAGCGGAGCCTCGACCGGCATCTACGAGGCAAAAGTCCGTCCATCTGACGAGGCTGTTTTTGAAGCCAGGGAACATCTGATCCCGAAACTTATCGAACTTGACTCGGCCGACCAGCGCGGATTTGATGAGACCCTTCATGAGATCGACGGAACGTCTGACCTTTCCGGGATCGGCGCCAACATCGCCGTTGCTCTTTCACTTGCGAATGCAAAAGCAGCTGCAAGTTCCCTCAACATGGAACTCTACCAGTATCTTGGCGGCGCATTCATTTCCCAGACCCCTCTGCCGTTAGGCAATGTTATCGGCGGCGGCGCCCACGCAGTTGACGCGACCGATATCCAGGAGTTTCTGATCATACCGACCGGCGCATCTTCTGCAGCCGAGGCTGTATTCACGAACGCACTCGTCCACAAACGCATCAAAGAGATCCTTATTGCGCGCGGCAAAGGCTGTGGAAAGGGTGACGAGGGGGCATGGGCTCCGCACATCGCTGACCTTGAAGCCTTTGAAATCGTGAACGAAGCTACCACCAAAGTCTTTGACGAGACCGGCATTGAAGTCCGCATGGGTCTTGATGTTGCCGCGTCAGAGATGTGGGATGCTGCAAGCGGGAGATACGTCTATAAGAATGCAAAGCGAACTACTGAGGAGCAGATTGCATACATTGCAGACCTGACCGAGACCTATAACCTGCTTTATGTCGAAGACCCGATCCAGGAAGAAGATTTCGAAGGGTTTGCACGTATCACCGAGGAAGTTTCCGGCCGTGACACCCTTATCTGCGGCGACGACCTGTTCGTTACGAATGTTGTCCGTCTGGAAGAAGGTATCAGAAATGATGCCTGCAACTGTATCCTGATCAAACCAAATCAGATCGGTACGCTGACAGATACCTTCGAAACGATCAGTCTCGCCCGTGATTACGGGTATGAATCGGTCATGAGCCACCGATCCGGTGAAACGACCGACAATACCATCGCACATCTCGCAACAGCATTCGGCTGCTGCTTTATGAAGAGCGGTGTTGTCGGCGGAGAGCGCATTGCTAAATTAAATGAACTTATAAGAATTGAGGAGCATTTCTAAAATGACCGACAATGAACTTGGAATTGAATTAAACGAACCATTAGTATCCGTAGAAGAATATCTTGCCGCCGGTGTCCACATTGGAACCCAGCAGAAAGACAACGACATGAAAGACTTCATCTACCGTGTCCGAGCTGACGGTCTCTATATCATCGATATCAGAAAGACCGATGAGCGCATCAAACAGGTAGCAAAGTTCCTTGCACGCTACGAGCCTGCAAAGATCTTCGTCGTTACTTCCCGTCAGTACGGTCAGTACCCGGCACAGAAGTTCGCAGATACGATCGGTGCACTCTCCCACGTTGGCAGATTCATCCCCGGAACCTTAACCAACCCGAAACTCCCGAAATATGTTGAACCCTCGGTCGTCATCGTTACCGATCCGATCGGAGATGCCCAGGTCATTACCGAGGCAGTCCAGTCCGGTATGCCGGTCATTGCACTTTGTGATATCAACAACCGTACAAACAATGTTGATCTCGTTATCCCGACCAACAACAAAGGACGCAAAGCACTCTCTATGGTTTACTTCCTGTTGACCAAAGAGTTCCTCAGACAGAAAGGCATTGTCTCAGCCATGACGGTTGAAGACTTTGAGTCTGAGTTCTAAAGCTGAAAAAAGCCGAAGGCTGCACTCAGCAAACAATAGAAAATCCCCCCGCATTTTTTTTAAATCTTTGATCCACTGAGTGGGGTCTGATATTTTCACAGACTGCATCAGAAGGCATTTAAATAAATATCCCCTTACATAATGTAATCTCGATAAAAATGCTTGACCAAGATAATATATCTCATCTATTGGACATTCTTGGAAACCGGAACCGCCGGCGGATCCTTGATCTTCTCCGCCAGAAACCCTGTTTCGTTACCGAAATATCCGATCGTCTGGTCATCAACCCGAAAGCCGTCATCGAACACCTTGCGATAATGCAGAAGGAAGCGGTCATCTCCAGTTATCAGGATGACAAACGGCGAAAATACTACTATCTCGTGAATGACTTCACCCTCTCGGTCCAGGTCACAAAAACCGAGCAGCCTCCCGAGCCGGTTTGTGCCGAAAATGGGGATGCACTCCCGCTTTCCGACAAGATCATGATGATACGCCGGCTCCTTGATTCCAGAGAAAAGCTCATCGAAAATCTTGAAGCTGTGGAAAAGGATATCGATGAGATGATGAGTGACGTGATCGTCAACGGAAGAACAGTTTTCCAGAACACTATCGAGGCCGAACTTCTTCTCGCTTTGGTGTATGCCCCGTTAACGCCAATAGAACTCTCCTACACCAGCGGGCGTAGTATCCCTGAAGTGACAGCGGCTCTGCGCTCTCTGGCATCCAAAGGCTATGTTCACGCGCAGGGAGGCCGGTATCTGCTTTGCGGCCTTCCGCATCAGGCACTGGAAACCACGGAACTCACCTCCTAATAAGAAATCTCTATAACCCTGCAAACAAAATACTACAGAGATGCGGTAATGGTCTAATGGCATGACAGGGGCTTCCCAAGCCTCTAATCCGGGTTCGATCCCCGGTTATCGCATTCGATTTTTATGATGCCTCATCACGCAATCAGCCTCATCGCCGAAAATCAGAAAGGTATTCTCAGAGATATCGGTTCGGTCTGTGCTGAACACAATGCGAACATCACCTCCATCCAGCAGGAAATACTTACCCGGGGACCTGACAAAGGATGTGCCTGGGCAGATATCGAGATCGAAGGCGGCGATGAGATCGATGCGATCCTATCAGAACTGAGACTCGTTTCAGGAGTTCGTGAAGTCGTTTTGCACGATACGTTCGGGGCAATATTTGGAAAGCGCGTCATCATCATCGGCGGAGGCGCCCAGGTTGCCCAGGTCGCGCTCGGCGCAGTGAATGAAGCCGACCGGCATAACATTCGCGGAGAACGAATCTCCGTTGATACGATCCCGCTTGTCGGGGAAGTCAATGTCTCGCGTGCCGTAGAAGCAGTCGGCCGCCTTCCCCGCGCCTCGATCCTTGTTCTTGCCGGTTCATTGATGGGCGGCGAGATAACCAAAGCCATACGCTCGATCCAGGCGGACGGCATCCCGGTGATCTGCCTGAAAATGGCGGGAAGCGCCTCTTCTGCTGCTGATCTCGTCGTCACCGACCCGATCCAGGCAGGGGTCATGGCCGTAATGCACATAAGCACGATCGGGGTATTTGATATCGAAAAAGTGAGAGGGAAAGAGTTCTGATGATAACACCAACAGAAGAAACCAGAATAGAAAAAGCCGTCCGTGTTTTATCCCGCGACGGACTTGTGGTATATCCAACAGAAACGGTCTACGGACTCGGTGCGGACGCTTTATCGGAGACTGCAGTCCTCAAAGTGTATGAAGCAAAACAGCGGCTTCTTGGAAAACCGATCTCGGTCGCCGTTTCCGATATCGAGATGATCTACGGGATCGCCGATGTCAGCCCGTTTGCGGAACGGTTCATCAGCAAATTTCTCCCGGGTCCGATCACGATCGTTCTGCCGGTGAAAAACTGTCTGCCGGGCGACTTGTCCGGCGGGACAGGTACGATCGGTATCCGGTATCCTGACCACACTCTTGCTCTTGAACTGATATCTGTGTTCGACTGTCCGATAACCGCGACCTCGGCAAACATCTCCGGTGAAGTCTCGCCGGTCAGTGTCGATCAGGTCAACGTCCCCCATGATTATCTGCTTGACGGCGGCGTTCTTCCGGGCATTCCGAGCACGGTCGTTAACCTTGATACAAGGAAAATCGAGCGTCCCGGCGCAATGCTGGATGAGATCGCTCATTTCTTTATAGAAAACGCGAAATGAAAAAAACCTACTCAGTATCCGGCATGACCTGTTCGGCCTGTTCTCTTCATGTTGAGAAGGCCGCGAAAAGTGTGGAAGGCGTGAGATCCGCCTCAGTGAACCTTCTGGAAAATCGTCTGGTCGTCGAGTCGGACGATATTTCTGATGAGCAGATCAGACAGGCTGTCCGCTCTGCCGGGTATGATCTGGTTATGGGAGAGCCTCCGCGGGAAGGATCTCTTCTTCGCCCGATGAAGATCCGGCTCATCATCTCTTTTGCTTTTCTTATTCCGCTTATGTATCTCTCCATGGGACATATGTGGGGTTTTCCTCTCCTTGAATGGACCCATGATCCGGCAAACGCCGGGATATTTGCTTTGTCCCAGCTTGGTTTGACCATCCCTATCGTCATCGCGAACAATAAATACTACACATCCGGGATCCCGGCACTCTTCCGCCGTGCTCCGAATATGGACTCTCTTGTGGCGATCGGTTCTCTTGCGGCGCTTACGTATGGGGTCTATGCTATCTATGCTATTTTTTCAGCTCTTTCGATAGGTGATCTCTCAGCCGCCAGTATGTGGTCTATGGATCTCTACTTTGAATCGGCTGCGATGATTTTGTCGCTCGTTACGATCGGCAAGTATCTTGAGGCGAGATCAAAAGGAAAAACCACTGAGGCGGTCAGAAAACTCATCGACCTTGCGCCGAAGACGGCGACGGTTCTTCGAAGCGGCGTTGAAGTGATCATCCCTGCCGAACAGGTGGCGGTCGGCGACTTAATCGTGGTCAGACCCGGTGCCGGCATCCCTGTCGACGGCACAATAACGGAAGGTTCGGCACCTATCGACATGTCTGCCTTGACTGGCGAAAGTATCCCTGTTGTAAAAAATCCAGGAGACTCTGTCTCAGCAGGAACGATCTCGCTCGGCAGTTTCACGTTCCGTGCGGAAAAGGTCGGCGAGGACACGACACTCGCGGCGATCGTTGAACTCGTCCAGAATGCCAATGCATCCAAGGCGCCTATCGGAAAACTCGCCGACAAAGTGAGCGGGATATTCGTACCGCTGGTCATGTCCATCGCCGTTCTTTCGGGAGCAGTCTGGATGCTTCTTGGCGAGCCGTTCACGTTTGCGCTTTCCATCGCGATATCGGTCCTCGTTATTTCATGTCCGTGTGCTCTTGGACTGGCGACCCCTGTCGCGATAATGGTTGCGACCGGGAAAGCGGCATCACTCGGTATTCTGATAAAATCTGCGGAATCTCTCGAGACTGCTGGTCGTGCCGACACGATCCTTCTGGATAAAACAGGGACGGTCACTATCGGAAAACCCGAGGTCACCGATGTCATCACGCTCTCCGGAACCAGAGAAGATCTCCTCACGGTCGCCGCTTCGGTCGAATCCGCATCAGAACATCCTCTCTCGAAAGCGGTCATCACCTACGCCGAGGAGAATGGGATCACATTCGTCAAAGCTCAGGAGTTCTCCGCGGTCCCGGGCAGAGGCGTCTCTGCTTCGATTAACGGGAAGATCTGTTATGCCGGAAACGCCGCGTTCATGGAAGAGAACGGGATCCCGCTCACTCCGGCGAGCGTCAACGGGACCCCGCTCTACTTTGCGAGCGGAAACGAACTGCTCGGCATCATCTCTGTTGCCGATAAGATCCGTCCGACCTCTAAAGCTGCCGTTGCCGGACTGCAGGCTCTCGGTCTGGATGTCGTGCTTTTGACCGGAGATACCCATACGGTTGCCGATTCTATTGCCCGGCAGCTGTCGATCAAAAACGTCATCGCTGAAGTGATGCCTGCAGAAAAAGAAGGTCAGGTCAGAACGCTGCAGGAGGCAGGTCATCATGTCATCATGGTGGGTGACGGGATCAATGACTCCCCTTCTCTTGCGAGGGCCGATGTTGGTATCGCGATCGGTGCGGGTTCCGACATCGCTTTAGAATCCGCCGACTTCGTTTTAATGAAAAGTGATCCCTGGGACATTGTCTCGGCGATCCGTCTGAGCCGCGCCACGCTTCGAAACATTAAGGAGAATCTCTTCTGGGCATTTATCTACAACACGATCGGCATCCCCCTTGCTGCCGGTGTTTTTTTTGTGCCGTTCGGCTGGAAACTTTCTCCCGGGTTTGCCGCTCTTGCGATGAGTCTGTCTTCCGTATGTGTCGTATTAAATGCTCTCAGGCTCAGATTTTTTACTTCAGAGCTCCCAACTACTTCAAAAGAGGAAACCATGAAAAAAGTACTTACTATTGACGGAATGATGTGCGAACACTGCAAAATGACTGTTGAAAAAGTTCTCTCGCGGATCCCCGGCGTTGTCTCCGCACGTGTGGATCTCAAGGCAAAAACCGCCACGGTAGAACTTTCCGGAAATGTTTCCGATGAAGAGTTTACTCGGGTGATTTCCGAGTCAGGTTATACGATTCTGTCTATTAACTGATAAAATCCCCAAAAATATTTACGTTTCTATTATATGTTCCAGAGCAAATAATACTATTAGATTTTTTTACCGCTTGATCGGAGGATACTTATTTGACATTAAACTACTCTGAAGATAACAAACGTTCGCTGTATGAAGGACTTCTTTACGGCTTCAACCGGGCGGGTGAGAGTTCACCTGCAGCTGCATATTATGGTAGACACATTTCATTCAAACAGTTCATGGATGAAGTCCATGCCATCGCAGCGGCTCTGGTAAAACACGGTGTAAAAAAAGGAGATTATGTCACCATTTTCCTCCCGAACATTCCCCAGGGAGTTCTCGCAATCTATGCTGTCAACCGGATAGGCGCAATATGCAATATGGTCCATCCCTTGTCTCCGCAGGAAGATATCGACTATGCGATAAAACTCACGGAAAGTAACGTGGTTCTTGCCTGCGAGGTGAATGAAGGGTTCCTCTCCGGAAAAAACATCGAGGTCATCCGCTGCAGAACCTCCGGCTACTTCCCCTCGACCCCCAAAGGATTCGTTCTGGACAAAGGATTCCGGTTTGTGATGCGCAAATATCCAAAGGTACAGAACGTTGCAAAGATCACTATTTGGGACGATCTCGTTGCTGAAGGAAAGAAGCTGATCAAAGAAGGTTTCCAGCTCCCGGCTGATGACGTGAAGCCGGATGATACCGCGGTGATCATGTACACCGGCGGAACAACGGGTGATTCAAAGGGTGTCATGCTCTCGAATTATGCGGTCAACTCCATGTCTATCCAGCTCTTAATCGACATTGGTGACGGAAAAACCGATGTGGGTGACGGGTTCCTTGCGATCCTTCCGATATTCCATGCTTTTGGACTTGCCGTATCGGTCCATGCACCGCTTATCTCGGGTATGAAAGTCGTCCTTGTTCCCAGATTCGACCCGAAAGGATGTGCCCAGCAGATCTTTTCCGAGGATGTTTTGTTCCTTCCGGGAGTGCCGGCGCTTTTTGAACGCATGTATCCCTACTTTGAGCAAAGAGATCTCTCACGGATGAAACTCATGGTCAGCGGAGGCGACCGCGTCTCCGAAGAGCTTGCAAATAAGTATAATGTTCTCCTGAAAAAATCCAAAGCTGATATCCTGTTCAGGACCGGATACGGGCTGACAGAGGCATGCGGTGCCTGTTCTCTTGTTGCAAATGAATATGAAAAACTTCCAACAGGCTGCGTCGGAACCCCGGTCACCGGCACAAAAGTCTGTGTGGTGAAACCGGGAACTACCGAACTCGTGCCCGACGGTGTTGAAGGCGAACTGTGTTTCCTCGGTCCTTCGGTCATGAAGGGATACTACAAGAACGAAGATGCCACAAAGGATGTTCTCCGCCTCCACGATGACGGAAATGTCTGGCTCCACACGGGAGATCTTGTTGTTATCAGAAAGGACGGGAACATATGTTTCCGTTCCCGGCATAAGAGACTCGTGAAGGTGAACGGGTATAATGTGTATCCGACCCTTATCGAGGAAGCGATGCAGAATCATCCGGATATCAAACAGGTCTGCGCCGTTGCGACCCCCTGGAAGCTGGACCGGAAGATCAAACTGTTTGTTGTTCCGGAAAAGCCGCTCGGCACCTTTGATGCGGCCGAAGAGGACAAGCTCCTGATCGAATACGCCAAAGAACAGATGAACCGCTGGAGTGTTCCGGTCAAAGTGGAATTTGTGGCCGATCTTCCGATGACGAAGTTCAACAAGATCGACTACCGTCTGTTGGAGAAACAGGAACTTTCCCGGGCGAACGAAAAAAAGCAGGCTGAGTAACATCATGGCACGTCCTGTATATAGAAACGATGCAAAAACGGAACTGGAGTACTCTGACGAGACGAAACAGTCTTTGTATTCCATGCTCACCTATGGTGTGGAACATGCAGGCCGTGAGGCCGTGGCTATTCAATATTTCGATAACAGGATCACGTACGGGGAACTGTATGATCTTGTCAACAGATGTGCTGCAGGCTTTCTTGAACACGGCGTACAAAAAGGAGACTTTGTCACCATTTTTCTCCCGAATATCCCGCAGTGCGTCATTGCAGTGTACGCTCTGAACAGGATCGGTGCGATATGCAATATGGTCCACCCTCTCTCGACCTTATCAGAGCTGGAGAACGCAGTCAAACTCACGCAGAGTAAACTCATCCTCACCTTTGAGCTGAACGAAGGTCTGGCGGCCGGCTTCGATGTCGATATCATCCGATGCAGAACGCCGGGATACTTCCCGCCGGGTCCCAAGGGATTCGTGATGAAGACCGTGTACTCCTACACGGTCCGGAAATCGCCGAAGGCATCGTCTCGCGTCACCGAATGGACGGATCTTCTGGCCGCCGGAGAAAAGCGGCTCCAGACAAAGCCGCTCCCTCCCTCTGATGTGAAAGCAGATGACACGGCTGTCATTATGTACACCGGCGGGACGACCGGACCCGCGAAAGGCGTGATGATCTCGAACTGGTCGGTGAATTATGTCACGACGCGTCTTCTTCTCGAGAACGTCACGCACACCGCCCATATCGGGGACGGATTTCTCGCGATCCTTCCGCTGTTTCATGCGTTCGGTCTTGCGGTCTGTATCCAGGCCCCGCTTTCGTCGGGAATGCGAGTCATGCTCTCTCCCCGGTTCAACGATAAGGAGTGCAGCAGTCTTCTTCTGAAAGAGAAGGTCGCCTATGTGATCGGCGTTCCCGCGATGTACGAGCGGATGTATCCGTATCTGAAAGGACACGACCTTTCCTTCATGAAGCATGTGGTCTGCGGAGGCGACTGGGTGAGTCATGATCTCGCCTACCGGTATAATGAGATCCTCGGAAAGGACAAGGGGGGTGCGGAGTTCCGTCCGGGCTACGGTCTGACCGAAGCCTGCGGAACCTGTTCTCTTACGCGAAATCAGTATCATGCTTTTCCGGAAGGGTGTGTCGGGATCCCGGTCGAAGGAACAGACATCTGTCTCGTGAAGCCCGGGACATGCGAACCAGTCCCGGATGGCGAAGAAGGAGAGCTGTGCATCCTGAGTCCTTCGCTGATGAAAGGCTATTATAAAAATCCGGAGGCGACGGATGATGTCCTCAAACGCCATCCGGACGGCAAACTCTGGCTCCATACGGGAGACATATTCGCCATCGGCGAAGAGGACAATCTCTGTTTCAGATCCCGCATCAAACGTCTGGTCAAGGTCAACGGATATAATGTCTATCCTCCCCTGATCGAAGCGGCGATGGAAGGATGTCCGATCGTCGCAAAAGCCTGCGCCGTCGGATTTAAATGGCGGGATGACCGGCGGATCAAACTCTATGTGACGCTTAAGCGGAAGATGGATCATGCTGACGCAGAAAAGGAGATCCTTGCCTATGCAAACGAACATCTGAATCACTGGAGTGTTCCAAAAGCTGTCGTCATTCTTGATGAGATGCCGATGACGAAAATGAATAAACTCGATTATATGGCTCTGCAGGACAGAGAATAATCACTCCTTTTTTTTACATAACGGGTCTGTCCGTCTTTCACAAAAAAAATCCTTTCTTCTCTCAGTAGGGACATTTATGCCGTTGAAAAATCACCCTGATTTCCGGGCATATTTTTGTGTGACCGCCAGCTATAATATGCTACCCTCCATATAGTAATGGTTCATGTCAGCCCGCATATACAGAAATGATTCCATCACCAATTTGGAGTATTCGGATGAGACCAAGAGGTCTCTCTATACCATGCTCACCTACGGTGGAACCCATGCAGGACCCGAAGCGACCGCTATTCAGTATTATAATAATCATATAAGTTATGCCAGTCTCATGGATCAGGTCCATGCCTGTGCAGCAGGACTGCTCCGTCACGGTGTGAAAAAAGGGGACTTTGTCACCATTTTTCTGCCGAATATCCCTCAAAGTGTGATCGCAGTATATGCAATAAATAGAATAGGCGCGATCTGCAATCTCGTTCATCCGTTGTCGACAGGGGATGAACTCAGGTATGCGGTTGAACTTACCGAGTCCAGGATCGTTTTGACCTTCGAACTCAACGAGGAACACTGTTCCGATCTCGATGTCGAGGTCATCCGCTGTAAAACCCCGGCATACTTCCCTGCGAATATCAAAGGCAGGATCATGAAGACGGTGTACAACCACAAGGTCCGTGATGCCAAAAAAACCACCGGCAAAGCTGGTGAATGGGATGAGCTTCTTGCCGAAGGTCGCGAATCCCTGAAAACCTCTCCTCTCCCTCCGCACGATGTACGGTCCGAAGACACGTCTGTTATCATGTACACCGGCGGAACGACCGGGCCCTCGAAAGGTGTGATGCTTTCCAATGGTGCGGAAAATTATCTTGCGACCGAGCTTATCTCTTACTATGTTCAAGGCCACCCTCACATCGGTGACGGGTTCCTTGCCGTCCTGCCGATCTTCCATGCGTTTGGTCTGACCGTCTGCATCCATACGCCTCTCGCGTCAGGAATGCGGGTAGTTCTCTGTCCGAGATTCGATGCAAAAGAGTGCGCCAGTCTCGTTGTCAAAGAAAAAATGGCATTCCTCTGCGGTGTTCCTGCGATGTATGAACGGATGTATCCGTATCTCAAAGGCAAGGATCTCTCCTGCGTCAAACATCAGGTCTGCGGCGGTGACCGGGTCACCCTTGATCTCGCGTACCGGTATAATGATATTCTCGGCAGAGAACACGGCGGTGCAGAGTTCCGTCCGGGCTACGGTCTGACCGAAGCCGGCGGAGCCTGTGTGATTACTGACGTTCATTATACCTCTTTATCAGAGGGCGGCGTGGGTGTTCCGTTCAAAGGAACTGAGATCTGTGTTGTGGCTCCCGGCACGACCGATGTTCTGCCAAATCCGATGGAAGGAGAACTGTGTATGATCGGGCCTGCGATCATGACCGGATACTACAAAAATCCTGAAGAGACGGCCGCAGTTCTGCGTGAGCATCCAGACGGCCGCGTCTGGCTCCATACAGGGGACATCGTCTCCATTGAGGAAGGAAACAACATCAATTTCCGGTGCAGGTATAAGCGGCTGGTCAAGGTCAATGGATACAATGTCTATCCGCTCATGATCGAGGCCGTCATGGAAAAATGCCCTGTCATCTCCCAGTCATGCGCTATGGGGATTCCGTGGAAGACCGACACGCGGATCAAACTCTATGTGACGCTGAAACATAAGATGGATCCTGAGACCGCAATAAAAGACATCATCTCCTTTGCCAAAGCGAATCTGAATCACTGGAGCGTTCCTGTCTCGGTATCTATCCTGGATAAAATGCCTCTTACGAAAATGAATAAAACAGATTATAAAGCACTGGAAAAGCAGGAATAGCTTTTCTTCGGTGTTTTTATTGAGAAAAAAAAATTATTTTTTGATTGAGTTCTTTATTAATGTCAGTCCGGCTGTTGTGAGGTATGCAACAAAAATCAGGAATGCCGCTACATATCCGTAGGCTGCCGGAAGGACATGCGGTAAAGCGAGAAGCAGAACGGCAAACAAAATGATTGCCGAGACGCCGATAATCACATCGAGTATCCAATCTTTCATACATGTACATTGTGCGTCGTGACTCTTATCCCTTTTCATATCCAATACATATGCATGGAAAAAACCGAGGCGCTAACGCTTCTCAAGCAGCACGTCGTCTCTCCTTCCCTTCTTGGTCACTGTCTCTCCACGGCAGCGGTTATGAAAGGTCTGGCCGCCGAGTTGGGACAGGACGCAGTTGTATGGGAAACGATAGGCATCCTTCATGACATCGATTTTGAGGAGATACACGAAGATATGGATAAACACGGGATCGCCGGGTATGAGATCCTCCGTGACGCAGGAATCGGCGAGGAGATCGCTCTCCCGATAAAACGTCATAACCACCTGCTGTTTGGATCTGACTACACAACACCTGTTGAAATCTGTCTTCAGGTCGCAGACAGCGTGTCCGGGTTGATCGTTGCCTGCGCATATGTCAAAGGGGGAAATATCTCTGATGTCTCGGTAAAGACGGTCACCAAGAAATATAAGGCCCCCTCGTTTGCCGCCGGATGCGACAGAAACAGGATCGCGCTTGGCGACGCTCTGATACCCCGTGAACGAATGTATGAGATCGCTATTTCCGAGATCACGGCGATAAAAGATGAACTGGGGCTGATGTAATGTCTGCAGCTGCCCAGTCATCCGTTCTCCGTGATCTCCAGAAAGCTCACGGAAAGCTGCTCGATGTCTCCCGGTATATCATTCCCCGGGACGATCTTGCAATTGCCTGTACAACGGTCAATGCCGTCGATCATAAAGGGGTCGCTATCGCGCGCGGAACGAGTATCGGGTTTGGTGTTGATGAACCGATCGTCCGGACACTTCTCACGATCCGGCGCTTTGATCCAAGCATTCGTTCAGCTGCATGTATCAGGTATGAAGATGATATCCTTCAAACCACGATCGAAACACTCCGCGACGTTGAGACGTATGAGCCGGAAAAGTATCCGCCGGGTATTTCGACCATGGACTGGGGTATTGCTTCCGTGTGCAGGAAAGGCGTGCCGCTCGCGATCGCCTGTCCGGAATCCGCCCGCGGTCCAGGCAGGATCTACGTGCTTGGCACCACGCCGGACGAGGTAGCAAACAGAATACTTATCATATCTCAACGTCTTACATATATAGACATCTGAGGAATACTCATGGGAATCAAGCCAAGTTATATCAAATCAATGGGCATTGCCCTTCTCGAACAGCACGGAAAAAGCTTCAACGGCAACTTTGACGACAACAAGAAAGTTGTTACTGAAATCACGACCATTGAGAGCAAAATGATCCGCAACCGGGTCGCAGGCTACGTCACCCGCAAGGTCAACACGACCCCCGCCCGCCGGTAACGTATCCGGCCCAATATCTTTTTCCTGCGTTTTTTCGCATCTGCCGCGTACGTATGCGTGCAGATTTTCAGCTATCTTCTCCCAAATTGATTGTATCCAGTATTCTCAAAATAGGCGGGAAGGGGCGGATCCAAGCTGATTTTGAGGTTATTGAAGGTATCTGTTCACAGCTGGAACACAGCTCCGTGACCCGGACAGACCATCCATCGTTTTCCCTGCATCAGATCATATGCCGCATAACGTTCTGCCGCCGCCTTCTTTGAATCTTCGTTGACGCTTCCGCCGGCAAGTATGGCCGGATATCTGTTGGAAATCATCTGTTCGGGCGTGAAACTGTCGGGATTTATCAGAATATCTCCGGTGAATATCAGACCGCGTTCTTTCTCCAGAAAGATCATCGAACCTTCGACATGGCCGCCAAACCCCTCATATACCGTAAAGGTAAGACCCGCAGCGTTCAGCCCGCCGATAGGAGACAGCGGAATCGAGTGATCGGGTTTGACCGAATCTATAAGCCTGACGTTTTCTAAGGAAGGCGTTTTATAGCCGGTCATCATCACCACCATGTCGTAAAACGGCGCCCGATCCTGTTTTTTGACCCGGTAGTTTGGAACCCCGGTCTTTTCCCGCATGAAGTTCTCCATGCTTGTGGCATTCAGATACACGCAGTCGAAAAGATCCATCGCTCCCATGTGATCCATATCGATATGAGTGATCAGAAGTTCGGTCTTCTTTTCAGAAATTTCCGGGTAGAGCGAGAGCACCGTTTTTTTCAGATCTTCTGCATAACAGGGAAAACCGCAGTCGATCATCAGAAATCCGTCAGGTGTCTTCAGGATATAGGTGTTGCTTCCGCACGGCGGTTCGATGCGGGTGATCTCGATCCCGCCAAGCGTGTGTTCGTATATCTCTGGGATATACCCGGCTCCTCTGCTTTCTGCAATATGATCTGCATATCCGCAGATCGCTGAAACTATTTTATCAGGATCATCCCTGCCGTGATATTCAATGACCTTTCCGGCATTGTTTACAAAACGACGTTTTTCTTCATCCGTAAAGGAAAACATACCGGCTATTTTATCAGCTTTGTCGGCGGGGAACAGATTATTCATTGTTTACAGTAAAGGGTCGGGAGATAATATGAATATTATTGTTAGAAAATACGGGCTGTCTTCGGATCAAACATCAATGTATCCGCAGTCGAACTGATCGCCATACTCATATAGAACCGTTTACTGATGTAAGAAAGATTCACAGGTCAGCTGTGGCAAAACAGATAAAAAAGAAAAAGAGATTCGGGTAAGAAGACCCCGGATCGTTCCGGCAGTCCCTGAGGTTCTCCCGGTCTTTTGGAAATTCGCATTACACTTCTGCTGCATGTGCAGCGGCAAGTTTTGCGGCTTTCGCAGCAGACTTTCCCTTTGTTCTTTTCATTCGGAACAGCTCTTCGCGTTCCATTTCATCGAGCCGCATCTTGATAAAATTGCGGGCCTCGATCAACTCCGGAATAACTTTGAATTCCAGGGCATTCACACGGCGCTTTGTACTTTCGATCTCATCTAAGAGACGCTTCATAGTCGTCTCCAGTTCAGCGGAGAGAATGATACACTCCACTAACTCCTCGAATGCATCAGCAGCCTCGTCGATCGCGGCGGATGTTCCAAGAACACCGTAACCGCGGTTCGTAAGAGACTTCTTCACACTCTGGGATTCGATCTTTGGTACAACTACTCCCATAATGTTCTTGCTTTTGAGGTCGATCACCGGGTTTTCGGATGCCGAAAACGCCGCTGATTTGACTCCGATACTTCCGTCCACAGTTTCTGCGATCGCAATCATTTTCTGTGCACGTTCGTACTTCTCCGCAAGTTGATTTTTGAGATCTTTAGCTTCCGCTAACACCTTGAAGAATTCAAGGATAAGTCCGTCGCGCTTCATTTTCAGAAGCTTATACCCACGTTCCGAGAGTTTGATACGCTTTTTCAGGGCGATCAGTTCGGATCTGGTAGGCTTCACGTTCAGCGCCATGACTTAATCACTTCCTGTAGTTCGGGTGATAGGTCTTGATGAGGTCACGGTCGATACGCTTCTCAAGTTCGCTCTCCGGGAGCTGGGTGAACATACCCCATCCAACATCAAGTGTCTGAGCGATGGTTCTGTCCTCGTCGGATCCCTGACGAACGAACTTGTTCTCGAATGCATCGGCGAACTCTAAGAATTTCTGGTCACGCTCTGAGAGTGCGTCTTTTCCGACAATGGCCACTAAGCCGCGGAGATCGACACCTTCTGCGTAACCGGAATACATCATATCAGAGACCTTCTTGTGGTCATCACGGGTCATGCCCTTTCCGATACCGAGGTTCATCAGACGGGACAGGGACGGCAGAACGTTGATCGGCGGATAGATACCCTTACGGTGTAACTCCGGGGAAATAACGATCTGACCTTCCGTGATGTATCCGGTAAGATCGGGGATCGGGTGGGTGATATCGTCACCGGGCATGGTCAGGATCGGGATCTGGGTCACGGATCCTTTCAGGCCCTTGATGATACCTGCACGCTCGTAGATGGATGCAAGATCGGTATACATGTAACCCGGATATCCGCGGCGGCCTGGAACTTCTTCACGGGCAGCGCCAATCTGACGAAGCGCTTCACAGTAGTTTGTCATATCGGTCAGGATAACCAGTACGTGGTAACCAAGCTCGTATGCGAGGTACTCGGCGGTGGTGAGTGCGAGACGCGGGGTGACCGTACGCTCGACGGCGGGGTCGTCAGCGAGGTTCAGGAACACGACTGCACGCTCGAGTGCACCGGTTCTCTCGAAGTCTGCCATGAAGTAGTTTGCTTCTTCACGGGTGATACCCATTGCAGCGAAAACTACGGCGAACTCGTCGGATGATCCGGGCACTTTTGCCTGACGGGCGATCTGAAGGGCGATCTCGTTGTGCGGTAAACCGGCAGACGAGAAGATCGGGAGCTTCTGACCGCGGACAAGGGTGTTGGTTCCGTCGATGGTGGAGATACCGGTCTGGATGAAATCCCTCGGCGTTCCGCGTGCGTACGGGTTGATAGCTGCTCCGTTGATGTCGAGACGTTTGTCGGGGACGATCGCCGGTCCGCCGTCAATGGGCTTTCCACCGCCGGACAGGATACGTCCGAGCATGGTCTTTGAGACGGGCATCTTGAAGGTTTCACCAAGGAACCTGACACCGGTGTCGCGTCCAAGACCGGTCGTGGTCTCGAAACACTGGACAACGACGAGATCTTCGGAGGTATCAAGGACCTGTCCGCGTTTCATCGTGCCGTCGGCAAGAACAAGGCTGACCTGCTCTTCGTAGCTGACCGGCTCTGTCTTCTCGACGAAAAGCAGTGGTCCGGCAACTTTAGAGACTGTCTTATATTCTTTCATGATTATGCCCTCAGTGCCTTGAATTCTGCTTCCATGCCTGCGTAGATCTTGTCGAGGACCGGTTTGTAGTCCTTGGCAAACTTGACCTGCGGCATTTCGTTCTTTGCTTTGACTGCAAGGATCTGTGACGGCGGGATGCCGGCTGCCTGGGCGGCATATGCAAGGTCTGCATAGGCTCTGATCATCTTGAACATGTCAAGCTGCTTGGGCAGATCACAGTAGGTGTCGACCGGATCGAAACCGTTCTGCTGCAGGAAAAGTTCCCGCATCATTCTGGCGACTTCGATGGTGATCTGTTCGGTTTCGGGCAGTGCGTCGGATCCGACCAGCTGCACGATCTCCTGCAGTTCTGCTTCCTTCTGCAGAACTTCCATGAACCAGGACCGGAGTTTGTTCCAGTCGGGTGAGACCTTCTCGTCGTAGTAATCATTCAGCTGAGCCATGTACAGAGAGTAGGACTGCAGCCAGTTGATTGCCGGGAAGTGCCGGCGGCGGGAGAGGTTTGCATCAAGTGCCCAGAAGACTTTGACGATACGAAGCGTGTTCTGCGTAACCGGTTCGGAGAAATCTCCGCCGGCCGGCGAAACTGCGCCGATAACGGAAACAGAGCCTGATCCGCCTGCGAGCGGCTCGACAAGTCCTGCACGCTCGTAGAACTCGGAGAGTCTGGACGACAGGTATGCCGGGTATCCTTCTTCTCCGGGCATCTCTTCAAGACGTGAACAGATCTCACGCATTGCTTCTGCCCACCGGGAGGTGGAGTCTGCCATCAATGCAACGTCGTAGCCCATATCACGGAAGTACTCTGCAAGAGTGATACCGGTGTATACGGATGCTTCACGGGCTGCCACAGGCATGTTGGAAGTGTTTGCGATGAGAATCGTTCTCTCCATCAGAGAGTTTCCGGTTTTCGGGTCCTGGAGTTCGGGGAACTCGGTCAGAACTTCGGTCATCTCGTTACCGCGTTCACCGCAGCCGATATAGACCACGATTTCTGCGTCGGACCATTTTGCCAGCTGCTGCTGGGTAACGGTCTTTCCGGATCCGAATGGTCCGGGGATAGCTGCTGTTCCGCCTTTTGCGATTGGGAAGAGTCCGTCAAGGATTCTCTGTCCAGTCAGAAGGGGGATGCTCGGGCTGTGTTTTTCCACGTAAGGACGCGGGACACGGACCGGCCATTTCTGCATCATCGGGAAGGATTCACCGGAGTCGAGTTCGATAACGATCTCATCAACGGTGAAGTCTCCTGCATTGATCTTGGTGACCTTGCCGCCCTTTGCGAGTGGCGGGACCATGATCTTGTGCACGATACTGCGTGTTTCCTGAACTTCACCGACGATCTGTCCGGGGACAACGGAGTCTCCGACATGAACGACCGGTTTGAAGGTCCATTTCTTCTCATGGTCCAGTCCCGGCGCGGTAACACCGCGTGCAATGAAGTTACCCATCTTCTGGATGAGCACTTCGAGCGGACGCTGGATACCGTCGTAGATACTGGTCAAGAGACCCGGGCCAAGCTCGACTGCGAGCGAAAGACCGGTGTTTATGACGGGCTCACCCGGGCGAATGCCCGTGGTAGATTCATAGACCTGAATAACGGTGTCTGCACCGTCGATCTTGATGACCTCTCCCATCAGTTCCTCGTTTCCGACCTTGACCACATCATACATATGTGCATCAAGATCAACTGCAGTGACGACTGGTCCTGCAATTCTTTTGAGTATTCCTGGTTTGCTAGTTACTTCCACAAATCAACACCCACCGAACGTTTTATACGCTCCCTCAGGGAGAGACCTGCCTCCTGCCCACCGATCGTCACGATGGTCGGTTTGACAGAATTTTCAATGATTACCTGCAGGCGACGCGGGATCTGGTCAAGGTCCGTGCTTTGCAGCACAAGTATTCCGACATTTGTATCTTCAAGTACCTTTGTAATGGTCTCGGTAAGTTTTTCGGGATTTTCGGCAGAGTAGGTCTTTTTGATGCCAGCGAGCTGGAACCCTAAGACGAACTCCTTCTTTCCTATAACTGCGATTTCCATTTACATCACCAGGTACTTTTCGAGAATCTCTGCGTCCAGGCCTGCTTCTTTTCCACGGGCAATGGCACGGAGATTGGATACTTCATACTTCTTTCTTTCGAGATACACGAGAAGCGGCGAGATTGAGAACGGATTGCGTTTCGATACTTTATCCATCTGATTGAGCTGTGTTGCAATCAGAGTGCTTTCGATCGAATAAATCGGTTTCTTTTCCCGCAGTGATTCCAATGCATCAAGGAGTACGGTGACTTTGATCTTCTTTTTCAGCGAATCGACCACTTCATCGGTACTTTCAACACTGCTGAGTCTTTCGAGCTCTTCAGGCTTGAAGGAACCGCCGGGGATCCAGATGTTCTGCTGGGCCGCGTTGTCGCCGCCCTGTGCACGCATTCTGAAAACACTGGTGATGTTTTTGATGTCGATCTCGAACATGACATATTTCAGGAACGGAAGTCCGCCCTTCATACCGCCACGTGCTGCTTTGATCAGCGTTGCATAATAGTACTTGTACAGCTCGTTCTCGATCTTCCCAAAGGAATGTGTCTCGAGTGCCTCGCTGAGCCCTTCACTGAGAATCGCTGACATCTGCTTGATCGGCAGCTGTTCAACGATGCGCTCACTTGAAGATTCAGCAATGAGCCTGTCCAGTGTCGGGGCATCGAGTGCACCGGCCGGAACAAGTACTGCACGGATCTTCCCATCGGAAAATCCGAGTTCTTTACCTCGCAGGATACTCAGAATGTTCTGGATATCCCACTTGTGCAGGTAATCACGGGTAAATCCTTTCATCTCTCCGGGAGCCAGAGCGATTACGCGCTGATACTCCTTTGCAAGGTTCCAGGACATGGCGTTTTCAATGAGATCCACACCTTTAAAGGATGCAGAGAGTTCATCGATTTCGCGTTTGTACTCCAATTCCTCAATGAGTCTTGTGAACTCAGGGAGACCCATGTTCAGCATGCGAAGATATTCTTCCCGGGGGATGAGCTTCGCTTTGCGGACCCGCATGCGGGTTGAGACATAGATATAGGGAGCAATTCCGCTCATTACCTCAGTCATTGTTTACCTCATCCGAACAATATCTCCGATGCATCTTTCAGACTTGCTTCCCAGACTTCACCCATGAAGGTCTGGTATGAGAAGTCAAGTGTGAGCTGACCATCGGCACTTTGTACAACGACACCGCCTGCGATGTCGGTGATTCCTCCAAACGTAAATCCGCTCAGGGTTTTTAAACTGCTTAATGCTTCTTTTGCAGACTTTTCGTCGCGTGCGTTCGTGAAAACGACACCGGCTTTGATCTGCTTGGCAGACTCTTTTAAGAGTTCTCGTACCGCTTTTGCGTGTACTTCTGCCGGAAGATTAGCGATCTCCTCGGCGGCACTGGTGTAGACTTTGTCAAGAAGTTCCTTTTGTGCGTTTAAGAAATCACGTTTCACGACCAAATTGGCGCTGGCGACTTCACGGATCATGATCCGTTCTGCCTGGATCTCAGCGTCTTTTTCGGCTGCGAGACGGATCTCATTTGCACGGAGGTTTGCTTCGTTGACGATCTCTTTTGCCTGTGCCTCTGCTGCGGCTTTGATGCCTGCAGCTTCTCGGTCACCCTTTGCTTTGATTTCGTCTACTACTACCTCAAGTCCCATATCAGACTGCTCCGCTTAGACGAAGATCAAGAGCAGTGCGATAACGAGACCGAAGATAACGACGGTTTCCGGAAGAACGGTGAAGAGTAATGCAAGACCGAACATTCCGCGGTCTTCTGCGGTTGCGCCGACTGCGGCTGCGCCGATACCCATTTCACCAATACCGGTACCGACACCTGCGAGACCTACTGCGAGACCTGCGCCGATTGCGGTGTATCCGGATGCTAATGCCTGTGCTGCTTCTACTGTCATAGATTCGATTGCCATTTTTTATTCCTCAGAGAATTTTCGTTTAAGTCCAAAGGGCTTGTATATGATTCCTCCGCCCTGGTAGAATTTGGTAAAGAATTCGACATAGTGTAAACGAATCGGGTGCAGAGCACCACCAAGTATACCGAGAGCGACGTTAAGTGCGTGACCTAATATGAGAATTATGACACCCACGATAATCAATAGTACACCAACAACATTCAGGTCGCTCATGGCCGGGCTTATGAATAAGTCAAATGCCATGAAATTTACAACCATCGCGATCGCCACGGATGAAAGACCGACTGCAGCAAGACGGCAGAAGGACAGCATGTGGGAAAGCGTGTTTGTTGGGATTTCCATCAGGTCAAGTGGGTTCTCTATTGCGACGAACACACAACCAACGATGATCAGAATTGCACCGATAATTCCGGCAATGGTCGGGATTCCGACTAATGTGGGAAGTGCAATGGGGAACTGGCTGTATTCGTTTAAGTCAGCCACACTGAGAATAAGTACCAGGATGCCCCAAAGGATAAAGTTCCATCCAAGCTGAGCAAGGATTGCTTTTGTCCGGTGGCTTCCGGGGTGATCCATTCTGTAGTGATTGATCATTCCGAAGAAACGGCCAACGCTGATGTAAATTACACCAAGAAGGGCTGATATTATCAGCAGTTCGATTACCTGGGGCATCGCATGTTCCATGCCGGCACCAATTGGAAGGTGGCGGGAGAAAATGATCGAGTGCCAGGGAAGACTCATACCAAAGAACTCACTATAGAGCAGTCCGAAGACGCTCGTGGAAATAGCTGCTCCAAGGATGACTATAAAGGCTTTCTTACCCATTTCGCCCATCTTGAGTAAGAACTTCCGAAGGACAAGGGCAAGTGCCAGATAAAGAAGACCGTATCCAAGATCGCCGACGATAAATCCAAAGAGTAAGGGGAACATGATCGCAAGGATAATGGTCGGGTCCAGTTCTTTGTATTTCGGACGGGAATAGAGGTCCATAAATAATTCTGCGGGCTTTGCAAACGATGGATTGTTATACTCCACCGGGATCGCGGTATCCTCAATCTCTGAGGAGTCGACGACCACATAAACGCGTTCACCAGTTGCCTGGTTCAGCGCCGCGGTGACTTTTTCCACTGCGTCGGCCGGGATCCAGCCGTCGATGACGAAAGCTTCGTCAGTGGTTGCAAATCGAAGCGGTGCTTCGGCACGTTCCACATCGCAGGACAGTACTTCGTCGCAAGCGGCGAGTAAGTCTGCGTATTTTGCTTTGAGTTCAACGATCTTTGCGTTGCAGTCTTCGCGGATTTGTGTCTGTTTGTTCAGTTCAACAGTGTATTTTTCCACTGCTGCCTGTACGGTGCCGGATTCAACCGGCAGGGAAACACTCTGGAAGCCTGCATCGGCCAGCTGCCTTTCAATATCTGATGCATTTTTGCTCTCTGCAAAGACGACTATGAAGTTTCCGTCTTTTCCCGCAACAAAATTTTTCTCGTGCGGAACAGAGATCTCAAGGTCATGCTCGATGCTCCCTGCAAAAACACTCAGAGTCTCGTAACCCCGGTAGAGATCAAGCTCAAGGGGCACTAAGGCAAATGGTTTAAGTTCATTGATACGCTGTTCGCATTCCCGGATACGGGTCTCTGCATTCGATCGCTTTACCGTGAGACTGCTCACTTCTTCATCAATTTTCGGAAGTTCGCTATCTATTGCTGCTCGAATCGTTTCTGCAGGACGCATCTGGACTGTGCTTTGCGTTGACGGGGCGGTCTGAAATACGCTTTCAATGGAGCGTATTTTCAGCAGGTTATTCGAGAGATCGCCGGCATTGCCAAATGGAACGCCGATTTTTACTCCTTCATACCCTTCTTTCCCCTGATTTACAAAATCGGTGATGTGGAAAATCTGGTGACGATATAATTCGGTCACAACTGACGCCATCTGCTCTTTGCTCGCGGCAATTAACAAATGGGTCATCGGTCTAGGCTGAAACATGCAGTTTCTCCTTGAACCGCTCTACGAATAGCGAAGCTGCCTGCGGGAGCTTTTTGCTTCCTGCGTTGATCAGGTTATCGGCGTCTGCCTTCCCCTGGGTAACGATAGCGGCATGCTTTGCTGTTGCTACATTCCGTGCATCTAAAAGTCTCTGCTTTTTGTAATCCTCGGCAATGGTTGCTGCCTTGGCAATCAGGTTGTCAGCTTCGAGTTTTGCGTTTGCAAGCGTCTGCTCGGCGGCGCTCTCAGCTGCGGTGATTGTGGATTTACTTTTTGCTTCGGTTTCTTTAATGCTTTTCAGAACCTCAGTTTTCATCCAACCCTCCTCTCACGGCATATATTATTTGGTAACGGATATGTTTATACTTACGTTATTTACCCGGGCTTGCTGCAGTCTGAACATCCATCTATGGTGAACATACCATATGACCGGCGGAAAAATGCCCGGGTGTCCGGCTTTGGCAAACAATATCTAGAAATAGATTGCACTCCGAAAGTTTACCATGAATAAGCCGGGGAGAACAACTGTTTCAGTTTTGATCTCAGCTCTTTTGGTCGTCGGTATCATGCTGACGGCGGGGTGTGTGGGTCTGGTGAATCCGACGCCAAGTGAGGTCATGATCCGCGGGAATCTGATTTTTGTCGACCCGGGATATGTTGACGGGTCGTTTATCTGGAAACTTCTGCTGGACCCAAACGGATATGAACCGGAGATGATTGCTGCGGCGGATGAATATCTGATCATACAAAACCCGCTTATCGAGCTTGGAGCGGGAATCGGCGCACTTTCAGCATATATGAACGATAAGCTGACGATGCCGGTGAATCAGATCTCGGTCGAGCCGAACCCCTATCTGATCCCTTCGCTGGAGAAAACCAAACAGATGAACGATCTCGGCGTGACGTTTGTCCAGAAGGCGATCGGTTACGGATCGGCGAAGGTCGCGGTATCCGTGACCTCGGATATCACGAATAACCGTATCGTCAAGTCAAACGGTGCGATCGTGAAATCTGTGGATGTGGAGGCAACAACGGTGCGAAAACTTGCTGAAGACGCAGGGTTCCTGTCGAATATATCACTTGTGATGAATATTGTGGGGTATGAGCATGCCGTTGTCCAGTATGAGGCGGAGTTCCTGAGCCGGAACGTGAGCACGGTCATCTCGGCGGTATATGCCGACGGAAAGAACACACCGGATTCATTTGCGGAAAAGATGAAGCTGCTTGGCTTTGCGGAAAAGAGCCGGGAGGCTGCAGCCGGAAACGGATATGTGGTGATGGTCTTCGCGAAATAGATTTGACCCCCTCTTTTTTTTGAGAATCGCTCACGCGGAAAGTTTTGCTTTGAAGAATACGATCATTAAAAAAGAAACGACGCACCGGTCGGGATTCGAACCCGAGTCATAGGCTCCGGAGGCCCATAGGATATCCTGACTACCCTATCGGTGCACATGCATTAGATTGAACGCCTTACTATATTACACGTGAGAGTATTTATACCTGGGGTGAAAGGATCCTTTTCAGATCGGAAACGCTTTCGGCAATGATATCGGCTCCGGCGTTTTCCAGCTCCTCTCTCGTGCCGTAACCAAACAGCACGCCGATCGAATCGATGCTAGCGTATTTCGCGCCGAGCATGTCGTGCATCCGGTCGCCGACCATGACGGTGTGTTCCCTATCGGTTATTTCGCAGCGTTCCAAAACCGAGAGGATGATCTCGCCTTTATGCGTTATCGTGTTTTCCAGATCGCTGCCGGCAATACAGGTGAAATATTTCGCGATCCCGAAGTGTTCCAAGACGGTCTCTGCAAACTGCTCGACCTTTGCCGTCGCCACCATCAGGTTTTTGCCGTTAGCTTTGAGGGATATCAGCAGGTCTTCGATTCCGGGAAAGACGCTGTTTTCAAACATGCCTTTTGCCAGGTAGTATTCGCGGTAATAGTCGACGGCGATCTTCGCCTCTTCGCGGGAAAGACCGTAAAACTCCTGAAACGATTCGATGAGGGGCGGCCCGATGAACTTGAGCAGCTCGCTTCTGTCCGGTACCGGGATCCCGTATTTTTCGAGCGCATACATGACGGAGTTGGTTATGCCCAGAGCCGGATCGGTAAGCGTTCCGTCGAGATCGAAGACGATATTCGTGTAGGTTTTCATACCGGGATTTTTATTTTTTCTGCTGATACTGATGCCAGATCCTGCATGCTCCTTCGTGGGAGACCATGCACGGACCGACAGGCACCCGCGGTGTGCAGGCTTTGCCGAAGAGTTTGCAGTCTGAGGGGTCGGCGAGACCTCGAAGGACCCGGTCACAAATACAGCCGTCCTTTTTGGTGATCTTTTCATAGACCAGGTCGAACTTTTTCTGGGCGTCGAAGGCTTCGAACTCGGGCTTCAGGGCAAGACCCGATTCGGGGATGACCGGGAATCCGCGCCATTCGACGTCGGATGGGGTGAAGACCTCTTTCATGAGGTTCTGGGCTTTGACGTTTCCTTCGTAGGTCACGACGCGGGGGTAGGCGTTCTCGACTTTTGCTTCGCCGTTTTTGATCTGCTCGGCAAGCATCAGAAGGCTGAGGAGAATGTCTTCGGGTTCGAATCCGGCGACCACCTGTGGGACCTTGAACTGTTCATATTCATGGTATCCCATGACGGCGCAGACATGTCCCGGGAGAATGAATCCGTGGAGGTCTGCTTCGCCTTGTTCCATGAGCCATTTCATTGCGGGAGGGACGAGCCGGTGAGAGACGAGGATGCTGAAGTTCTCGGGCGGGTTGGTGATGAGGGTCGCGGCGACGGTCGGGACGGTGGTTTCGAATCCGACGGAGATGAACACGACTTCCTTTTCCGGGTTCTGGCGTGCGATCTCGACTGCTTTGGTTATTCCCTGGACGATCCTGACATCGCCGTCCACATGTTCGAGGGAGGTTTTGGATCCGGGGACCCGGAGGAGGTCTCCGTAGGTGCAGACGATGCAGCCCCGCTCGGCAAGTTCGCATGCAGCATCGATCTCTCCCTGAGGGGTGATGCAGACCGGGCAGCCGGGTCCCATCACGATTTTCATCTGGGGAGGAAGGACGGATCTTACGCCGTATTTGGCGATGGCGGCTTCATGGGTGCCGCAGACGTGCATGATCCTGATGTCTGTATCCACTACCTCGGAGAGTTTTTTTGCAATATCCGTGCCGAGCGTCATATATATGTATATTGCACGTCACTCCACATAATCACATCTTTTCGAGTTGCGGGTTGGACGCTGAAGGAGGCCGACCTTAGCGGAAGCGGGGTGACGACTTTGTCGTCGCCCTCAGCTGAGCAAGTTTTCGAAGGAAACTTGCGACCAAGTCGATAGACTTGCGAGTGGGATTGGATTCTTTGGGTGGTACCACTCATCACACCAAATTCACGAAATCCACACGAAAACACGAAACCAAAATACCCCCCCCAAAAAAA
This sequence comes from Methanocorpusculum bavaricum DSM 4179, assembly GCF_000430905.1. Lineage (NCBI taxonomy): Archaea > Methanobacteriati > Methanobacteriota > Methanomicrobia > Methanomicrobiales > Methanocorpusculaceae > Methanocorpusculum > Methanocorpusculum bavaricum. Next base: position 60,744 of record NZ_KE387268.1, read on the forward strand.
GAACAAGAGCAGAGAAGATCCCTGCAGTATATGAGAGGCTGATGACCTCGTTCCCGGTCACGACAGACTCCTTCCCGAATACCCTGCATACTCCATCTTCTTCATCTATGATCCGGATCAGGCCCGTCATGCCTTACAGCAGTTCTTTCAGATACCCATACCCCTCCTTTTCCATCTCCTCATAGGGGATAAAGCGCAGCGCAGCACTGTTAATACAAAAGCGCGTTCCCGTCGGCGACTCCCGGTCATTCGAAAACACATGCCCGAGATGCGAATTTCCCGCCCTGCTCTTCACCTCGATCCTTTTCATCCCAAATGACCGGTCTTCCCGTGAAACGATCGCATTGCTGTCGATACTCTTCGAAAAAGCCGGCCACCCGCAGGAACTCCGATACTTGTCCGATGAAGTGAACAACGGCTCGCCCGTCACCACATCGACATACACTCCCTTCTCATCATGATCCCAGAACGCATTCTGAAAAGCCGGTTCCGTCTCTCCCTTCTGTGTTACCCCAAACGCCGTCTTATCCACCATCTCTGCGATCTTTTCAGGCTTCGGGCGCGGATATCGTCCCGGATCCACGACCATCCGGTTAGCCTCCTCAAACGCCGTCCTGCCGATATGACAGTATCCGCCCGGGTTTTTCTCCAGATATCGCTGATGATACTCCTCCGCTTCATAAAACGACTGCAGCGGTCCGATCTCCACCTTAAACGCCGGGTGCCGCTCCCTCTCGATCTCCGCGATCCGCATAACAGTGTTTTTCGATGCCTCGTCGGCAAAATAGATCCCGGTCTGATACTGGGTCCCATGATCGTTTCCCTGCCTGTTCTCCACTGTTGGATCGATCACGCGGAAAAACGCAAACAGCAGAGCGTCCAGACTCACCTTCGCCGGATCATACTCCACGCGGACGGTCTCCCGGTAGCCGGATCTTCCGGATGATACCGTTTCATAATCCGGGATCACGCTGGTCTTACCGTTCGCATACCCGGCAGTCGTCCTGATCACGCCGGGGATCGAACGCATTAGCTTCTCCATCCCCCAGAAACAACCGCCCGCAAGATAGATCACCAAGATCCCTTCCCCGGGCAGATATGTCGGTTCGTTTTTCTGCACCATAGCTGCCTCTGATATGTATGAGTATTTTCCCGGTCTGTATATATAACTCTATAAACCGGCAGTAATCGGCAAAAACATCAGCCTGCCCGCCGCCCCGCAACATACTTTAGCTTTCCCCGCAGATACTCATACAATGATAGAACTGCAGTCATCTCCCAAAGTTTACGCCGGGTGGACCGAACGGAGCTGCACACCGGAAGAGACCCTCAGGCGGATCGAACAGCATGTTCCGGAAGCCGGAATCACCCGCGTTGCTGACATCACTGATCTCGACCGGATCGGGATCCCGGTATACTCATGCATCCGCCCGACCGCAGCCGACGGGGCGATCTCCGTATACAATGGAAAAGGCGGGACACCCGCCGAGGCACGCGTCGCCGGGATCATGGAAGGGATCGAACGCTACTCGGCGGAAGCGATCCCCCGTGACATCGCAAATCTCTCCTACAGCAATATCCGGAAAACCGAGACTGCGGTCGATCCAAAAGACCTGATCCTCCCCAATTCGACAGACCCGAATCTGGAGATCCCCTGGGTCGACGGATGGGACATAACCAATAACGAACCGGTCAAACTCCCGCTTTGCGCCGTCATCCATCCCAATCCGTTCAGTTATCCCACTCTGTTTCGAACCAGTTCAAACGGGATCGCGTCGGGAAACACTTTGGAAGAGGCGATCTTTTATGCGCTCACCGAAGTGATCGAGCGGGATGCCTGGTCTCTGGTTGAGACGACCAGAAACACCGGTCCAAAACTCACTGATCTTCCGCAAAAAGCGGCCGATATGCTCGCAAAATTCACTGCCGCCGGAGTCGAGGTGACCCTCAGAGACATCACCTCCGACATCGGGATCCCAACGATCGCCGCCGTTTCCGATGATATCGAACTCAAAGATCCCCGGCTTCTCACCATCGGCATGGGGACCCACACCAACCCGGAGATCGCCATGATCCGGGCATTATCCGAAGTTGCCCAGAGCCGGGCGACCCAGATCCACGGAGCACGCGAGGATGCGACCCTTGCCCAGTTCCGCGAGATGATGGGCTATGACCGGGTCAAACGGATGAACGCCTACTGGTTCAAAGGCGACGAGTATAGATCCGCATCCGAGCTTTTGGACAACTCCTCCGGTGACTTCAAGACCGACATCGAGCTGATCGTGAAAAATCTTGCCGCCGTCGGGCTTGACCGGGTCATCGTCTGTGACCTCACGGATCCTGAACTCAAGATCCCGGTCGTCAGAGTCGTTGTTCCGGGACTTGAGTGTTATACCATCGACAACGAACGCAGAGGACAGAGGTGCGTGGACATTGAACGTCGTCGTCTTCATCGGTCCTAGTCTGGATCAGGCGTCTGCCAAATCCATCCTCCCTGACGCGGTCTTTTTACCCCCGGTAAAACGCGGCGACGCTTCTGCTGCGGCAGAGAAAGCGGATATCATGGTCATCATCGACGGCGTCTTTTTCCAGGACGAGGCTGTCGGCCACCGGGAGATTCTCGGCGTGATACGTTCCGGCGTCAAAGTCTTTGGCTCCTCGTCGATGGGGGCGCTTCGCGCATCCGAACTGGATACTCTCGGAATGACCGGTATTGGCAAGATCTATCAGCAGTACAGATCCGGTGAGATCATCGCCGATGACGAGGTAGGACTCGTCTATGATGCGGAAACAGGCATCGCGCTCTCCGAACCCATGGTCAATATGCGGGCGAGTTTTTCCAAAGCCTGCCATGACGGGATCATCACAGACGACGAGGCGACAGCTCTCCTTTCCGCCTGCAAAAAGATCTATTATCCCGACCGGACCTACCGGCGGGTCATCAAAGACGCTCTCGTCAGTGACGAAACCAAAACCCGGCTTACCTCCTGGCTCAAAGAGCATTCCGTTGATCAGAAACGGCTCGATGCGGTCGAGTGCCTGAAAACCGTGAGGGATATGCTGTGAACGAACGCTACGTCAGGCAGGTGCCTCTCCTCGGAGAAGCGGGTCAGAAGAAACTGCACGACACAACGGTGTTCATCGCCGGAGCGGGAGGGCTCGGTTCGCCGGCTTCTCTGTACCTTGCCGCCGCGGGGATCGGTTCGATCCGGATCTGTGATCTGGACGTCATCGAGCTCTCCAATATGAACCGGCAGATCCTCCACACCGAAGAACGGATCGGGGCCTCCAAAGCAGAATCCGCGAAAATGACCCTTGAGTCCCTGAATCCCGAGTGCCGCGTCACGGCCCTCTCTGAAAAGATCGACGAGGCTTCCGTTCGCCGGCTGATAGGAAATGCCGATATCATCGTTGACTGTATGGATAATTTTTCCGCACGGTTCGCTTTGAACAAAGCGGCCCTGGATCTTGGTCTTCCTCTGATGCACGGCGCTGTTTCCGGATTCACCGGTCAGGCGACTCTTGTCGTTCCCGGAAAGACGCCGTGTCTTTCGTGCATATTTCAGAATGCGAAAACCACGGCAAAAACGCCTGTGATCGGCGCCGCAGCCGGTGTTATCGGCAGTATCGAAGCTGCTGAGGTCATCAAGCATCTCACGGGTATCGGCAGCACGCTTGCCGGCAGACTGCTGCTCTATGACGGAGCGCAGAACTCCATGGAGGTCTTTACCGTGAAAAAGAGTCCCCGCTGTCCTGTGTGCACAACCTTATAGCCTCTCGGGAAAAACATGTAGGACATGATACTGGAAACATTTCACCGGTCACAGACCGATAAGTTCCTTGGAGGCGTCTGCGGCGGGGTCGCAGAATATCTGGATGCCCCGACCTGGCTCGTACGGCTTATCTGGGTCGTTGTCACGCTCATTCCCTATCTGACGATCCCAAGCATCCTGATCTATATCCTGATGTGGATCTTCGTCCCGCTCGGGCCAAAAGCCCTTGACCCGAATACCGTCGACGCCGAGTTCAAAGTTAAGGAATAATCATGCATCCGCCGGAGGATCCGCAGGATCTGACCGATCCCCCGTTTTATCTGCCCCAGTTTGAAGAGGCATACCAATACATAATCAGGGAGTATTCTGTTGCTCCGCGGGATATCGGGATCTTTATTCCCTGTGCAGTGCGAAAACCCTATAGTTCGAGCCCCAGCCATAAGCTGTTTCATTCCGTATTTGATGACGTGTTTTTGGATAAGTCGAAGTATCATGTCGTGATATTCGGCACATGCGGGACGGTTCCTGCGGAACTTGAACTGATGTATCCGTTTGCCCATTATCATTATATGCTCGGCAATGTGAAGGATCAGAAGATCAAGGATGACTTTCTCAGGATCGAGACGGGACGTATCGCCGGCTATCTGGAGAAGACGCAGGATACCTATACCTTCCGGATAGCCTACTGCATAGGGCTTTTCAGAAAAGCTATGGAGGCTGCCGTTCATCAGACCGGCATTCCTGTGGAGATCTATCCGACAAATCCTATGATCGACAAGCTTTACGATGCGGACTGTCCGTTTCCGGAAGGGAGTCTTTCCATGCAGGAGTATCTGCATGAGTTCAGAGCTGCCCTGACTGAGATGAGGGACAGGAAGATATGACGTTTCGGGAGGTCGCGGCCGTCAGACTGGATGAGAAGAAATCGAAGTTTTACGCTCATCTGTATGAGATCGATTCGGTCGATGATGTTGCCGCAATCCGCGAGATCCATGAAAAGCTGTATAAAAAGGCAGCCCATCACTGTTATGCGGCAGCCTTTGGGACGTTTCTGGACAGCCGTGCGGACGGGGAGGTCGGCTCTCCGGGCCGCGTGCTTGCCGAGATCCTGGAACGGCACGGTCTTTCGAGTCATGTTCTGATCGTTTCACGGCTTTTCGGCGGGATCAAGCTTGGTCCTGCCGGCGTGGCGCGGGCGTTTCGTGAAGCGGGAAACGGTGTCGTGACGGAGTATGAGGAGAGAAGAAAGGCATTATAATCCTGCGGCGATAAGTAATGGATTATGAGTGAGAGATTATGTCCGCTGCTGAAGGAGGCCTGTGTTCTGGGTTCCTGTCAGTGGTGGGATCCAGAGTGGAAGGATTGTACGATGAATGTTATGGTGCGCTATCTCCGGGCGCAGGATGTCAGAGCTACGTTCGAACACAATGTTCCGGCTGAGTTCCTTGAAGGGAAACGGACCTGAACGTATACTTTTTTGAGAGTTGTCAGTTTTTTGGCAGAGAGAGATATGCAAAAAAAGATTATCTCTCTTTTTCCTGAATAAACGCAACGATCTCATCCAGATTCTCCGCCCTGACAAAGTCCCCGCCGATCCGGAGGGCATCGATCATCTCTCTCTCGCCTTCGTTCTTCGGTCCGGCTTTCTCCACCGTTTTGGCCACCATGTTCAGGATCTTGCGTTTGATCATGCTGAGTTTTTCTAGAGCTACCCCTCCCTGCAGGAAAAAGAGCTGGATATCGGTGATCTTGTTGTTCTCCCTCAGCTGGGGGATCGTGGTCTCATCAGGAGACATGATTCCCACCGCGGCGGCTCCCTGCACGGAAAAGAGTTTCGCGGCTTTCGCATACCCGCTGACTTTCCCTGCGCAGATCCACCCGAGGAAAAAGATCTCCTCTCCTTTCTGAAGTTCGTTCTTCGCCGTTTCTAACGGGAATGCCGGAAGGCCGGTCTTTTCGCTCAGCATTACTGCATACTTCTGCGTAAATCCTGTGTTTGATTCGTAAACGATAGCTTTCATGGTTTCTCCTCCGTCTTCCGATGCTTTTTGACAACTGCCGGCATCGGCGTGCGGATCATACAATAGATGTAGATATGCTGTCTGAAAAGTTTATTTTTGTGATGGCTCTGCCGCCGTTGATTTGGGACTGCCCGATATTTCAGAACTCAAAGAGCGTCTTCTGCTGCCTGATATCTCTGAGCAGACCCATTTTTTGGATCCAGAAACTGGTCCCGAGTTTTTGCGAGGCCGAAGTCAGCGCCTCTTGAAGCGTTCCAACACGGTCAGCAGGCGAAGAAAGCGATGCATGGGCGGCTTCTCTGATGACCCATGTCCCAAGAGGTGCCCAGTACTCACCGGAAATGTCCCGGATACACAAGACCCGTGCACATCTCCCGATACTTTTCAGATACTCGAGAACTGCGAGTCTTGCCGAGTAGTATGCTCCGGCAATCGGGGAATACTTCGATTTCGTAAGCCCCTTCTCCCCGTCAACGACTATGGTCTCCTCGTCCCCGGACCAGAGAGAATGTTTCTGCCAGCGTTCGAGCATCTCGAACCTCCAGTCGTTTGACGGGATGAGAATGAAGCAAATCGTATTTCCATACAGGGTCCCGGAGAACACCTGATACTCGGGGAGAGCCGGCATTTTTATGACCTCGCGCTTGATCGAGGTGGAGATCATGTCGTCTGTGGCGGTAATCGCCCAGCGGGTGGGGACCACCCGGCGTTTTACCCCGAGAAGACCGGCAGTTAAAAGATTCGTGATCTTGTAGACATCCGTCCCATTCTCAAACATGATCCGTGCCGCCTCGGTTGCCTTGAGATCGGTATCCGAGGTACATCGGTCAACGATCCGGGAAACCGAGGCATTGTCGATGACATCCAGTTTTTTCATCGCACCCGACATGCCGACCGGGGTGACGGTCCCGTCAAAGTTTATATCGAACGAGACCGGTTTTTCAAACGCCACCTCGACGTCCAGCGGCCTGGCCGAAAGGGCGATCTCCTGAACTTTGCCGATGTTTGGGATCTTTACATCCAGATCGGATCCTCCCCGGATCGTTCTGGAACGAACGGAAACGATATCATCGATGGAGAATCCCTGTCTGACCCAGTCAAGAGGGTTGTCGGAATCGTTGATCATAAGGGGGCCGCCGACGACCCGCGGATAGCCGTAACTGCCGACGAAAACCGAAGGAGACGCTCCCATATATTCAGAAACGGGTCGTGTGTCTTTCAGTGCATGGAAACGCCGCGTGATCGGGCAGCTTGGCAGACCGCAGAGTCCTTTTCCTTTGCATACGGCACACTGGGAGGGCATGATATCAGGTAGATATTGGTGCGTGAGGGATTAGGGTTTTGTGTCCGGGCTGCGGGGGGTATACTGAGGATTCAGCGTTTCCAGAAAGATCTGTTTTGGGATGCACGAAGGAACTCTTCCAGGGCAGCTATCTGATCCCAGAGAGTATGCACCTGGGTTTTCAGTTCTGCAACTTCTGCAGAGACGGAAGAGACCGCGTCAAGGATCGCAGTGGTATCGGCCTCGGATCTTTCCCGGAACGCAGAAAGCCGGTGTTCCATTGCGGCAGTGCTTGTCTGGGCGGATCGAACGGCAAGAATGAGTTCCTCTTCCGTCTCGGAACGCGGAATCGGTTTTGGCGCCTCTTTTTTCGGTTCGGTCTGGATATCCACCCCCATCTTTTTCATATCTTCTATTGCCCGCTCCATCAGGGATTTCCCTCCGCGGATCGCCGGGACGATCACCTCTTTTGGGAGTCCCTGGGCCTGAAGATCGGCGATCTTTCTGAACCGGTCTACGGTATTGTCTTCGTAGACGCTGACTTTTCCGATTTTCCTGCAGGGGAGGATCTCTTCATACTCTTTTGCTATTGTCCGGCAGGTCTGTTCGTCGATGCCGAGAATTGCTGAGATCTCTGCGATTTTTTTTGTATTTTCCGCCATACTGCTCTTGTTTGATTCTATTGCACCGATATAATAAAAGGTTTGGCACTCGCGGTATTTCAAATGGTACTTACGCGGTGTGGGTGTGGTCCTAATTTAGGAAGGAGGTTGTTGGGTGTGGACAGATGAGATAAAAACCAACCGCGAATCGGCGCGGTTGGTTTTTCTCTTGTGTCAAAACGAATCCCTTGCTCGAAATCGAAGTGCATCTCATACGTACGTCAGTTTATTTCGGTCAAGATCACAACACCGCATAAGTCCTATCAAAAAGAAAAAATGAATGATCAGTTCGTCACTTCAGCAATGAATTTTTTGAACAGAAGACCTTCAATGAAAGCAACGATCCCGCCGAGGATAAGGAAGATCCCTAAGAGAACGACCAAAACTTCGGCACCGATCCCCGGCTGAAGCAGAAAGATCAGTCCGACGAGAAGGCCGAGAACACCTAAAATAAAGGTCAGAACACGGATACCTGCCGAAAGTCCCTGACTGAAGGCAAGGATGATATCGGTCAGGCCGGAGAGAAGGGCGATAATTCCTACACAGATCGTGCCGAACGTGATCATAAATGCAGGGTTCAAAAACGAATATCCTGCAATAATGATACCTATGACACCAAGCACGATCATCCACCAGGTCGTCTTCGGCTCGCCGAATGCGGCAAATCCGGAAAACAATGCTGCGATCGAAACGAACAGCAGGAAAAATGCGACCAGATAGGCGCCGAGATTCAGGGCAGAGAACGGAAACACGAGACAGAACACTCCAAACAGAACAAATATGACCGCTTTAAGGATCTGAATCTTCCAGGCATTTGGCCTGAGTTCCTGCTCAATGATTACAACACTTGTCATACTGACATACTGTCACATAACAGATGATAAAGATATCCGAAAAAAAGAAGACTGTCTATCTCCACGCCCTCTGCATCGCGATAAACTTCTGCTGGGAACTCAGTTCGCCGGGTCTCCGCTCAGGCGGGTGATATCTCCCGTACGCATCCAGCGTATGCCCCTTTACCGGATCGTCGATGAACGCAGGGAGTATTTTTTGTATCAGCACCTTTTTGATCCGTTTATCCAGGATAGGACAGAGGATCTCGATACGCCGGTGCAGATTCCTCGGCATCATATCCGGACTGCCGATAAACACCTCCGGATCCCCGCCGTTTTCAAAGTAATACACCCTCGCATGTTCCAGAAATCTGCTGACAACCGAGATCACACTGATCGTCTCCGAGAGCTTTTCGACCCCCGGCCGAAGCATACATACTCCTCTGACCGCCAGATCGATCCTGACACCCTTTTCTGAGGCGGCATACAGCGCATTGATGATGTCCCGATCCGTGAGCGAGTTCATCTTCATGATGATGCGCCCGTTCGTCCCGGAAATCTCCGCTTCCCGTTCGATCCTGCGGATGATCTCCTGGTCCATCGAGTTCGGGCTTATGATCAGCCGGCGGTAGACCGGGGAAGAGAACGTGCCGGCCAGCATCGCAAACATTGCCGCGGCATCCGTGCAGATCTCCTCATTTGCTGTGAATATGGCCATATCCGCGTAGATCTTTGCGGTATTTGCATTGTAGTTCCCGGTGGAGATGTTTGCATATCTGACGATCTGTCCATTCTCGATCCTGGTGATCAGACAGCATTTTGCATGGACTTTCACGCCGGGATATCCCATTATGACATTCACTCCCCCCTCTTTGAGTTTCGTCGCCCAGCGGAAGTTGGTCTCTTCATCAAAACTCGCTTTCAGTTCAACAACGGCGGTGACATCTTTTCGATTTTTTGCCGCTGCCAAAAGCGCATCGATCACCGGAGACTCGGAACCCAGCCGGTAGAGCGTGATCTGGATCTTTACGACCGTAGGATCATCGGCTGCCGCCGACATGAAACGGATCAGCCCGTCGAAACTGTTGTACGGGTTGAACATGAACCGGTCTCTTTTGGCGATCGCGGAAAATACGTTCCCGGACAGGCCGGACGGCAGGGACGCGGTATACGGGGGAAATTTCAGGTTCGGACGTTTTACCGGGAACTCTTTCAGATCGATGAGGCCAAGGGGAGCGGCCATATCATACACGAGTTCCGGGACAAGGGAAAGGGCATCCACGAGAGGGGCCATATAGCCAAACGGCATCGTGTCCAGCGTTTCAAGTCTGCTCGGATACCGTTTCGCCAGCGTTTTCTGCGCATCCATGATGGCGCTGATCAGATCATCGGCATCGTCGCCTTTGAGATCGAGATCCGAATCCCGCGTCAGACGAACCGGCATCACGGCGTACACGGTCTCATCCGGAAACAGTGACAGGATATGTTTTTTCAGCAGATCCTCACGGAATATGAAGGTATTTTTCCGATCGCCGACCGGTACGAATCTACCCTTCTCATCAATGATCCTCTGGACCGGGATGACAGCTCGCCCTTTGTCTGTCTGAACGAGCATGGCAAATCCGTGGAGATACTCGTCATGCTGAATGTCGGAGAACCGGTCTCCCCGGAGAATGGTGAACGACTCCTCCCCGAGCTCCTTTTTGAAGGCTTTTTTCTCCTCATCGGTGCACTCCGCATACCGGAGGAAAAATATCCCCTCCGCAGCGAGTTTTGGGACCAGATCATTGTTCCACACCTCGGCCATATGGCGCATCAGAACGATGACGCGTGAGTAGATCATCTCCAGCTGGGTGCTGCTGCCGATCACTTCGCTGAATTCATCAGCCGAGTAGGTGGCGCCTTTCTGATACGCAGGCACCCGGACCATAAAAAATTCATCCAGATTTCCTGCCACGATCCCGAGAAAGGTCACCCGTTCAAGGAGGGGATTGTCGGTATTTTCCGCTTCGAATAATACTCGTTCATTGAATTTGAGCCAGGAAAGCTCACGGTTGAAATATCGTCCCGACTCTTTTGGAAACCGCGTGGCTTTTCTTACATACCTGTTTTTCCGGGTTTTTCCGGGTTTATGTATACTTCCCATATTCTGTATTTCCGTTTTACAATGATAGTCTGAATACTATTTAATTATTTATCTGCGGGCAGAAAATAGTAAGGTACTCATGGACGCACAAACCGCCGGATCACTGAAGCTTCTGAAAAATCTCTCCATTTTTACCGAAACCTACGGGTGTACCTATAATGCAGGGGATACCGAGAAGCTTATGGAGATCGCGAGAAGTCAGGGATGTGTTCCTGCTTTGTCGGCAGATCAGGCGGACGCGGTTTTGATCAATACCTGCGTGGTGATCGGGAGGACCGAGCAGCACATGTATGAACGTCTGGATTGTTATGCAGAAAAACTCCTGTTTGTTACCGGATGTCTGCCTCCGGTCGCAAAAGAGGTTCTCGAAACCAGGTATCCGCATATCCATATCATCGATCCGGATCATATCCACGCCTGCTATATGGAGGTCGCAACGGCGCATTCCGGAACAAATGGTGTTCTCCAGATCGCCCGGGGATGTAATGGTCATTGTACCTACTGCATAACCCGGCTCGCGCGGGGAAAACTGGTGAGTTTTCCGGCAGAGGATATTCTCCGGCAGGCCGAAAGCATCATCAAAGCGGGAGCGTCCGAGATCCAGCTGACCGCTCAGGACACCTCCTCCTGGGGGATGGACCGAAACGACGGAAAGAGACTTCCCGATCTCCTCAGGGCGCTCTGTAAGCTCCCGGGTCATTTTATGATCAGGATCGGGATGGCAAATCCTGATACGCTCCTGCCGCTTCTCGATGATTTTCTTGAAGCTCTGCAGGATCCGAAGATCTTTTTGTTTCTGCACATACCGGTTCAGTCCGGGTCTGACCCTGTCCTCAGACTGATGGGGCGCCGCTATACCTCTGCCCAGTATGAAGAGATCTGTACAAGGGCGCGGGAAGCGTTTCCCGATATCCGGATAAGCACGGATTATATCGCCGGATTTTCCGGTGAGACGGATGAAGATGCGGCGGCGTCTGTGGAACAGATCCGGCGGACAAAACCCGGGAAGGTGAATATTACCCGCTTTTCCGTGCGGCAAAACACGCCTGCCGCAAAGATGAAAAAGATCCCGGAACAGATAAAAAAACAGCGTTCGCGGGAGCTTACCACGGCGGCAAACTCGGTGTATGATGCCAATAATGCAGAGATGATCGGCCGTATTCTCAAGGCAGTCGTGACAGAAGTGGTGAAATTGGGCAGTGTCACGGCGCGCGATCGGACCTATCAGAACATCGTGGTTATGCAGGATATCCCGATCGGAACAGAGATCCGGGTAAAAATAACCGGACACCGGCGTCATTATCTGATCGGGGAGCTGATCTGATCCGAAAAAGACGGTCCTCTTTTTTTATTCGTTATACGCCGCGGGATATCCCGGATATACTGCCTGAAGAGAAGCGTATGCGCTAATTAGTTCTGCTTTCTAAAACAAGAGAAAAATAATGACGCGGGGTTCCGCATCATGTATTGATGTTAATGTAAAAAAATTGATGAGAAATGTTAACGCTTTGCTTTTGCTTTTGCGCCCATCATCGATTTCTTCGAGCGGCGGATCCGGCGGCGGATACGCTGATCTGCGATCTTCGGCCCGCGTCCGCGTCCGCGTCCCTGCTGCGGATTGTTTGCCATGCGGCTCTCAATCTTGGAGACGATGCTTGCTCTCTTGAATCTCTGATTCGGTCCGGGCTTTTTGACCTCTCCCTCTTTCTGCGGGACAAGGCGAATCTGACCGTTGACACCTTTTACCTGGTGCCAGTTGATACTTCCTGTCTTACCCATATTGAACTCCGTATTTTGTTAGTGCCCCATTCACTTAAACATATCTCTATGCTTCACCTGTATAACCTCAGATGATCCGGCCAAGTTCCTCATCCAGTACTTCGGAAACGACTTTCCCGTCGATCCTTCCCCTGACCTCCTTCATGATTACGCCCATGACCGGGCCCAGAGCCGCTTTCCCGCGGGTGCGGATGAACTCCACACGGTCGTTCACGATACCATGTACCAGATCCTGAAGCTCTTCGCGGGAGAATGCGGGAGCGACCCGCGATACCGCATCGGAGACTGACATTCCTTTGGCGCATGCCGTGAGAATATCTAAAACAGCCTCTTTAGCGGCGTTTCCGGCCTCGACCGTCTTCATGACGGCAATGATCGCGTCATCGGATAAAGCGTCGGAGGAGATGCCCGCTCGTGACAGCTCTTTAAGAGAGGCAAGGATCGTTCGTGCGGCAAACACCGGCCGGATCCCTTCGGATACTGCGCGCTCGAACAGCGGAAGTTCTTCAGAGAACGCCATCTGCCGTGCCATACCGGGGTCGAGTCCGTATTCGGCGACAAACCGCTCTGCTTTCACCGTCAAAAGCTCAGGGGCTGCAATGCTCTCCCAGTACTCTTTGGTAACGGGGACCGGGAGAATATCAGTTTCCGGATACATTCGCGCAGCGCCCGGAAGCGGACGCATGTAGGCGGTCGAACCTCCTTCCAGCATCTTTCTGGTCTCTTCGGGAACACCTTCGAACGCCATCTTCGCCCGGCGGATGATCATCTGCATGGCGCACCGGCATTTCTGTTCCGTAGATGCAACGATAACGACGGCGTCCTCAGGTCCGGCGCCGAGGGTCTCTTTCAGAACATGGACCTCCTCCTCGGTCACGCCGTAGGCCGGCAGTTCGTCCGTATGGAAAAGTCCGCCCACCCCGCATTTCTTGGCGTAATCAGACATCTCCGAGCCCAGACGGCGATCCGGCTGGATCTCCAGACCGACAAGGCCGTTAAATCCGTGGAGCACGGTTCCAAGGATCACGCGTGCTTTCTTCAGGACCTGGGACTGGGTCCTGGCAAAAACAGAGGTGACATCATACACTTCTCCGTTCACCAGTGCATTTCTTGCCTGGAGTTCATCCCGGATCGCAAGCAGCGAGAGCTGCCTCTGGACCTCGCGGCGGACGACCTCAGCGATAAGATCGAGCTCCTGGACGCCTTTTATCTCCACTCGTGCGCCGTCTCTGATCGAGACATTGACATCCTGCCGGATCGTGCCGATCCCGCGCTTGACCCGGCCGGTCGAACGCAGCGTCATCCCGATATACTGGGCGATGTCATGGACCTCTTCCGGGGTCTTCATGCAGGGAGAGGTGGTGATCTCGATGAGCGGGATTCCCAGTCTGTCGACAGAGAAAATCGTGTCTTCGACACGCTGACATGCCTCCTCTTCTACCGCGACCGTTTCCACCCTGCAGGCGTGCTCGATCGCTCCGTTCAGCGCGACCAGGGCAGTTCTCTGGAAACCGCTGGTCGCCGAGCCGTCCACGATCATCTTGCGCATCGTATGGATCTCCGGAAGGGGCGTCATCTCAAACATCTTGGCGATCGTCAAAACGATGTCCAGCGCATCCGGGTTGAGGGGTGCGGGCGGCTCTTCATCGATCTCGACAAGACCGGTGGTATCATACGTGTAATATGTGAAAAGACGCTGGTTCATCAGCTCTTCCTTTGCCGCCCGGTCAACGTCCCCCATCTCAGATACGGCGACACGCAGATATCTGCTGACCTCGCCTGTGTGTTCCGCCGAGTCACGGATGACCGTCGGCGAGTGGCAGAACAGCTTTTCTTTCGTGTTCAGCTGCTGGTGGATCTCAAGTCCTGCTTTCAGACCGACTGCTTCATAATCCATTATGCATACCTCCAAAGATCATATTCAAGTTCACCCTTGAGGTTTGTCCTGATCAGACGGCGGATATCCTCTTTTCGCGTTGCATTTCCAAGCACCCACATCAGTTTCACGAGTGCCACCTCGGGAAGCATGCTTCCTCCTTCGATGATGCCGGCATCCAGAAGATCACGGCCGGTCTCATACACGCGGTCACAAACGCTTCCCGCCTGACACTGGGACGTCATGATGATGGTAGTTCCTGACGCCGTAAGACCGGCGATCCGGCTGATACAGTCTGTTCCCACATGTCCAAGACCCGTTCCCGCGATCACGAGACCTTTGTAACCTTTGAAGGCGTCAAAGACTGCCGGATCCATGCCTGGATAATACTGCAGGAGACCGCAGGACGGTTCAAGATTATTCGCGAGGCGGAGCTCCTTTGTTCCGCGAAGGACCGCATCTTTTGCAGGAACGACCGTTCCGTCGGGATAACTCACTTCTCCGACAGGACCACGTCCGATGCTTTGGAACGCGTCACGGCGTGAGGTGTGATTTTTGCGGACCCGGGTCGCCCGGTGAAGAGCACAGGTCGTATCGCTCTCGTTCGCATGCATACAGACAACGACCTCTCCCATCTGACTGACGGCCGCTTTCGCCGAGCAGATCGCATTCATCGCATTATCACTGCTTGGACGGTCGGCGCTCCTCTGCGCCCCGACAAACACGACCGGAACGGGAGTGTCCAGCATAAAGGAAACCGCCGCCGCGCTGTAGAGCATCGTGTCTGTACCATGGGTGATGATGATCCCCTCTGACCCGTGCAGGATCTCGTCATGGATCGTTCCGGCAAGCTCCTGCCACATGGCAGGATTCATGTTTTCAGAAAGGACCTGAAACGGCTGAAGGGTGTGATACCGTGCGATCCCTGCAAGTTCAGGGATGCTGCGGAGTATGTCCTCGGCTGTAAATCTGGAGGAAACGGCCCCGGTCCGGTAATCGACGGTGCTTGCGATCGTTCCGCCGGTCGATATTATTGAAAGAAGCGGCAGAGCCGGATCCTGTTTTATCGGCAGCACGCGGGGTTTTTCTGCAGGGACCGTCTGTTCTTTTGCGGAGCAGAGGGAGGTCGGGACACAGATATTGTATCCGCTTGAAAGTTTTACGATCGCATTCTCACCGGAACGGTTGATATAAATACCGTCCATCTCGACTCCCGCAAATCTTACGGTTACCGGATCACTGTTGTTCAGACTCATAAATCTAGCTCCTGTATGGCTGTTTTCATTTTTTCATCCGCATCTCTGAGCTGATCCTGCAGGATATCGGCGGTCACCTGATCCTGGACCAGCCGGATGTCTGCCACTTTTACGGCTTTTTTCATCATCTTCGGATTCGGCGAACCGAAACTCTGCTTCTGCCGGAGGATCGTTGCCGGATGAAGGACTTTTTTGATGGTTTCTTCGGTCAGTCCCTTCTCTTTCAGCGAGATCGACGCAAGATCTTTTGCCGCGGCATCCACGACGTCGAGCTCGAGAGATCCGAGTTTCACGGCGCGTCCGACGATGTTGTGTGCGGTCCTGAACGGGATGCCGTACTCGCGGACAAGGAAATCAGCAAGCTCGGTGGCGGTCGTATTGCCGGCCGAAGCCTGCTTTTTCATCACAGGCACATTGAACTCTGCAGTAGAAATGATTTCTGCCAGAAGGGGCAGAGACATATTCGTCTGACGGAAGGCGTTCCAGAGATGCGGGTTCAGA
The DNA here is from genome assembly GCF_000430905.1 of Methanocorpusculum bavaricum DSM 4179. NCBI lineage: Archaea > Methanobacteriati > Methanobacteriota > Methanomicrobia > Methanomicrobiales > Methanocorpusculaceae > Methanocorpusculum > Methanocorpusculum bavaricum. Next base: position 76,873 of record NZ_KE387268.1, read on the forward strand.
TCCTGCAGATCGCGGTTGTAGCTCATGGGAAGCGATTTGATCAGCGTGAGGGCTGCTGTCAGTTCTCCGATCACGGCGGCGCTTTTTGCCCGCATGATCTCGAGCGTGTCAGGATTTTTCTTCTGGGGCATGATGCTGCTTGTCGAACAGTAAGCGTCATTCAGATCAACGAATCTGACAAATGACGTTGACCAGAGGATCAGCTCTTCACAGATGCGGCTGATGTTCGTCATCAGGATCGCAAGCGAACTGAGTGTTTCTGCGATGAAGTCACGATTCGCCACGGCATCCATACTGTTTTCCATAGGGTTTGCAAATCCGAGATACGCGGCAGTGAGATTTCTGTCGATAGCAAAACCCGTTCCGGCAAAGGCGGCCGATCCAAGAGGGGAGATGTTGACACGCGTGTAGGCATCGAAGAGACGGGCAGTGTCACGGGCAAAGAGGCTTTCGTAGGCCAGAAGGTAATGAGCCAGCGTTGTCGGCTGAGCGTGCTGAAGATGCGTAAAACCCGGCATTATTGTGGTCGTATGCTCCTCTGCACGGGAGATCAGAGACTGACGCAGCTCAAACAAGGCGGTCAGCGTGTCGATGAGGAGTTCACGGGTCCGCATGCGAAGACAGGTCGCAACCTCGTCATTTCTGCTCCTGCCAAGATGCATCCGCCCGCCCGCATCAGAACCAGCATCAGCCATGAGCTGAGCTTCGATCCCGGCATGGATATCCTCGCGGGTCATATCGAATACATCGGCAGGAAGACCGTTTTCCATATAGCCCAGCAGCGTCGTGAGCAGTTTTTTTGCAGATACTGCATCGATCAGATCCTGTTTTCTAAGCATCAGGATATGCGCGATATCAACCCGGATATCGCTGTCCGCTATCTCTCGGTCAGCTTCCATTGAGGAAAGATACTGTTCTACCAGGGCAGAACGTCCGCCTTCCAGTCTTCCGTTACGAATCTGATCTTTTGCCATGTAAACTCTAAACCTGTGTAATTATTTGGTTCGGAGGAGTTAAAATGGTTGAGTGCATGCAGTAAGAAAAGCTGCCGCACAGTTTTTTCATCAGAAGAAATATCAGCTCATCTCCATTTGAGAGAAAAAAGAGGAAGGGATAATGAGAAAAGCTCTGCATGATCCGCTCTGCTGTATGCGTCCAGAATAGTTTTCTCAGATTCGCTCGAACGATCCTACACGCAGGGTCCCTTTCGGGTTTCTGTGCGCCATATCACCTTTGAAAACCGTGAGTCTGTGTCCCTTTTCGGTTATGTGACCTGTCTGTACAAATGTTGGAAGGAAATCCGTAACATGGCCGTAGATCGTCGCTTCTCCGTCGAACATATCTCCGCAGGGCATCAGACAGTCTCCTTCGATCAGGAGTTTGCCGCCCTTCATATTACCTCCGGCATGGATGCCGGCATTTCCTTTTACGTGGACCAGGCCGCCAAACAGACACTCGGCGCAGTAGTCACCGACGTTTCCCTCAACAAAGATCTGGCCGCCTCTGACACCTTTTCTTCCGCCCCGATACCCGGAGCCGCAGTAGTTACCGGCATTTCCATGACAGATGATCTTTCCGCCAAGCATTTCACGACCAAGCCAGTGTCCGGCATCACCCATGATCTCGATCGTGCCGCCGCTCATAAAATCCCCGCAGTGCATCCCGATGTCCCCTTCGACAATGATCTTCCCGTCGGTCATGTATTCGCCGATACGTTTGACCTGATGACAGTCACCGACCAGAATGATCTCGGTCGCCGAAGGGCCGGCTGCCTCCCCGTCAACTCTGATGTAGAAGACATCCTTGAGCAGCTTCTGCTCATTTCCCACATAAACCGGCACGTCGATCCTCTTTGACAGGATCTCAGGGCTGATCGATTCTGCTTCGATCGGCAGAAATGGATCGATCTCCTCGCGTAAGATCAGGGTTATCCGTCTCATAATCGCGTCTCCGTCTCGATCTTCACACTGCCTGAAAGATAGAACTTCTCATCGACCGCATAATTTTCCATGCGTATCGAGTAATTGTTCTCAAAGGTTTTGATGAGATCCGGATCTTTCGCCATATCATACTTCTCCGGAACTTTCGGGCTGCACCAGAAGATCCGGTTCTGTTTGTCGGCAAGGATCGTGTCGTCTTTGGATATCAGAACACCAGCTTTCATCGTGTATTTTGTCTGTGCGAACCCTCTGATGACTTCTGCATACTGTTTTGACGGGTCGAGTCTGTCGGGTCTGAACGGATAGACCGCTATATCGGCTTCGGCTCCTGGCCCGAGATGTCCTTTCCCTCTGTCGATAAGACCAAGAGCACGCGCCTGACCCGCCCGGGTCATTACGGCGATCTCTTCGAAGGTCAGCTCACGGTCCAGCGCAGGAAGAACAACCCGGCTTTCGGTCTTTGGGTGGATGGTGGCAAACTCACGGTCACGGTATTCCTTGCTCATCAGAAGTCCGATGATCTCGGGATATTTGACAAACGGCGCTCCGTTCGGGCTGTCGGTCGTCAGCATACACTGCCACGGGTTTTTCACGAGAAGGGCAAGTTCGAGACCGATCGCCCACATGATGCTGTTCACCAGATTTTTCCGCCGGTAGATCACCGGAATGACACCGGATGCGGTCTCCATCTCGACATCATGGTTACTCCATTTGTCCTGATGGAGACGGTACAGGTTGAATTCCATCGGACCGTCCGCCGTCATGGTCGTGGTCCGTCCAAACATCACCTGGCCCATATCGATGGTGATCTGCGGGCGCAGATTCACCATGTTTGCGACCGGTTCGGCCTTCGAACAGAAATCTCCCCATCCGGTCCCGCCGTATGAATGGAACTGGACATGCGTGAGATAACAGGTCTGCCGTTTTGGGTTCAGATCAGGAACGAGCCCCATCGAGCCGATCGTGCAGGTGAAGTTTCCCGGTTTGCCCAGATTATTACAGTGGAGGTGGACCGAATGCGGGAGATCCAGCATCTCGTTTGCCTCGATCACGCCTTTGATGTACTCCGCCGAACTGAGGTCGAACTCGGGGATCGGTTTTCGCATGCATTCCACATTTTTTCCCCAGCTCCACATCTCGGCGCCGAGCGGGTTGGTGAGTTTCACGCCGTATCCTTTGACTGCATCCAGGCGCCAGGCTATAAGCGCGGCGGCCCGTTTGATATCGCCGGAGGCTACTGCCCGCATCACGCCCCAGTCTCCGTCGAAGAGGGTCAGAATGAGTCCGTCCTGCAGAGGGGTGTTTTTAAATTCTTCGTGCGTGTGGCGGGCTTCCAGCGGGGCCATGGCGCCTTCGGTGAGGGTCGTGTACCCCATCTGGGCATACCGGTAACTGTTCCCGTAGGTTGTCGGGATGCTGTATCCGGAAACGGCCCGCATCCCGTTTCTCCGCGGAGCACGGCCGGCCCGCATATCCTCCGGACTCATATATCGGCCGAAGTTGACCTTTGTCCCGCAGATATGCGTATGGGAATCGATACCTCCCGGAAGTGTCAGGAATCCTCCGGCGTCAATGATCTCGGCATTTTTCGGCTCCTCGTCAGTGATCCTGCCGTCGGCAACAAAGATATCCATCTTTTCGCCGGATATTTTGTTGACCGGGTCGACGACATAGGCATTTTTGATGATATAGTTCATTTACGCCTCCTCCTGGACCGCAGTCACGTTTCGAATCACATGGATCGCACCGTTTGGACAGGTTTCCATACACACTTTGCATCCTTTGCAGCGTTCATTGTGCATGACCTTATTTTTACCATGCTCGACCCGGATGACCCCCTCCTGAGAGTTCGAGGTCCCGCCTGCACTGATCAGCGGATCGAACTCGTGATTTGCGGGGCACGCGGTCGTGCAGTTTCCGCAGCCTGTGCAGAGGTCCGTATCGATTTTTACGATGTATTCATGCGTAAAGACAAGGCCCTGGGCATGTTTTCGTGCCAGCAGATCCCCGCTGGTCAGGACATCTTCCGGACATGCCTCCACGCAGTATCCGCACCGGACACAATGACCCTGCGTGATCTGGGGATTCCACACGCCGTGCGTCTGGACCACATCGATCGCGCCCGGACAGGGGCAGATCATTTTGCAGGCAAGACAGTGGGTGCATTCCTTTCCGGTCAGCTCCGGAAAATCCCGGAAGTAGGATGGTTTTGTCAGGGGCGCTGTCTTTACCGTAAAAAATGCCTTCAGCCAGGAAAGGCGCAGGAACTCATGAACATAGGTAAACAGGGTCATTCTACCGCTCCGCGCAGGCTATACAGGGGTCAGCACTGATGAACGTCGATGTTACATCAGCAGCAGATGCCAGATCTTTCATCATCGCATGGGTCGCCACTTCGATGTTTGGAATAGACGGCGTCTGGATCGAGACAGAAACCACCTGTCCGGCCGCGTCTATCTCGATGTCGTAGGTGAGATCACCCCTTGGCGCTTCGATCGTGTGTTTGATCCTGCCTGCTTTCATCTCTCCGCCGTTGCGGATCTTTCCGGGTTCAAGAGCGGCGACGGCATTTCTGATCAGATTCAGAGACTGGAAGAGTTCGTCGAACCTGAGCATTATCCGGGAAAAGTTGTCACTTTCAGTTCTCGTGATCATATGCCACCCCATCTCCAGATAGAGAGGGTCAGCCTTTCTTGCATCGCGGGGAAGGCCTGCAGCACGGGCAGTCGGGCCGACCACACCCGATGCCTGGGCATCTTGCATGGAAAGGACGCCGATCCCTTTTGACCTGAGACCGATCATCGGTCCGGTCTCAAACATCTTTACAAAGCGTTTGAGTTCCTTCTCCATATGATAGGTGCCTGCAAGGATGGCTGCCGCATTCTCTGCGGACAGATCTTCACGAACTCCCCCGGGAACCACATAGGCCGCCATGATCCGTGTCCCGGTCATGAGTTCGATCGAATCCATCGCGGTCTCACGGAGATTAAGCAGGTACATGCCAAGCGTTTCATGCTCGATCGTGTAGCAGTATGAGTAGTTTGCAAGAAGATGACTCTGGATACGGTCAAGTTCGTTCAAGATCAAGCGGAGGAGTTCTGCCCTTCTTGGAACCGTGATCCCGCTGATCTTTTCCAGAGCTTCAACGATCACCGTATTGTGGACGACAGAACATATCCCGCAGACCCTCTCTGCAAGAAAGATCGTCTCCTGCCAGGGCCGCCCGACCATGATCTTTTCGATCCCTTTCTTTACGTATCCGAGTTCCACTTCGGTGGTCACGACCCGTTCTCCCCGCGTTTCACATTTGATCCTGCAGGGTTCCTTAAAACAGGGATGGACCGGTCCGACTGGCAGGGATACATCAACGACTTTTTTCATTTCTTCTGCCCTCCTTCCTTCTCCTTCTGCGAAACCTCATAATCCCTGAACAGTATGTCTGCCGCGCCGAGGATCGCGGTGATGATCTCCGTCGGACTCGGCGGACATCCGGGTACCGCCGCCGTGACCGGGATATATTTACTGACCGGCGGATCGATCAGTTTACCCGGCCGGTTGAATACACATCCCGATATCGGGCAGTTTCCAATAGTCACGACCGCTTTCGGGTCAGGTACACGACCCCACAAATCGGGCAATTTATCGATCCACTGGGGAGACATGCCGCCTGTCACAAGGATCACATCGGCCTCTCTTGGATTGTTGTGGACATAGATCCCGTATTGTTCTATATCATACCTCGGGGCAAGACAGGCGAGGATCTCGATATCGCATCCGTTACAGGATCCGGTATTTACATAACATACATGGATCGAACGCTGACGAACGGCATTTTTTATCTGCTGCAGAACACTCATGATATCTCCTCCAGGATCATCCTGAGAATATCTGCAGTTACGGCGTCTTTTTCCCCGGCAAGAGCGCGGTAGTGATCCGCCCGTTCTTTTGTGAGGATCCCGGCCGCTGTTGAGAGATGCGGCAGAGACAGGGCATCTCCGATCTCGTCGGACCTAGCCTGTATCTCGGCTGCGTCATATCTGGGTCCAAGATTTTCCAATGTCATCAGATCACATTTTTGGATCAGAATTCTCCGCATACGCTGACGTGAGATGCCGAGGCGGTTTGCCAGCGCGATCGTCACGTCATTCTGCCGGACACCGCTGAGCGATGTCAGTTTCATGGGGGTCAGATCCCTTTCATACGCGAGTTTCATAACAGCCCTCCAAAACGCAAAAGTCCGTAGATGATAAATCCGAGAACCATGATCCAGATGAGGATCACCTCGCCAAGATGTTTGGCATGATCGCTCTTCCAGACAAAAGCGGCGGCAAGGATCCCCAAAAGGACCGCCCCGATCATAGCACCCGGAAGGATCGCCGGATGAAGCGAGGCTTCGAGCAGCATCAGAACGACATAAAAAGCCACAGAGATGCATGCAGCTAACGGAATATATTTCATGATATCACCAGCCAGACGACGACTCCGTACACACAGACGACGATCGTCCAGATCGTCTGGATGAGGACCGTGTTGTACGGTGTAAGCATAGGTGTTGAGGCACAGATAAACGAGACCGACACCATCACAAGAAGCATGACGATCAAAAACAGCCACCAGGGAAGGATCCCGATGAACACGATGATGAAGACGGTGATCAGCACGAATGTTTTCAGCGAAAGGGCAATGTTCAAAAGCGCCCGCCATCCCCCGAAGTGTTCTGTCCAGTAGCCGGAGACGAGCTCCTTTGCCTCTATCACGGAGAACGGTCCGTAGTGCGCCTTCGAGAGGATGATGAGATACATGGAGACCGCCGCAGGCAGTGCGATGCCGATGAGCGGAACATTTGCCGCTTCCCATGCCGATATTTCTGAGAGAGAAAGCGTCCCGGTAAAAAGATAGATCACCGATACAGTGACGAGCAGCGGGAGTTCGGCAGCCGCCGACATGACCGATCTTATCGCGCCGAACTTGGTGTAGGGTGACCCCGAAGAAAGACCGGTCCCGTGTTCCACGATCTTATGGAGCATGTAAAATGCGAAGATCAGCAGCAGACTCCCGCCGATCCAGACCACATACAGTGCCGCGGTCCAGATGCCTATCGCGATCAGAATGATCGCGACATACATGACCTGACTGGCCGTTTTCGGGATCCATGTCTGTTTGAAGGCGAACTTCAGTGTGTGCAGTATCTCCTGCCAGATCGGCGGTCCCGGACGTTTCTGGATCCTTGCGATGACTTTGCGGTGGATCCCGTGCAGGAGAAGGCCGAAGAAGACGGCAAATATCAGGAGAAGAAGGAACGCGATCATGTCAGTACCCCACAAACGGAACATCTCCGTCTTTTGAACAGGCGCATACTGCAAGGACCGCTGAGACAAAAAATCCCGGGACCGATATGATCAGCAGAAGGATCCAGTAAGGATTCGCGTCGACGAGCACGGCCGAGATGACTGCTGTGCAGACAAAGAGGGCTGCAAGTAAGATGTATGCTGTTTTTTTCATGATCACACCGTCATAAGGATCTCAACCACCCGCAGGAAGAGCAGGAGCGAACTCACATGGATCATCAGGATATACGGAGCTCCGGACGCCCGCGTTATCTCGGCTTTACCTATATAGAATGGAGCCATGCCTTCGCCAAGAACTCCGATCAGCAGGAGAAGTTTCGCAACCAGGGGGACTCCTCCGGCCGCCGCCAGTTCCCAGATGGAAAGCGTTCCAGTCGAGGCGGCGATTATGGCGGCGCCGGCAAACAGAGGCACTGTCCCCATCATCACGACAAGACCGTACGAAAATCCTGCTGAAAGAACATGAGTATTTTTCACGCCGGCGATGATCCCGATGTTCAAAACGCCGATGAACGCGGCAAAGAGCGTGAAGTTGAATATATCGCCCGTAACGATCGCGCCAATCGTCGCGATCCCGCAGGCGGCCGCCATAAACCGCTGGAATCTGGAAAGATCCTTCGGGGTCTCTTTCAGGGTATAGCCGTCTGTGCCGAATACGATGTCGACCGGTTTTTCCGGCAGGGAGATCACGGCAAGAAGGATGAACATCGCTGCAAATGCAAACAGGATCACCGTATATCCCGAAAGATAATGGATCATGTCGCCAAAAGGTATCGTTACGAGTATAGACTCCATCATGATCCGTCACCCCGCATGGTCCCGACCAGAGCTATTTTTGCCATCACCTTGATCATTATCCCGACCGCGGCGGCCATAAGAGCAAGGAACCACTGACTCGGGAAGAGGATGAAGATCAAAAACGCCGTCACCCACAGGACCCAGGCATATCCGGATGCGGTTTCTGATGAAAGGAAATTTTCGGTCGTCGATTTGCCGAGGAAGAACAGGGCAAGGCCGAGGCCCGCGATGAGACCGCCGGTGAATCCTGTCAGGAAGATACCGTATGCCGTAAGAAGGGCGCCGATGATCGGCGGCGCTGTGTGCATGACCTCGATGTCGAGACGGCGGGCCGGGCGGACGTTCTGCAGTCCCTCTTTTACGAGCCAAAGCTCCGATACCGCCATTATCTCGGCAATGCCTACAACGAGGCCGGGAAGAATGAGCGCCTCGGCGAGATCGGTTGCAAGAAGCGCGATCACGACAAGACCGGTGATCTCGATCAGATCAACGATGATAAGCAGGTGGATCCCGTCTTTCTCTCTGAGTATCGCGGAAAATGCGATTATTATCGCAATAAATGCGACGGCAAGTCCGATTTTATAGATTACATCCATCCCGGCAAATAACTCGATCATTCCTTAGACCTCCGGTAAAGATATGCTGCTATCCAGAATGCGCAGAACAGGATGCTGGCTTCAACGATGGTGTCAAACCCGCGTGTGTAGTAGAGGATCTCATCAAGAATGCCTCCCGGGTGGGCAACGATCGTTGTCCCAAGGTGGAGCGTGTAATCTGCAAGGAGCTGACTTAGCGGCGTCAGATACGCGGTCACATATCCGAGTGCCGGAGCATTTTCCGGATACTGGGCAATGATCACGGCAGGTTCCGTGAACGGCACTCCTCCCCGGTCATACGGATCCAGGGAACTGGAAGGATCCAGCGACTTGGGGTAAAGCTGATCCTCCTCATATGAAATGAACGGGACACTGCAGAGCCCGAAGATAGCGATCAGACAGACGCAGATCGCATAAAGTTTCGGCAGATTTTCGATCGTCGAAAGATACCCGGAAAGTTTCTGGAATGGTGAACATACTCCGCCTGCCGTTTCTGCCGGACAGTTTTTGCGGCTCCGCTCCTCTTTCATGCTGCCTCCTTTTTCTCGATCACTCTGACAAAGATCAGTGTAGTTACGATGTTCACGGCAACAAACGTGACCAAGGCGAGCGTTTCATTGAAGCCGAGCATGATGAACACCAGACCGAATTCAGCGACTTCCAGATTGATCAGCCGTGTAAGATAGGTTTTTTCCCGGGGAAATGCCGTGAAGATCACACCTGCCAGCAGGAGGATGCACCCGATAAGAAACTCATACGGCAGAATCATTTGGCAGCCTCCCGCTTTTTGCCGAGAAGAAGAAGGATAAAGATCGTGCCGACAGGCATCAGGAGAGAGACCACGATCGCCGCATCGAGATATCCTTTTTCCACAAGGAAGAGGACTGCCCCAGCTGTAAGAATGCCAAGACAGATCAGTTTGTCAAAAGCTGATCTCACGACAAGCGCAGCGATCCCTCCAAAGAGAGCCAGGAAGATTGCCAGTATCAGAATCAAATCCGTCATTCTCCCTCCAGCTGAGCAAAGGTGCTTGCGATCGCATTCGATTCAAGGGTCGCTCCTATGAAGTAGGCAATTGCCGCAAAAACTGTTATCGGATGCGGGATCAAGAGGACGATCGTTCCGGCGACGGCGAAGTTCATCACGTTGAGGTACGGCAGTTTTTTCAGCGTTTTCGGCTCGAAAACTGCACGGACCGCACAGTACACGGCGATGACCACACAGATCCCCTCAACGATCATGAGACTTTCCTCCAGAGTTTTCCAAGGATGCGGCTTGCATATTTTGCAGAGATCCCTTCAACGAGGAATATCGCGACAACACACCCCGCGATGAAGGACTCGGGAGGGAACCCGGCAAATGAGGTGAGTGTCCAGATGATCAGTGTGGCACAAACAGCTCCGCTCGTTCCTGCAAATCCCTTGTCCGCACAGATGCGTGCACCGATATATACAAGAACGATCGAGATGAGTGCCCCCCATATACCCCACACATAATAGCCGCATGCGGCAAGAAGCGTGCCTGCCGATGCATCCGGCGATGAGATGAGGTTTCCGATCATCCATCCGCCGTTTCGGTCTCCTCCGCTTTTTTCCAGCTCTTTTCCAATCACATCTGCTCCGGAAACACCGCCCTGTTTGGGCAGTTTCCACAAGAAATCAAGTGCGGTAAAAAGCAGAAGGCAGATCACGGCAGCAATGGGAATAGCGGGGATTACATCGATCATAATATTTCATCCGGACGTCTGAAAGGAAATGGGGAAAGTGCTAGTTAGTTAGGTATTGACATTAGGTTAAATAAAGGTGTTGCATTTGGCCATATGTCGCGGCCTTTGACTGCAGAAGATACGGACCGGCCGTTTCAAAAAAAGGGGTTAATATCTGATTTCTCCGACAAAGACGGTAGAAGCCGGCCCTGTCATCTGAGGGATATCGCCGACTGTGATGTCAAGCGGACCGCCGGCTGTTTTGACGTGAATGGGATTTCCAAACACCTTTCCGGCCTTTGCCGCAATAAGCGCCGAGGCCGTTGATCCGGTGCCGCATGAAAGTGTCTCTCCCTCAACACCGCGTTCAAAGGTCCGGATGACGATCTCCGACTGTCCGGTGATCTGAACAAAGTTGACATTGGTCCCTTTCGGAAATCTCGGGTGGTGCCGGATCTTCGGCGCCACTTTATCAATATCGATCCCTTCAACATCTCCGACGAAAACGACAGCATGGGGAACACCGGTGTTCACTGAATATACGGTCATCCCTTCGATCTCACAGCTCTCCTGATATGCTGCCGCTCCCATATCGATGGTCGCCATGAAATCCCCTTCATTGTCATATCCCACGCGGACCTGCATCACGCCGGCGAGTGTTTCGACGGCAAAGGCTTTCTTTTTCACATACTCCTTATCGAATGCATATTTTGCAAGACAGCGGATCCCGTTGCCGCACATCTCAGCCTCGCTTGCATCGGGCTGGAAGAGTCTCATGCGGATGTCCGCCTTATCGGATTTGGAGATAAAGAGCACACCGTCTCCGCCGATACCGAATCTCCGGTCACAGTACACAACTGCAAACTGCGCCTTCATTTCATCCGGAATAATGACCTGATTCATCTCATCGATCAGAATAAAGTCATTCCCGTTTCCGTGAAGTTTTGTGAATGCTATCGACATAACGTCATGCTTCGGGAACTTGATGGTCATAATACTAGTATATGTGCTCCTGAAGATTTATACTCATTACTCCAAAGAGACAGAAATCTGATAAAAACAGGGTGTGGAGCCCTCCCGTCACCGGGTAAAAATGCTCCTCTTTTACACAGAACCCCAGATGTCCAGCGCTTTCTGCAGCTCGATATGGGTCTTTGCATACTCGTTCGCACTCACGCCCGCCAATGCCGCATCCACTGCCTGGCGCATCGCCCGTGCTCCGGCCGCGGTACCGTCCGGATGGCCGTGGATCCCGCCTCCTGCCTGGAGAACGATCTCGTTTCCAAGCGTAGTGATCTCGGCATTGACTTTTCCCGGGTGAAGGCCGCCCGAAGCCACCGGAAACACCGTGAGAAGCTTTCCCGCAGGACCGGTAAGGGCCCTGTTGTCCCCCAGGATCTCATCGGCTTTTCCGCCCATCTTCCCGGAAACCGTTCCTGTGTGGAGCTGATCTCCTCCGCAGACGCGAACCAGTTTGGCGATCGGCCGCATCGCGATACCGTGTTCGGGATTTCTTGTCAGCGCTCCGTGCATCGTCCGGTGGACATGGATCGGAACGTTGATCGACGGCTCGGACGCAAGGCACTGGACCGCTGAGAAACCGGCCGTCAGAACATCGACCATCAGCATGTTGGCGCCTGCTTTTACGGCATTGGAAGCGATTTCCAGGATCCTGTCCCCTCCGGTGGTGACGTTCAGGGCATACAAAACCTCCCGTCCCGTCTCCTCCTTTGCCCGCTCAAGTGCATCCATCACCATCTCGAGCCTGACCATCAGCGGACAGAACTTCTGATCGGTCAGGGTCTCATCGTCTTTGATCAGATCGACACCGCCAAGCGCCGCCTCGTAGGCCACCTCAGCCGTATCCTTCGGGTTCAGACCGACTTTTGGTTTGATGATCGTGCCGACGTGGGGGCGGCGGCTGGTTTCAGTTCCGCAGATCTTTCTGATGCCTTCTATGCCGAACTTCGGTCCGGTCCCGTCAAGACCCTTCGGGATCTCGATGTCAAGAAGTCTGACGGCTTCTAGTTTTCCAAGACCGAACAGGTTTCCTGCGACGACCGAGAGATACTGGGGGATGTTTCCCGGCTCAAAAATTTCATAAGGGAAACTAAGTTTCGTTTGGAAACCTGAACCCGAAGGCGCAAGCTCAAGGACTTCGCCGTCATAGGCATGAACGTATGCGGTCTTCTCGTTCACGGTGGAAATCCCGGTCCAGGTGCCGGTCGTCTGTTCTTCTGAGATCGCCTGGGCGGCGTACTCAGGCGTCACTCCTGCTTTTGGTTTAAAGTAATAGGTTGCAATCAGGTCATTCATGTTAGTCTTTCTCCAGACTTAGAAACTGGTTCTGCAGCTCTCCCAGTCCCCATCCAAGGTATTCACGCATGATGGTGAAGGCAAGGTGAGGGGGTATCGCTCCTGCTTCGGTAATTATCAGATCTATGTATTCAGCCGGCGTAACATCAAACACGGGGTTTTTGATGCGGACAAACGGCAGTCCTGCTGCAATATCGTCAGGAAGAACTTCGTTTGTCGGGCGTTCCTCGATCTGGATCCGCTCGCCGAGGATCGTTCGCGGGGCAAACTTGTATGTCTCTGCCGTAACGATGACATTTTTCCTTGCCTCGTGGGCGCAAAGAGCGATCTGGGATGTCCCGATCTTATTCACGACCGCTCCGTTCACGGTTATTGCGTCTGCCCCTACAATAACGAGATCGACCTCTTTCATCATGGTCCGTGCCGCCGAATCCACAATATACGTGGTCGGGATCTCATGATCGTTGAGCGTTTTTATCGTGATCCTTCCCTGGTTCCACGGCCGGACCTCTGTCGCATAGACCTCGATATCCTTTCCCTGCCGTTTTGCCTCGATGATGCTTCCAAGAGCCGCACTCGAGTTGCAGTGCGTCATCACGACACTGCCGTCAGGGATATGGTTTGCGCCCATCACCGAGATCCGGTCGAGAGCTGTTCTTGATGACCAGATAAACTCGTTCGCTTTTTCCCGCAGAATTCTTCGTGCAGCCTCTTCATTGCTGGCTGAGCGGACATCCCGCATAACGATCTGCACTGCATTGGGAAGAGAGACGGCTGTCGGCCGGGTCGCGAGAAGAAGATCCGCCGCAAGTTCCATCTCACGGATGAATATCGATACATCTCCTGTCCGGGGCAGAGTTTCGGCATGATCACGAAGCGCAGAAACTGCTTCCCGGGCAATCTTTCCGGCGCCGCGAATCTCCATCGAGATGATTTTATCGGCTGTGTCGTTGATGCTCATTTATATTACTGATTGGAGTCTAAGATTAAATAACTGAGGGTCGAACCATGTTCCATCCAAAAAGAGGAGGATAATGTCTGTCGGAGTAGTTTTTGACAGTGCCGGAACGCTTCTGAAAACGAATCGCGCCGTCAAAAATATAAAAAGCGGTCTCTTGCTGAACAACAGTCCGGAAACGACAATGCTGACGTTTGAGGATCCGGACAGGATCCTTGTTCTGCTGAATATCAGCTCGACCGAGATGATGCAGATACCTCCGGAAAAGAACTTCTCCGAGTACCTCAAGGAGATCGATGTGGTATTCGGCATCAGCTGCGGGAGAAAGATCATCGACGCCGATTGCGTGGCCGCGATCCTTTTTTCCGATCCCGTGTGCCTGGTCTCCGATATGCAGGAGGTCATCCGCGCCTGCTGGAAGATCGTTTCCCGGGAAGCCGAGTCATTTGCGATGAACGCCGGCATCATCGTCAATCTCCGGACAGGCGAGATCGAGTTTACGATCGCCGCCGCCGGCTATCCGTTTCCGGGAGTGAGGGAGATGATCTCGGCGCTGCATCTGAAAGGCGTCGCGGTCTATATCGCTTCCGGGGACCGGACCTCAAAACTCGAACTGATCGCTGACAAGATCGGCATTCCCCGGGAACGGGTCCACGGGGTGGCAACGCCGGTTACGAAAGCAAGGATCGTAACAAGCCTCAAAGATGAATATGATGTCGTCGTCATGGTCGGAGACGGGATCAACGACCTCTCTGCCATGCGGGCTGCCGATGTCTCTATTTTAACCGTCCAGCAGAAAAGCGATCGGCCCGAAGCACTCTGCAGACAGGCATCCTATATCATCGAAGATATCCGTGACGTGGTCGGGATCGTGGACAAACTGAACACTGAAAGTTCCTGAGGCCGCATGCCGGTCTCGGTTTTGCACATATATAATATGATAATATGCCTTCAGATGCATCTGCCCCCAAGATCTGAGATCCGCAGACCCTCTTCTAAAAACTAATAACTCCGTAAAACAAACACATACCATTATAGAAGGAAGAACATATGACAACCCCGTTTATCACGATAAAGGACCTCATCATGGACTTTCCAGCCTCAACGGAAGATTGCCTCGAGAAATCAGCCGAAATGGTCAGGGTCCTGGATAACATCAATCTGGAAATCTCCGAAGGAGAGATCGTGGGTGTTATCGGCAGAAGCGGCTGCGGAAAGACCGTACTCATCCATCTGATCCGCGGAATCGATCAGGCTCCAACGTCCGGAACTATCATCTATCATATATCCCGCTGTCCAAAATGCGGAAAAATCGAGTTCCAGAGTGATGCCGGGAAACCCTGTCCCGCCTGCGGCGACACGCTTGCTGCTGAAGATATCGATTTCTGGAAACCGGAAAACGAGAGACTCAAAGCCCAGATAATGGCACGGACTTCGCTGATGTTCCAGCGGACGTTTGCCCTCTACGGGGATGACCGGGTCATCGAAAATGTTCTTCGCGCTCTAGACGACATAAACTATCCCTCGGAAAAAGCCATATCACGTGCAGCCGACTTACTCGATGAAGTCAGACTCACCCACAGGATGATGCATATATCCCGTGATCTTTCCGGCGGCGAAAAACAGCGTGTCGTTTTGGCACGTCAGCTTGCCAGGGAACCGCTCTTTTTATGTGCCGATGAACCAACCGGCACCCTTGATCCGAAAACGGCCAGGATCGTCCATGATCTTTTGAAGAAAGCCGCCAAGGAAAACAATATGGGAATGATCGTCACCTCCCACTTTTCCCAGGTTCTGGAGGATGTCTGTGATCGGGCAGTGCTCCTGGACGATGGAAAAATAACCCTGATCGGCACGCCCGATGAGATCGTTGAAGAGTTCATGAAAGGTTATCACGACGACCGTGTCTACACCGATCAGATCTTCGGCGACCCGATCATCCGTGCGGAAAACCTGCTCAAAAAATTCATCGCCGTTGACCGTGGAGTTATCAACGCGGTAAACGATATCACCTTCGAGATCAATGAACGGGAGATCTTCGGGATCATCGGCGTATCCGGCGGAGGCAAGACCACGCTCTCCAAGATGATCGCGGGTCTGTATGAACCGACGTCAGGAAAACTCAA
This sequence comes from Methanocorpusculum bavaricum DSM 4179, assembly GCF_000430905.1. Lineage (NCBI taxonomy): Archaea > Methanobacteriati > Methanobacteriota > Methanomicrobia > Methanomicrobiales > Methanocorpusculaceae > Methanocorpusculum > Methanocorpusculum bavaricum. Next base: position 92,660 of record NZ_KE387268.1, read on the forward strand.
CGTCAGGATCGGGGATGAATGGATCGATATGTCAAAACCGGGATATCTCTTCCGCGGACGGGCAAAACAGTATATCGGTCTGCTTCATCAGGAGTACGATCTGTATCCTCACAGAACCGTCATCGACAACCTGACCGATGCTATCGGCCTTGAGTTCCCCAAAGAACTTGCGACCAGAAAAGCGCTTATCACTCTTCGAATGGCAGGTTTCACCGAAAAGAAGGCAAAAGATGTTCTGCACAGACTGCCGGCAAGCCTTTCGGAAGGAGAAAAGCACCGGGTAGCTCTCGCGCAGATCCTGATCCGCGAACCGCGCATCATACTTCTTGATGAGCCGACGGGAACTATGGATCCCATCACCAAAGTCGATGTCAAGCACTCGATCATGCATGCCAGGGAAGAGATGGATGAGACATTTGTGATCGTTTCCCATGACATGGAGTTTGTACGCGATGTCTGCGACAGATGTATGTTCATGCGCGGCGGCAAGATCATCGACATCGGTCCGACCCATGAGGTGCTCGACAATCTATCCGAGGATGAAAAGATCGTTATGCGCAATGCCGTCGAAAAGGAAAGGGCGCGGGCAGAGACCGGCACGCCGAAGAAAGTGACCCTCGCCGGAGGAGCGCCGGAAGCGGAAGCAACCGAAGGTGCTCTGCATGAAACGACCGATGAAATGTTTGAGATGTAGGTCAGGATCATGACCGATGTCCGGATCTTCCTGAACGGTGAACAAAAAACCGTTCCGGAAACAACAACCCTCAAAGATCTCCTTCCAAACCAGCCGGAGGGGACCTCTGTTATCCTTCTTATGCCCGGCAGCGTTTCCCGGGCGAAAACATCCCATCTCCGTCTGACCACCTCTGCCGGAGATATCGTGATCGAACTTGCAAAGAAAACCGCTTTTCCTCTGCCGACCGGTGAAGTGAAAGAAAATCTGCGGGTACATTTCGAGGATAAAAATGCCGTCTCGTTTGGTCCCTTCCCTCAGGAGTTCGTTCCTGACAAAACACCGTACCGGTATGACCGCGGACTGGTCTGTCTGGGTTCAGGCGGCTATGATCCCAAAAATGCCTATCTCACCTTTTCCCGCAGGGAACATGTGGCGGATCACGGGGCAGCCAAAGGCGGAGCCGTTTTGGGAAAAGTCATCTATGGTCTGGGGATCCTGAACCGCTGGAGAAACGGCGACACGATCACCCGTATCGAGGAGGTATTTTCCAGTACCGACTCGACCAATGCAAAAGTGACAGCTGATCTTTCGGCTGAAGTGAAAGACGGGGTGCAGATCTTTTCCGAGCTGGTCATCACCGCGGAAGGGTATCAGGAGAATCATGCAGAGATCGACTGCGCCTGTACCGAATCGGTTGAACATATGCTGTTTTGCCTGCGTGAGAGCAGATTCCGGGTCGATCAGACTGCGTCCACCTTTATCCGGGATCACACCGAAGGAAGACTCTACGCTGCGCAGGAACGCCAGAAATCCAGACGTGAAGGAACCGTAACGGTGAGAACGGCAGGAAAAGGCTCAGGCGCTCTCTATATCTACACCCGGGATGTGCCAAGCAATCAGCATCATACCCGGACCGGGTCAGTTACCAGAGGGATAGAGCTTGCCAAATTTTCAACCGATAAAACGACCCTTTCGGTGAGATCTGTCCCCGAGCTGCTTGATCTGCGGGGTCTTCCTCTCGGACAAGCGGTGGATCTTGCGAAAAAACGCGGTCTCAAAGTGATGGCCGACAACCGTGATCTGACCGGAAGAGTCGTCATCGATCAGAAACCGGAGACGACGCTTGAGGTCCTGAAAGAGGGAAAAGTCTCGCTCTTCACCATGGGTCTGGACAATGTCATCGACATCTCGCTGGATTATAAAAAGGCTCCCCGCTCGGTCGATCTGTTCCGCCGGGTCACCGGCCTGAAACGGTATGCGGTCGGGACCATGCCGTTTATTTACAATCTGGAGAATGAGATGTACCTTTTCAAGCCTCCGTTCTCGACCGGGACAAACATCATCCCGGAGAACACGCCGAAAAAACCGGTCAGGACCAATACTCTTGCATTGACGAACGACTCGCGGCATGCAGTCGGGATGGTGGGTGTGCGTGTGGTGGAAAACAAGGAGTACGGACCGACAGGAGAGCCCTTTGAGGGAACGAACGTGATCGGGACCGTGATCGATATGGACAAACTTTCTTTGATGAAAGAGGGCGGGACCATCTATATCCGGGAGGTCAGGGAATGAAACCGTACGTCCCGGAGTATGTCGGGACCGTGACCAAGTATGTGTTCGTGGACTCGCCAAACACGACCCCTCAGGATATCGCAACGGCCGCCTATGAGATAGCTCAGGGCGTGATGATCAAAGAGACCTGTTTTGGCTGCCAGATCACCGGTACGCCGGAGGATGTTTCCCGTATCATCGATCACCTGCGTACTCTCGATCCCTACCGGATCTTCATAAAAGACCGGGGTTTCCCCCCCGGAGATTCCCGGCGCTGCAGAGCCGATCTCGGCGGCGCAAGGCCCGGGTATCTTGGGCACGAATATGAAATGAGTTTTATCCGGTATATTTCGCATGGACTGAAAGAGACCCAGGAACTGACAAAGGCATCATTGAAAAAAGCTGCAGGGGTCGCTCTGCCGCTTGAAGAACCTCTTGATGCAGATATCCTCGAACAACTTTTTTCGGAGGAAAAATAATGGCAAAAGTATTCATCTATCCGGCAACCAGCCTCATCTTATCCGACCTTGTAGAGAGGTTCGGTCACGAACCGCTCGGATCGGCTCTTTCGATCCGCGAACATGTCCAGACACCGGGTTTTGATTCGCCGCCGATCCAGATGACCGCCGAAGATCCTCAGAAAGGTCTGAAATGGGCTGCTGTTGAGGTCCCGTCCGGGATCAGAGGGCGCATGGCGCTTTACGGCCCGCTTGTGGAAGAGGCCGAAGCGGCAGTCATCATCGATGAACCGGAGCTGGCATTCGGCTGTATGGGCTGCGCACGGACAAATGAACTTCTTGTCTTCATGCTTCGGGAAAAAGAGATGCCGAAACTCGAACTGCGCTACCCGGCTTCGAAAGAAGAGGGCGTGACATTTGTCGCAAAGATCAAACAGTTCCTCAAAGATCTGGAGGTGAAACAATGAGCGCAAAAGATCAGCCGGTGCGGATCGCCCAGATCACCTGCGGAGCAGAATACAGCGGTATCCAAAACGAGATCACGTCCGCGGCAGAGACCGTCGGAGCAAAGATGTTTTACCCGGATGTGGCCTTAAAGGATGTAAAACGCGCCTACAAGGACTTCGGTCTTCCGGTGAAAAGTCCGGATCTGAAACTTGCCATCGCACGCGCCCAGGCAATCGTGGAGGGGAGGATCGAGGCTGACGGCATCTTCATTGCAAGCTGTTTCCGCTGCGCCGAGGCGGCGATCGTTCGAAACGAACTCCGCAGATATATCGTCGAGAACTCCAAGATCCCGGTCGTTTCCTACTCATTCAACGAGCGGACCGGCGCTTCGACCCTTCTCACCAGACTCGAAGCTCTTTCGACCATCGCAAAACGCCGTGCGTTGATGGCCCGCGAGGTCCAGGTCGGGACCACGATGGGTGTGGACTCCGGATCTTCGACAACGAAATGCATCATCATGCAGGATAACGAGATCATCGGGACCGGGTGGAGACCGACGACCGATGTTCTGAAAAGCTCTGACGAGGTCATCGCTCTCGCACTTGAAGAGTCAGGACTCAAGATCTCCGATATAGAAGCTGTCGGAACGACCGGATACGGAAGGTTCCTTGTCGGGAAACATATCAAAGCTGATCTCATTCAGGAAGAACTCACCGTCAACTCAAAAGGAGCGGTCTACCTTGCAAACGCCCAGAAAGGATTTGCGACCGTCATCGATATCGGCGGTATGGACAATAAAGCTATCAGCGTAAACGACGGGATGCCCGGGTCATTCACGATGGGAGGTATTTGCGCCGGAGCGTCCGGACGGTTCCTTGAGATGACGGCAAAACGTCTCGGTATCGATATCACCGAGCTTGGCGCTCTCTCGATGGAAAGTGAAGGCGGGGAAAATGTGCCGATGAACAGTTACTGTATCGTCTTTGGAACACAGTCCCTGGTCAATGCTCTCGCTGCAGGCTATAAACCCGCAGATGTTGCCGCCGCGGCATGCCACAGCGTTGCCCAGCAGGTGTACGAACAGCAGCTCCAGGAAGTCGATGTCAAAGAGCCGGTCATCATGGTCGGCGGATCATCACTTATCCAGGGACTTGTCCGCGCCATGGGAAGGATGCTCAAAACAGAGGTCGTTGTCCCTCCTCATTCCCAGTATATCGGGGCAGTCGGCGGCGCACTGATCTCCTCCGGTTTTGTCGATAAAAAGGTGAAGGAGGCGTAAATGGCAGGTTTGGACTACTTCGAGGTCGAATGCACCGAAGACGGATCGGACAACTACATCAAGGTCGCTACTACTGTACTGCAGGATCACAACCTTCTGGGTATCGTGGAAGGTCTGCATATCTACATCGATCCGCAGTATCCCCTTTTTGTAGCTGCAGGTTTCATCCGCCCCCCGCGTTCTGTAATAAAGATCTCGGATGTAGGCAATGTACTGCTTCAGGACGGACAGGCGACGATCGCCGTAGGAGATGAGACCTATCTTGCTGCCATGCTGAAGATATTGTGGCAGAAACTCGGTCATGACAATGTCGATCAACCGGACCGGTTCACCGTCATCATCAAAAATACGCAGATCCCAAAGGATATCCGGGACTGGGTGGTTGTCGATCCGGCCGAGTCACTATTTAAAGATCTCATCTATGCGATCCAGGTGATCGCCCCCGAAGGGTTCAAGGTCAGGCGTGAGAACTACGGCAAAAACAGGTTCTCTTATGCCGCGAGCGAAAACACTCTGCCGGCGGCCGATGTCGAGAAGATCATCGCGGACCGGTTCGCACGAATGGAGGAGGCCCTGAAATGATCCTTGTTCCTGTTACGTATAAGGGAGGCGTGTACCGTCTTGACGAGATCATCGACTACATCGAGGATCTCGGCGGGTATATCGTTCAGCGGCATAATATTGCAAGCGAGGTCGTTCTTCAGGTCCTGATGCCCAAAGAGGACATCAGGCATCTGATCACGTTTTCCCGCCCCCTCGGCGGAGAGGTTATCGAATCTCCGCTTGTAGGGACCGAGATCGCGGTGGTGATCCCAAGTCTGGAGATCCATCACCTTCCTCACTCGGCATGCGACGTGGCCGAGTATCTGCGAAGCCACGGCTCGAAGTCGAACATGCTTGGCATGGCACGCGGGTTTGGCAAACGCATCGCGCAGATGAATGACGAGGAACGGGATCTGATCAATGAACATGATCTGGCGATCTTCGTTTTGGGAAACTTTGCCTCCTGTATCGAGAAGAAATTCCCCAAATTCAGATACGGGCTCACAGTCCCGGTCATTCTGACGGGGGGGCCCGACCGTGAGGTCCTCGTTAAGCAGACCGATCCGCCGGTTGCCGGATACGTCGGCGGCCTTGGGCGGTTCATGCACCGGACCCAGACCGAAGCGGACATCCACCGGCTCGATATGGTGATCGATGAAGTGAAAAAAGTGATCGAGGCGCGCCGTCAGGAGATAGCAAACGATCCTCTTTCGGTCTCGCCGGCGCGGCTTCAGGCGCTCATCAAACAGGAACTTCCCGAGATCGAGGAGGTCTACTCCCCGTCCCCGATCGCAGTCCAGCTCAACGGCCTGCGGGTTAAGTTGTCCTACCCGACGTATGCGCAAAAGGTCCGTGATCTCGTGATCGAGGATGAAGTAAAAGTCGGCGATGTGGCAGACGTTCTGCCTTCACGCATGCGGGATTATATTCTGATCCGCATAAAGCCGCTTTCGGAAACAAACATAGTGGTATGAATCATGGTAGAAATCGACATGAATTTTGAAGAGGCGATCGCGGAAGTACAAAAGAACGGCGCGAAACAGACAGCCGCCGAGTGGCTGGGAAGGATCGAAGCGGAGTACGGAACATCTCCTCTGATCTACCAAAAACTGGAGGCCTGTCCGGAGGCCCTCATTTCGCATCTTTTATACAAAAATGCGGTGACCCAGGCAGGAGCACTGCCGCCGAAAACTGTGGAGCTGATCAGCCTTGCAGTAGGAGCAGCGTTACGGTGTGATCACTGTACTACGTATCATATGCAGGTCGCAAAGAAGATGGGGATCACAAACGAAGAGATCCTGGAAGCGGTTTTGGTCGCCGGTCTTCTTGCAAACTCGTCGGTCCTTGCAAATGCCTATCGTCTGGTCGTCCCTGAAAAGGAGCCGTGCGTCGGGACCTGCGCTATGAAATAGAGCGATCCGGCAGACTTCCAACCCTTTTTTCGGCTTCATGCAACGGATTTTTTTGGAGAGAATATTCTTCTTACCGGACAGCGCATGATTAGGTATGTCAAGGAGACCGGTTATTTCTGTTATCGGCGACGCAGCGATACGACCCGGATCTGCGAAAGAAGAGTTTGCGTTTTCGCTTGGGAATGCGCTTGTTTCAAACGGATACCGGGTGCTTTCGGGAGGGCTCGGCGGGGTGATGGAAGCTGTATCCCGCGGAGCTCATGCCTCTCCTTTATACCGTGAAGGGGACGTGATCGCGGTCCTTCCTGGAAATGATCCGGCCCAGGCAAACCCGTATACGGATATCGTTATCGCGACCGGACTGGATCATGCGCGAAACTTCATCGTGGCAAATACGGACGCGGTCGTCGCGGTAGGCGGGGGGTCGGGGACGCTCTCCGAACTTTCCTATGCCTGGGTGATGCACCGTCTGATCATGGCATACCGTGTTCCGGATGTGGTGAAAAGAGACGGCGTGTTCTCCGACTGGGGAGCTGTCGTGGCTGATAAAAAGATCGACGACAAACCGCGGTATCCGGACATCCCCGACGACTGCGTGTTTGGCGTCGACACGGCTGATGACGTCATCAGAATTCTTGCAGAGCGGCTCTCGAAGTATACGCGCCGCCCGCTTCTTGCGGGAAAGCGGAATTAACGTGTAACTATTCACCCCTAATCTCTTTTATCCTGGTGCCGATACTAAATTTTTGAGAGAAAAAAGGGGGGTTACCCCACGACCATATTATTTTCTTCGGCGATCTCGATGAACGAATCTGCGAGATATTCTGCCTGTGCGGTGGTCAGTCCATAGGTGTTGAACTTCCACTGTTTGGTGACACCCGGCATGATGCCGGTGATCCCCCGTTTGTTTAAGGCACTCGAGAGGAAGAAGCCGCGTTTTTTATGGGTTTGTGCGACTACGTCGAATGATCCCGCTGTGTCCATTCGGGTAAGGGTGTGTTTTCTCGGATATTCCGAGGCAACTTTTGTTCCTTCGATGGAAAGCAAGGCGTCGGTAACGATCTTGTGGTTTTTCAGTTCCTCGTCGAAGTGGTTGACCCGCTCTTTCACCCGCGGGAATGAGGCGATCAGACCAACTGCCGGGTCGCCCATGAGCGAACAACCGAGGATCCCGACCTGCTTGATGCCGAATTTTCTGCCGGTGACATCTCCCTGGATCTTGGTTGTGCGAAGAACGATATCTGCATACTCGTCGGTGGTCGCGAGAATGCCGGACGGGGCGGGTGCTGCCATACTTTTATGCCCGGATCCGACGACGAAATCGACGCCGAGTTTTTTGCCGTTTACCGGCAGGACCCCGACGGTGTAAACTCCGTTGTAGAGGATCGGGATATCATACTGGTGAGCAACTTTTGCAATGTTTTCGACTTCATGCATGTTTCCATACATAAAATCGACCGCATCGACAAATACCAGTTTAGGGGCATATCCGAATTCGCGTATGGCGTTTTCGATCGATTCCGCAGCTGCGTCGGCGGTGATGTGGTGATCGGGGGTCGGTTTGATTTCCCGGACGACGCCGTTCACGACCTCTACGGATAAATACGCAGTGTAATGCCCCATCCCGGTCATGATGACCGGTTCGCCTTTTCCGACGAGTGCTCCGGTCACTTCCTGGAATGCCCGCCGTGCTCCCGGAACGAGCTGGATCTGGTCCATGCCGAGCCATGCGGCTGCTTCGGTGTGGAAGTCCGCGATCGGCGGTTTAGTTACATAGTCCAGGCGGAAGGGTTTATGACAGTTGTCACAGACTGAGTATCCGTCTCCCCACGCGATGACGGCTTTCATCGCCTCCGGGGTGAGTCTGCCGGCTGCCTGGATCGGATCAAGATTGATCGAGGATTCTTCAACAGCACGTGTCTCTATCTGCCCGGCGCATTTCATAGAAGCTCACCCTCGAGGATCTCAAGTTGTTTTCTGATGTTTTCGACGGTTTTTTTCGTGCGTTCCTTCTGTTCATCGGTGAGATGATGCAAAGGTGAGGTCTCCCGCAGGGTGACACGTATGTCGGTCAGATTAAAGAGACCGGTGAATACTGCATCTATCGCTTTTTGTGACATTTTTTAGAGAGTATCTGCATTTTCTCCGCACAGATACCATGCGGTTTTTTCCAGAATGGAAAAGCCAGGTGCCTGAATTGAACAGGCGTAGAACTGCTCTGCAGGCAGTCGCGTTACCACTCCGCCAACCTGGCACGGTTTTTGATTCACATTGTGATGTTCACAGTGTGAATAATACATATGTGGTTTTTGTATTTAATAGTTTCGTGGATTTGCGGATGATGAAAGAAGTTTCAGCGGTTTTCGGTCGATTTTAGGGCTGCACGCATGATAAAATATATCTGCAGCAGGTGAGATCCCTGCGGGATTCCAATTCAGCAATACAGCCCTCAAGACGAACGATGTTTCATTTTTGATTTTTGATTTTCAATTAATTGCATGCAGGGTTTCAATAGAGGGAGAGTGCGGCCTGAAAGAAAAAAGGGATCTTAAAAAAAGATATAGGAAAAAGTCGAAACAAATTGGATCCAGGCACATAAATTTTGAGAGATCAGGGAGGGTGAATAGTTACATTTATCAGTCGTTCTTCACTTCACTCTGGCAGCATTTACTGCTGCTCTCGCATTCCCCGCCGGCATACGGGCAGATCGTCATCGAAAAATCGGCCATAGGATGCCCTTTGCTTTTTATTTCAAACTCCTTATACCACCCGAATGCCGCCCGTTTAGTCTCGATACCCTCTTCAATGAGTCTGCTCTGGATCGTTTTCAAGATCCACTGGGAAACACCCGGACACCCGAGATCGCAGGCAAGATGGGCATAGGGAAAAAGCATCACGCGTGTTGCCCCAAGGCGGGAAAGACGCAGTTTGATACTTTCCACCGTTGACGTTACCGTCAGTTCGGGTGAGAGTTCATCCGACTTTTCCACGCTCGCAAACAGAAGAACACAGTTCTCCATCTCGTCCTCCCTTACTGGATCCGGCTCGGCGATCTTTGTTTTTTTGGTGACTTTATACCATACACGGTCCGTATGGATCCCAAGAATTTTCATTGGAGCACCTCGGAAAGAGAGAGTGTTTCGCTGGTCAGCATCCCGAGAACACGGCCGGCATCATCAATGACCGGGAGAGCGGATATCGCATGTTTTTCCATCAGCGAAGCTGCTAACCGGAGTGAGTCCGAGCGCTGAATAGAGATCACGTCTTTTGTCATGATTTCGGCAAGGTTTTGGAAATTGCCGGCGACCGACTTCGCGATATCCCACGACGTTACGATACCAGAGAGTGTCCCATCCTCTAAAACCACCGGCAGATGATTGATCTCGTGCCCGATCATCAATTCAGCTGCCTCGCGGATCGAGGAGGTTTCCCGAATAGACGGCGGATCATGCATCATCAGATCCTCTACGGTGACCGGGGTCAGAAATTGACCGACCATATAGTTCAGCTGGGCATTTTCCAGAAGGAAGCCGTCATGCCCGTGGGGGGAAACGATCTCCGCATACCTGGCTTCTTTACCGTTTGCTGAGAGGGCGAGCATGATCTCCTGCGAAAGATACGGCGGATACAGCCAGTCGGACGAGACGGAGATGATCAGAAACTTTGCCTCTGTCCCTGCAAGCCCATCGGTCAGACTGCCGTTTTTGGTAAGATCATAGTAGTCAACGGCCCGGGTGATGTAGAGATAAGAATTTGGATCGAAGCGTTCCACAAACATCTCTCCCTGATGCTGAAGATAACTTTCTACCGAGAACTCAGTGTCGAATCCGTATCCAAAGGCCTCTGATTTCTGAAGTCTTCTCCCGAATTTCGTATGCATGGATTCATCCGAGAGATAGGTGATATGTGCCATCATTCTTGCAAGGGAGAGGCCGCGGTCTGGTTTTTTTGTGGCAGAATAGTTGCCGTTGTTCCAGTTTTGGTCGCTCATGATGGCCGCTCTGCCGACCGCCCCGAACGCAATGTGCATGGGAGTCGAGTAACCGGCCGAAGCAATACAAATAACACGGCGGACGAATGCCGGAAACTCAACACTCCACTGCATGGCCTGCATTCCGCCCATCGAACCGCCGATCACGGCATAGAGTTCAGTAATGCCCAGTTCTTCGAGCAGTAGGTGTTCGGCATGGACCATGTCGCGGATCGTGATCCCCGGAAATGTGATTCCGTAGGGCTTTCCGGTGGCCGGATCCTCCGACGAAGGACCGGTCGAACCTTTACACCCGCCGAGAACATTGGTCGCGATCACACAGTATCGGTTTGTGTCTAGTGCTTTGCCGGGACCAATGATCCCGTTCCACCATCCGGGTTTTGTGTCGCCTTTATGAAAACCTGCCGCATGTGCATCTCCGGTGAGAGCATGACAGACAAGAATGACGTTTTTGTTATCCTTTCTTCCGTACCGTTCATAGGCAATGATCACATCTGAAAGAGATGCTCCGCTCTCCAGATCCACCGGGCGGGTTAAGGTGTGATAGTGTGTGGTGACTTCACCAAGTGAATCCTGTAACATGGGTGTATTTAGATGAGGGAGAGGGCATGGTCCAGATCGGCGATGATATCGATCGGATTTTCAAGACCGACCGAGAGACGGATCGTATCAGGCGTGACCCCGGTTGAACGCTGTTCTTCTTCGCTAAGCTGCTGATGGGTCGTCGATGCCGGATGGATGATGAGTGTTTTTGCATCTCCGATGTTTGCGAGAAGAGAGATGAGCTGTACATTATTCTGCACGGTGATCGCCGCATCATATCCTCCTTTTACGCCGAAGGTAAGAAGCGGGCCGCCTGATGTGCCGAAGTATTTTTCGCGGTTCTTTTCCGACGGGTGTCCGGGAAGACCGGGATAGTTGACCCAGGCAACCTTTTCGTGAGATGCCAGATGCTTTGCTACGATCAATGCATTCTCTGCGTGTCTGGGAACCCGAAGATAGAGGGTTTCAAGACCGATCGAGGTAAGCCAGGCATTGAACGGCGAGAGAGCGGCACCGAGGTCGCGCATCAGGGAAATACGAATACTGGTCGATACGGTCCCCGGACCGAATGCTTTGTAGTGCACGAGTCCTTTGTACGCCGGATCAGGTTCGGTGAACTTGGGGAATTTGCCGTTGTCCCAGGGGAATGTGCCGCTTTCAACGATCACGCCCGCCAGGGAGTTTCCATGCCCGTTGGCATATTTCGTTGCCGACATCACGACCAGATCCGCTCCGTGCTCGAGAGGACGGACCGTTCCGATCCCGACCGTGTTGTCCACGACGAAGGGAACACCTGCTTCATGGGCGATTTTTGCGATCTCTGCAAAATCGGGGATGTCAAGTTTCGGGTTTCCGATGGATTCAAAGTAGACGGCCCTGGTTTTTTCGTTGATCGCAGCCTTCAAGGCAGTCAGATCATTTGAAGGAACAAATCTGACCGTTCGCCCAAAGTTCGGCAGGGTCAGACTGAATAACTCGAATGTTCCTCCATACAGATTATCGGCCGAAACGATCTCGTCTCCCAGGTTGGTGAGCGCAAGGATCAGAGTGCTTATCGCTGCCATTCCGGAGGCAGTACTGATTGCGGCAGTTCCGCCTTCGATCGCGGCAATGCGTTTTTCAAACGAGGTGTTGTTCGGATTCGTGAGCCGAGTGTAAATATTTCCCTCAACGGAGAGATCAAATCGTCCTGCAGCTTCCTTTGCGTCTTTGAACACATACGCAGTGGTCATGTAGATCGGTTCTGTCCGTGCCCCGGTCGTTTCGTCCGGTTTTTGTCCGGCATGGATGCTGAGTGTTTCTTTCTGGTATTTAGATGTCATGATAGTTCACGCTGTGAATTCATATTAGAGGGCATATGATATATAGATTCTTGTAAATATATGCGGGTCTGTCTTCGTGTTTTTAAGGAATGCAGAACCCAATTTCAGATTAAAAAAAGGAGAGATTACTCCACGTTTTTCATCATATTTTTATCGTAGCGTGAGATCGTGGCGTTTTTCTGGTTCTGATATTTTGCATCCGGTTTTTTATCGTACGGGCACTCGCAGCGTTTTGTCACGTAGAAGACCAGCTGACCGATCGGCATTCCTGCATACACCCGGACGGGGCGGCAGTTCGAGTTGCACATCTCAAGCGTGATGGTTCCGGAAAAACCCGCGTCGATCCAGCCGCCGGTCTGATGAAGGGCGATGCCGAGGCGTGCCACGCTGCTTTTTCCTTCGATCGAGGAGACGATGTTGTCGGGCAGCGTCACCGTTTCCAGGGTTTCGGCAAGGACGAACTGTCCGGGCTGAATGTCAAAATAGGTTCCTTTTCGTTCTTTTGTATGGGTGTGAAGCGTCTCTTTTTGATAAGGGTCGATCACATCGTCGCATGGTTCATACCAGACAAAATGATTACCCAGGCGGATATCAAGGGAGTTGGGCTGAACAAGCGCCGGATCGAATGGATCGATGCCGATGTACCCCCGTTTGATATGGTCTGCAATTTCCCAGTCTACCAGAATCATATACTACTATTCGCCGGATAAACTAAAATACTCTTTCAGTCCCGTCTCTATGGAGATGAAAGGAGAGTGACCGGTCGGTGAACTCACATACCGCCTCCCGGTCTCCCTCTCCCCGTTCCCGTATTCTTAATACTCTTCAGGACCAATAGATAAGCATTATTTGATTTCGGAAAAGGAAGGGCAAAAAATGAAATATGTAGTAGTAACCGGAGGAGTAATGAGCGGACTGGGAAAAGGCATAACTGCTGCATCCATCGGCCGCATTCTGATCAACAGAGGGTATCACGTCACCAGCGTGAAGATCGACCCCTACTTAAATATCGACGCGGGACTCATGAACCCTGCTCAGCACGGCGAGGTTTTTGTTCTCAAAGACGGCGGAGAAGCCGATCTGGATCTTGGAAACTACGAGCGTTTTCTCGACATCGAACTGACCCGTGATCACAACCTCACCACCGGAAAGATCTACTCCTCGGTCATCTCGAAGGAGCGACACGGCGATTATCTCGGCGCTACTGTCCAGATCATCCCCCACATCACCGATGAGATCAAGGACCGGATCAAACACGCTGCCGAGTCCTGGGTCGACAAAGACGGGAACCATGCCGAGATCTGTATCGTCGAGGTCGGCGGGACCGTCGGCGACATCGAAAGCATGCCGTTTCTGGAGGCTGTCCGCCAGATGCACTGGGAGTATGGAAACGGCGACTTTGCCCTCGTCCATGTCACCCTCCTTCCCGCCGATACGATGGGCGATCTGAAAACCAAACCCACCCAGCACTCCGTCAAAGCTCTTCGCGAACTCGGCCTTGAAGCCGACATCATCGTCGGGAGAAGCAACCTTCCTGTCTCCCTTTCCACCAAACGAAAGATCTCTTCCTTCTGCGATGTGGACGTCCACGCAGTCATCAGCGCTCAGACGGCTCCCGACACCTACCTCGTTCCAATGGAACTCGAAAAAGAGGGAATGGCCGAGGTCCTGTTGAAACAGCTCCATCTTGAGCCGGGAAAAGCGGACAACAGCTGGTATTCGCTGATCGCCCGCGAATATACGAACCGCATAACGGTCGGCATCATCACCAAATACGGCGTTGAGGATGTCTATATCTCTATAAAAGAAGCCCTCAAACACGCCGGCCGTCTTCTCTCGACCGAGGTCGTCATCCACTGGCTCGATGCGGAACTCTACACGAACGAAGACCTCGCTGATCTCGACGGTATCCTGATCCCCGGCGGATTTGGAAACCGCGGCATCGAAGGGATGATCTCCGCGATCCAGTATGCCCGTGAACACAAAAAGCCCCTTCTTGGTCTCTGCCTCGGATTCCAGCTCTGCGTGATCGAGTTCATGAGAAACGTCGTCGGCTATAAGGATGCGACGAGCGAAGAGATGGGCGCGGGAACTCACGCGATCGCTCTTCTCCCCGAACAGGAAGGCGTTGAGGATCTTGGCGGAACGATGCGTCTTGGGGACTACTCCGTCACTCTTGACCCGGCGTCCCGTCTTGCCGATCTCTACGGCGCGACCGAGATCATCGAACGTCACCGGCACAGATATGAAGTCAACCCGGCGTACATCGACGAGATCGAAGCGAAAGGTATGAAGTTTGTCGGCAGAAACGGCAGACGCATGGAAGCTCTCGAACTTGCCGATCACCCGTACTTTGTTGCGACCCAGTTCCACCCGGAGTTCAGATCACGCCCTACCCGCCCGTCCGCACCGTTCATCGGCTTTGTAAAAACCTGCCGCGATCTTCAGAGAAAGGAGTAACATGGAATCGATCTTAGTTCTGGATTTCGGCGGCCAGTACAATCAGCTGATTGCCCGGCGGGTCAGGGAAGCCCATGTTTTCTGCGAAGTGAAGCCATGCACGATCCCTCTTTCTGAGATCAAAGAAGGGAATTATGCGGGAATCATTTTCACCGGCGGACCGGCGAGCGTGTATGCGAAGAACGCTCCGACCGTTGATGCCGGCATCTTCGATCTCGGCATCCCGATCCTCGGGATCTGTTACGGCGCACAGCTGACGGCCTATCTTCTCGGAGGAAAAGTTGCTTCCGCGACGACCCGCGAGTATGGACGAACGTCAGTTTCAACGGAAGAGTCCTCTATCTTCAAAAATGTCCCTGGAGAGACGACCTGCTGGATGAGCCACACGGATTACATCAGCGAGGTCCCGGCCGGATTTGCGAAGACTGCGCATACTGCCGTATGTCCGGTCGCCGCGATGGCAAACCCTGAGAAGAAGATCTACGCAGTTCAGTTCCATCCGGAGGTCATGCACACGCCTGAGGGCATGACGATGATCAGAAACTTCCTTTACGATGTCTGCGGATGCAAAGGGACCTGGCATATGTCCTCGTTTGTCGAGGATATGATCCTCCAGCTGCGTGAAAAGATCGGCGGCAAAAAAGTTCTGTGCGCCCTCTCAGGCGGCGTCGATTCGTCGGTTGCCGCGGTCCTGATCCACAAGGCTGTCGGCAAACAGCTGACCTGCATCTTCGTCGATCACGGCCTTCTCCGGAAGAACGAGGGGGATGAGGTCGAGGAGATCTTCCGCAAACAGTTCGACATCAATCTGATCCGCGTCAATGCCGAGGACCGGTTCCTCGGAAAACTTGCCGGCGTTTCCGACCCGGAACAGAAACGCAAGATCATCGGCGCGGAGTTCATCCGGGTCTTTGAAGAAGAAGCAAAAAAGATCGGCACAGTGGATTTCCTTGTGCAGGGAACGATCTATCCTGACGTGATCGAGTCGGGACCCGGCGCGGCCGCGGTGATCAAAAGCCATCATAATGTCGGCGGTCTGCCGGACAATGTGGATTTCAAGGAGATCATCGAGCCGCTGCGTGTCCTCTTTAAGGATGAGGTCCGCCGTGCGGGTCTCGAACTCGGCATTCCGGAGAAACTTGTCTGGCGTCAGCCGTTCCCTGGTCCGGGTCTTGCCATCCGGGTGATCGGCGATATCACGAAGGAAAAGCTGGATGTTGTGCGGGATGCGGACGCGATCTTCCGCGAGGAGGTCGCGAAGGCAGGCATCGACCGCGATATCAATCAGTATTTTGCGGCGCTGACGAACATGCGCAGTGTCGGCGTGATGGGCGATGAGCGGACATATGACTACGCGATCGTTTTGCGTGCGGTGACGACGACCGATTTCATGACCGCCGACTGGGCGCAGATCCCTTTCCCGCTGCTTGAAAAGATCTCGAGCCGGATCATCAACGAAGTGCGGCACGTGAACCGGGTCTTATACGATATCACGAGCAAACCCCCGGCAACGATCGAATACGAATAACCCTTTCTTTTTTTAATCATCCAGTCCATCTTCTCCCTCAGGTTCCAAGGCGCTTTTCTCCAGAAAAAACCCTGCATTTGCCGTATTTTCCCCCGATCAACATGCAGTTTCAATACACAGAACGACGAATACTTATCTAAATATCCAGCGAGAAAAAAAATCATGTCCACCTACAAAGAACTTGACGCAAAATATTACATGCCCTGTTTTGGACGGTCTATGCAGATCGTCAAAGGTGAAGGCTGCAATGTTTGGGACGATAACGGAAACAAATACCTCGACCTGGTCGCAGGAATCGCGGTCTGCAGCACAGGTCACTGCCACCCGCAGGTAGTGGACGCGATATGCCGCCAGGCACATGAACTGATCCACTGCTCCAATCTTTACTACATACCGGGTCAGGCCGAACTCGCAGAAAAACTGAGCAAAGCGAGCGGGATGGGAAAAGTCTTCTTCGGAAACAGCGGAGCCGAGGCGATCGATGCGGCGCTCAAACTTGCCAAAGTCCGCTCAGGACGCAAAAACTTTGTCTCCTTCAACCATGATTTCCACGGCCGGACCGTGGGTTCCCTCGCCGTCACCCACAAACCCCAGATCAGAGAGCCCTTCGAGCCGCTCGGCATCCACTGTGATTTCCCGGAGTACGGCGACCTTGAGGCCCTCAAAGCGGTCGTAAATAAAGATACCGCCGCCGTCGTCTTTGAACCTATCCAGGGAGAGACCGGCGTCATCATCCCGCCGGCAGA
The DNA here is from genome assembly GCF_000430905.1 of Methanocorpusculum bavaricum DSM 4179. Classification (NCBI taxonomy): domain Archaea; kingdom Methanobacteriati; phylum Methanobacteriota; class Methanomicrobia; order Methanomicrobiales; family Methanocorpusculaceae; genus Methanocorpusculum; species Methanocorpusculum bavaricum. Next base: position 109,616 of record NZ_KE387268.1, read on the forward strand.
CTTCCTGCCGGGGATCAGGGATATCTGCGACGACGCCGGCGCTTTGATGATCTGCGATGAAGTCCAGACAGGCATGGGACGGACCGGCAAATGGTTCGCATTCCAGCACTCGACCGTTCAGCCGGATATCATCAGCATTGCAAAAGGCATCGCTTCCGGCTTCCCGATGGGTGCGATCATCGCGAAAGAAGGTCTCGAGTTCACCAAAGGCGAACACGGCAGCACCTTTGCCGGCGGTCCGATCGCCTGCGCCGCAGGAAACGCCACATTCGGCATCATCGAACAGCTCCTCCCGGGAATCGCCGCAAAAGGCGAACTCTTCCGGCAGGGTCTTTCCGCATTCAACCCCAGGGTCCGGGGTCTGATGGTCGGGTTCACGCTTGGCGAATCCGCTCCAAAACTTGCCGAACTCTGTAAGGAAAAGGGTCTTCTCATCAATGTCGCCGGTGACGGAAATATCCGGATCGTTCCGCCGCTGACGATCTCGGCCGACGAAATCAGGTATGCTGTCGGAGTGATCAATGAAGCCGCGGGTCAGATCTGAGTTCATCAAATCAGGCTACGTCTTTGCCAAATCCCCGGCGGAGATCGCAAAGGAGTACGGATTTTTGGAAGTTGCCATGCTCGGGAGCAATGAAAACCCCTCCCCTCCTTCAGACAAGGTCCTCCGGGCAGCTGCAGGCGAACTTTCCGGCGTGAACAGATACCCGGATCCAAAAGCCGCCGAGTTTCATGCGGCGCTGCGGAAATATATCTGCGATGCGCCGGTCGTGACCTCCGGCCTTGGTATGGACGGTGTCATCGAGACCGTTATCCGGACCCTTATTGAGCCGGGAGACAAAGTCGTCATCTCCACACCGACGTTTTCCATGTACGGTCTTGCGGCAAAAGCAGCCTCGGCCTGCGTTGTCAACGTCTCCAGAAATCCTGATTTCACGGTCGATATCGCATCCTTCCTTCATGAAGCGAAGGACGCAGCGCTCTCCTTCCTCTGCACGCCGAATAACCCCACCGGAACCGTGACCCCGGTCAAAGACATCGAATACATCCTTGACAAAATCGACGGTGTTCTTTTCCTGGACTGTGCATACGTCGAGTTTTCCGATACAGATTATCTGCCGCTGCTCTCATCCCATGACAACCTCATCATCGGGCGGACAATGTCGAAGGTGTATGGTCTTGCGGGTCTTCGGATCGGCTATGCCTTCGTTCCTGCATGGCTGGAAGCTCCCTATGCCGTCGCCGCGACCCCGTTCACGCTGAACCGGGTCTCGGAAGCCGCCGCATCAGCCGCCGTTTCAGAATCCTCCTACCGTGAATCGTTCATCGCCCATGTACGAAAATGGCGTGATATCTTCATGACAGAGATCCCTTTCCCGGTCTATTTAAGCGGCGCGAACTTTATCCTGATCGACACGGCACCAAGATCGGGTGATGGATCTGCTGATTTTCTCGCAAAGAACGGCGTTCTCGTTCGTTCCTGCACGAGTTTCCCGGGTCTTGGCGATACGTTCATCCGCGTGAGTATCGGCGCAGACTGGGAAAATGAACGGTTCCTTACTGCGGTGAAAAAATTATGATGATCGGGATAACCGGAACACCCGGATGCGGAAAGACCGCGGCCGCAAAACTTCTGCGAAAACTCGGCCATCCCGTCCTTGATCTGAAAACGACGGTCGGTCCGTTCGTTCTGGAACATGACGACGCATCAGGTTCGGATGTCGTGGATGTGGATGCGTGGGCAGATGCGTTTCCCTACACCGAAGGGTTCGTGGAAGGCACGTTCGCCCATTATCTTCCCTGCGATAAGATCGTGATCCTTCGATGCCGGCCGGATGTTCTCAGGGAACGTCTTGCCCCCCGCGGCTATTCCGAAGAAAAGATCCGTGAAAACGCGGAGGCAGAGGCTTTGGACGTCATTTTGATCGAAACCGTTGATTCCTTTGCATCGGAACAGATTTATGAGATCGACACTACAAGTACAGACAGTGAATCTGTGGTCAGGAGTATCCTGTCTTTTGCGAAGGGGGAATCTCCCGCATCGTTTGGATCGCTTGACTGGTCAGAGTATATAACAGATGTAATATGAGTTTAGAATCACTTCGTCCAAAGATCCAGTGGGTGCTGACCCCGATCGCCCGTGCGTTTTCGAAACTGCCGGTAACGCCGAATATGTGGAGCGTGGTCTCGCTGATCTGTGCGTTTATCGCCGGCGTCTTTTTCGCTTTCGGACAGCCGTTTTTCGGCGTGCTGTTTGTTGTGCTGAACTCGTTTCTGGATGTTCTGGACGGAGCGCTCGCCCGGTATATTGGCCTCGCAAGCCCTATCGGTGATTATCTGGATCATGTCTTCGACCGGTATGCGGACCTGTTCATCGTTACCGGTATCATCATCTACGGGGTCCAGACCTGGCAGGCGCCGGTTCCCGCCTGGGTGATCGGTCTGTTTGCCCTCACCGGGGTCCTGCTCTCCTCGTATCTCGGGACCCAGGCGCAGGCTGTCGGCCTGAAACGAAATTACGGCGGTCTCCTCGGCCGCGCCGACCGTCTGGTCCTTTTGATGGTGTTTGGTCTTGCCGAGTTCATCTACCCTGCCCCGATCCTGTTTGGTCTGCCGTTTCTTGGCTGGATGCTCGTTGTATACGGATTTTTCGGCCACATCACCGCGGTCCAGCGGTTCGTGATGTCGCTCAAAGAACTGAACGCGGGAAAAGGGCAGTAGAGCCTGACTATTCTGAATAGAGCAGTATAAAAAAGACCGCGGCCGTATTTTTCGGCCGCATACATTATTCCCTGTTTCTTACTGAACGGTTTGTGCCAGCTTCTTGTAACAGATGATCTCCAGCACACCGTTTTTCAGATGTGTCTGGGTCTGTGACGGGTCGATACCGGCAACCGGGATGACTGCTGAGTATTCCCGGTTCGCGCCGGCATTGAGCTGAAGTTTGCCGTCCTGATAGGCGATAAAGAAATCATCCTGACACTCCGGGGGGAGTTCTGTCTGGATGATCACTGTTCCCTTATCCTCAAACATCTCGATGGGGATCGTTTTATTGTGGACCTCATCGGGTGTCAGATGGATCTTACCGCCGGAAAGGACAAACTTCACGCCGACGACAGGCGGAAGTTTTCCCTCGCTTTCTCCAGAAACATGACTGATCAATATTTTATGGATGATATCCATTAATTCCCTGTATGCATCATCTGGTGTTTCCGGCATGCTGTTTCATCTCCGAGGTGAAGAGAGTTGTTCTCTTCACGCATCTGCGTTGTTAATTATCTCTTTGATTCTGCTAAAGTCTTTCTGATGAGACATCAGCAGTTCATCAAGCTCACGGAGTTTTTCGGTGAGCCCGTCGTTTTTGTATTCTGCGGTTTCCAGTAGAGAAATGCCCTTTTCGAGGGTCTTTCTCTCCTCTTCATTGAATCTGTACTGCCATGAACTCCTCTCGGCGCTGCGTCTTCCCGCCTTGTCGAGGGAGGGCCGTACCCGCTTCAACGCGGCATCGAAGTGTTTGGCGAAGATCTTCACGCTGGATACGGCAAGCGTGATCTCCGCTGCCTCGTGGCCCGCCATCACCTTGACGAACTCGCGGATCGCGACCATCTTTGCCTCGCGGACGAGCGCTTCGATGTCGGCGCCGACAAACCCTTCGGTTTTTTCGACCAGGTCCTCAAGGTCCACATCTTCAGCAAGCATCGCGCTGATGTCTTTGATGTAGACATCAAGGATCTGCTTTCGTCCTTCCCGGTCCGGCGGGGGCACGAAGATGTGCTGTTCAAGTCGTCCCGGTCTCAGGAGAGCCGGGTCGATCATGTCCGGGCGGTTGGTCGCGCCGATCACGACGACGTTTTTCAGTTCTTCGAGTCCGTCGAGTTCGGTCAGGAACTGGCTGACGACGCTTTCGGTCACGTGGGAGGAGCCTTCGTAGCTTCCTCTGCGGGGAACGATCGAGTCGATCTCGTCGAAGAAGATGATCGAAGGCGATGCGAGCCGCGCTTTTCTAAAGATCTCCCGGATGCCTTTTTCGGACTCGCCGACCCACTTCGACATCAGCTCCGGCCCTTTGACCGAGATGAAGTTGCATTCCGATTCGTTTGCAACTGCCTTGGCAAGCAGCGTTTTTCCGGTCCCGGGCGGCCCGAACATCAGGAAGCCTTTCGGTGATTTCGTGGCGAACTGTTTGTAGACCTCGCTGTATTTGAGCGGCCATTCGACCGCCTGCTGGAGTTCCTCTTTCACAGAGTCAAGACCGCCGACATCGGACCAGTGGATATCGGGCACTTCGACGAGGACCTCACGCATGGCGCTCGGCTGCACCATCTTCATGGCCGATTCAAAGTCCTCGGCGGTGACTTTCAGGTTTTCAAGCTTCTCGGCGCTGATCTCTTCGTCCGGATTCATGCCGGGAAACGCCCGGCGCAGGGCATGCATCGCGGCCTCTTTCACCATCAAGGCAAGGTCTGCTCCGACAAATCCGTGCGTGGTGTTTGCGTACTTATCCAGTTTGACGTTCTCGGAGAGCGGGACGTTTCTTGCATGGATCTGCAGGATCTCGTGCCTGCCGTCTTTGTCCGGAACGCCGATCTCGATCTCCCGGTCGAAGCGTCCTCCGCGGCGAAGCGCCGGATCGATCGAGTCGGGGAGGTTCGTTGCCGCGATCACGATGACTTTTCCGCGGCTTTTGAGGCCGTCCATCAGTGAGAGCAGCTGAGCGACCACGCGGCGTTCCACCTCGCCTTTTGACTCTTCACGCTTCGGGGCGATCGAGTCGATCTCGTCGATGAAGATGATCGACGGCGCGTTCTCCTCGGCTTTCTCAAAGATCTCACGGAGCTTCTCTTCGGAGTCACCGTAATACTTCGAGATGATCTCAGGTCCCGAGATCGTGTCGAAGTAGGCTCCCGCTTCATTTGCGACCGCCCGGGCGATCAGGGTTTTACCGGTTCCGGGAGGGCCGTAGAGAAGAACTCCCTTCGGCGGTTCGATCCCGAGCTTCTCGAATACTTCAGGATGCCTGAGCGGGTACTCGATCATCTCGCGAACGAGCGAGAGTTCGCGGCCAAGGCCGCCGATATCCTCGTAATGGATGTTACCTGCCGATTTTCCTTTCGGGGCATCCTCGCCTTTGTAGACGCCTTCTTTATAGTTGACGGTCGTTTCCGACCCGATGATCGCGACATCTCCCGGCGAGACCTCCGAGACGGCGAAGTCGACATACTCGGTGTTGTAGTTGGAGAATCCGCCCCATCCCGAGAAGAACGGATCCTCTGACTTGGTCTGGAACCCGAAGGTCATGATCTGGCCTTTCGTGATCGGCCGGCCGGCGAATTTGCTCTGGATCGTCTGTTCCAACGCCCGGCTGTCGAGACGGATGCTCTGCGAGATGGGCTGGAGCGTGATCTTTGCGGCGGTCTTTGGAACGACCTTTTCAACCGTGACCGTATCTCCGATACCGGCGCCGGCTGATCTGCGGATGTCTCCGTCTATCGCGATCCCGCCCGATCCGGATACAGAAGAACGCATGACTTTGGCGGCGCCGATGCGTTTTCCGGTGATCTTGATGAAGTCTCCGGACTCGACGCCGAGTTTTGCCATGACGTCGTTATTTATCTTCGCGTATCCGCGTCCGACGTCGTTGTATTCTGCCTCCTGTACGATCAATGAAATTTTTGTATTCTCTGTCATTTTTTATCACTTCCACGGTGGTATAACTATAGGTAACATCCATCGAATATTTAAAGTATGTGTGGGGGCAAACAAAACCCGGCCAACAGAAGATTATTTATAGGCGTGCAATACAGAAAAACACCCGGCGCGCGGAAAGGCAGGTGATAATTACCATATTTTTCGTAGTTTTGGATAGGTATATCTCAATATAGCGAGCATTACTGTAGTGATACAAATGAAAAAGAATGTACTTGCGATCCTCCTGCTCTTTGCGGTCTTTGCTCTCTTCGCTTTCCCTGCGGCAGCTGAAGACAGCCAGACCGACAAAGTGATCCTCGTCTCCGGATACGGATCATCTGCCACCTCGCCTGACAAAGTAACGATCAGCTTCGGCGTCGAGACCGAGAACCCTGATGCAGCCATCGCTCAAAGTGAAAATGCCGCACTGATGGCAAAAGTTGTTGCCGCACTCAAGAATGCCGGCATCAAAGATGCGAACATCCAGACGACCGGATACACCATCTACTCCTATGTCATCGGCGAGTATAATCCCGGCAAGTGGGCAAATGGAACCACCGTCTACAAAGTAACGAACACGGTCAGAATCATCTCCTATGATGTCGACAAGGCCGGATCTTACATCGATGCCGCAGTCGAAGCCGGAGCAAACAACGTGAACAGTCTTCAGTTCGGTCTTTCCGACGAAAAACTGATCATCGAAAGAAACGCTGCGATCATCTCTGCAGTTAAGTCGGCACGCGCCGATGCAGATTCCGTTTCCTCGGCACTTGGTCTGAAGATCTCGGGAACCGGGACCATCAACGTAGGTCAGAGCTACACGCCGGTCTCCTACTCGAATGCCGAAGTCATGATGGCAAAAGATGCCGCAGGCAGCCGTGTCCCGACCACCATCGAATCAGGCGAGATCAAAACAACGGCCACGGTTTCGATCGTCTACACCTACTAAAAATAAGAGAGATGATCTCTGCCGCCCCTTTTTTTTAAATACGTTAATTGCCGGCAAGTTCCCGGATCACCGCGACGAGGGTGTTGACCTCGCTTTCGGTGTTATAAAAGGAGATGCATGCCCGCGCCGTTCCTTTTTCTGCAGAAAGATACCGCATAAGCGGCTCTGCGCAGTGCAGACCTGATCTGATCTCGATTCCGTGCTCGTCATCCAGATGTTCCGCGATCTCGTGAGGGGCAAAACCTTCGACCGTGAAAGACACAACGCCGATACGGTTTTTCGGATCCTTGCATGAGTAAAGGGTGACCCCCGGGATCTTCGCAAGTCCGCTGATCATCAGGTCGGTGAGTTTTCGTTCGTGCGCCTCGATCTGCTCCATCCCGATGCCGGTCAGAAACTCCACCGCGGCGGCGAGCCCGATGCCTCCGGAGATGTTTGGCGTGCCGGCTTCATACTTCTGATACCCGTCCGCCGGAACATATCCGTCGTCGTTCACGCTCGCAACCATCCCGCCGCCAAGGAGGAGAGGTTCAAGGATCGGCTCTTTCATCCAGAGAACGCCGGTCCCCATCGGTCCAAACATCTTGTGACCGGAGAAGGAAAGGAAGTCCACGCCGAGCGCCTCGACATCGACGGGCATCCGCGGAACGGACTGCGCCGCGTCCACCGCGAGCAGTGCGCCGTATTTTTTACACAGCCGCGAGATCTCGGCGATCGGGGTGATCGTTCCCGTAACGTTCGAAGCATGGGTCACGGTCACGAGCCGGACCGATGCATCCATCGCTGCTTCGAATGCGGCCATGTCAAGGGTCAGGTCGTCGTTGAGTCCGACGATCCGAAGCTCCACGCCTTTCGCTTCGAGTGCCTTCCAGGGAAGAAGATTCGAGTGGTGCTCGAGGATCGTCGTTACGATCACATCTCCTTCCTTGAATGAAAGACCGCGGGCGATCATGTTGACCGCTTCGGTCGTGTTTTTCACAAACACCGTGGTTCCGGCCGATCCGTTGATGAACGCAGCGGCCTTTTCGTGGGCATGCCAGTACTTCTGGGTCGCGATCCTCGTGAGACGGTGGACCCCCCGCCCGACGTTCGCACGATAATGCCGCTCGAACTCATCCATCGCCGCAAGAACGCACTCGGGCGACCAGGTCGTCGCGCCGTTGTCGAAGTACATCAGGTCTCCCATCATCGGAAACTCGCTTCGAAGAGCTTCCCAGTCAGGTTCGGGGATCTGTTTTGGTTCGGGTTTTTCCGGAACGCGGTCCTCGACGATGTCGGTCGTTTTTCCCTCAGGCATGAGGTGGGCGACCGAGGCGGGCGTGCTTCTTCTGATCTTTTTCTCCGTCAGATCAAGGCCTGCTTCTTTGACGAGCTCCTGCATTTTCGGCGGCAGTTCCTTCCAGCGCCAGAGACCCCAGGTGACGAACTCCTGCGGAAGGCCGCGCTCCTCCGCCCATCTTGTGAGGAACTCTTCCCAGCGGTCCGCCATCTCCGGGTGGGTGACGCGAAGCGTTTCAAGCTCGGATTCGAGCATTGCCGGGCAGAGATAACAGCCGATCCGTTCATATCCGCGTTCGTAGAGCGGATTGTAGGGTAGTTCCCTGAGCCACAGATAGAAGAACACATCAAGAGCCCGCCAGGACCTGATCGGGGAGAGGTTCAGCTGCAGGGGGTTGGTCGGGTTCTGACTCAGTGCTTCGAGCGAAGCCCGGCTCCAGGACTCATACCAGCGGTTTCCCTGGATCGTCAGACACTCTCCGGTATCTGCGAGATGGACTTTGAGCGGATTGAGTTTGAGCAGTTTGCAGCACCAGCGGTGATCCTTTCCCGGCGGTCCGGCTTTTTCCACTGCCTGCCAGAAGTCGCCGGCTTTCTGAATGATCTCGACGCCTTCTGACTTCACGAAATCGATGGTTTCCGGGAACTCAAGACCGGTATCGATGAAGAACGCCTCGGTGACGCCGGCTTTTTTCGCGATGTTCCAGACGGCAGTGCTGTCTTTTCCTCCGGAAAATGAACAGTTGACCCGGGGTTTTTGCGGGGCATTCTGTCGGATCTCGCGGATCGCGTTTCGCTCCATGTTTTTGATGTGGAAGGCGTTCTTTTCGACCGCATCCTCCCATGAGGGGTTTGGTCTGGATTTTATCGGAGAGACGCTGTTGAGCTCTTTTATCCTGACCGCACCTTCTTTGAGGATGCCGGTGCCGTATTTATTTTTATAGCGGAGAATGACGACTCCGTCTGAGATCCCGGTCGTCGTGACTTTTACCTTCTTTCCGCCGAGTCTTCCTTCCGGCAGACCGACCGCCTCCTTTTCGAGATCGATGATGCCTTTGTCGGCTTTGCCGATCAGATAAGGCAGCGCCTCGGCTTCAAGGTCGAGATTGAATCTTCTCGCTACCGGGTCGAACCAGAGCCAGGCGAACCGAACGCCGTTTGCGATGATGAGATCATTCCGGTCGAGTCCTCCGGCTTTGTTCAGAACAAGGATCTTCGGGAGGGTGACGTTGTCGCCGAACCGGGTTTTTATGAGGGAGGAGATGAGGTCGTGATCGGCTTTTAAGGCAGGCCTGATATCATACGGCTGCTGAAGCGGGATCTTTATGCTGTCTGTATCACAGGCGCAGGTTTTTGCCAGCAGAGGGATGTTGCATGCAGGACACCAGTACAGGAATTTGGTGACGAAGTCGTCGCTTTCTTTGATATAGTATCCGGGCTTGAGCTCCTTTTTCGGGACTGGTTTCTTTTCGCCCCGTACACGTACTGGTTTTTCTGCTTTCTTTCTATAATGCGGTTTCTTATATTCGTGCGGCACGATGGATATCTATTGGTTTTTTACAGAGAAAAAGAACTGCCCCGGTTGAGAGGACGCATGTTTGCAAAAGCCGGGGCAGGGGGTCCGGGTCGAAAGGACGGGATGGGGGCGGTTCGTCCTCCCGCACACCCGTTTTCCCCCAGAAAGCATTCCCCAACTCTCATAAGGAATGAAGGCGCATATACTAAGGAATTCGTATGGCTATCGAGAATGGTACATATATTAAACTCAGCTACACCGGATCTGTGAACGGTGTTCCCTTCGATACAACCGACGCTGAAGTTGCAAAGACCGCCGGAATCTTCCGTGAAAATGCAATGTACGGCCCTTCGATCGTCAAAGTCGGCGCAGGCCACCTTCTTCCCGGCGTTGATGAGGATCTTGCAGGCAAAGAGATCGGCAAGGAATACACTCTTGTTGTTCCCGCAGAAAAGGCATTCGGCGAGCACAAAAAAGAGGAACTCAAAGCTATCGACAAGAAAGCTTTCGAGAAGAAACCCGAACTCTTCGAGCGTGTAAAGATCGAAGGCCGCGACGGTGTTGTTGTAAACAAAGTCGGCAGCAGATACATCGTTGACTTCAACCATCCGCTTGCAGGCCAGGATGTCGCCTACGTCTACACCATCGAAGGTGTTGTCGAGGACGGCACCGAGCAGCTCGCAGGAATGATCAAACTCCTCACCGGCCGCGATATGAAGGTCAGTGCAGAGGACAAGACCTTTGTCTCCATCGAGATCCCCGCAATGATGGCGATGTACAACCAGAACTGGCTCATGACCCAGTATATGGTTTCCCAGGAAGCATTTCTGATCTTCCCGGAGATCGAGAACGTGAAGTTCATCGAGTCCTTCCCGCGCCCGAACTACAAGGCTGAAGAAGAAAGCGCACCTGCAGAAGAGCAGGCAGCTGAATAACCCATACTCTTTTTTTCTGACGGATCCTATTATTCGTCAATGATCCGACATCCTGCACGTCTCTGGAAAGTCTCCGGCGAGAAGATCTCCTGCGGGGTCTGCGCCCGCAGATGCATGATCGCAAAAGGCGGGAGAGGATTCTGCGGCGTTCGGGAAAATATGGACGGCGTTTTGTATGCGGACTCCTATGGTCGGCTTACGGCGGCAAATCTCGACCCGATCGAAAAAAAGCCGCTGTATCATTTTCTGCCGGGGACGACGACGTTTTCCGTGAGCGGTTTCGGCTGTAATTTTACCTGTAAACACTGCCAGAATTATACGCTTTCGCAGACGACGAGTATCCCCGCCGAGTATGTGCCGCCGGAAGCGGTCGTCCAGGAAGCTGTTCTGCTTGGCGCGAAAAGCATCTCGTTTACGTATAATGAGCCGACGATCTCGTTTGAGTATGTGTATGATACGGCGAAACTCGCAAAGGAACAGGGTCTTACTTCGGCTTTTATCACGAACGGGTATCTTTCGAAAGAAGCTCTCCTCGAACTCGCTCCGTATCTTGGCGCGATCCGTATCGATCTGAAGGGGTTCACGGATGAGTTTTATAAAACGGTCTGCGGGGCACGCCTGAAGCCGGTGCTTGATACGATTCTCCTTTCAAAGGAGCTTGGCCTCCATCTGGAACTGGTGACGCTCGTTATCCCGGGGTATAATGACAGTGTTGACGAAATAGACGCGATGCTTGACTGGGTCATGACAAATCTCGGGCCGGCGGTGCCGCATCACTTCACGGCGTTCATGCCGATGTACCATATGCAGGATGTTCCAAGGACCCCGTTCTCGACGCTTGACCGGATCTACCGTCAGGCGAAGGCGCATGGTCTGTATTATCCGTATGTGGGAAATATGCCCCATGCCGAAGGCTCGAAGACGATCTGCCCGGAGTGCGGCGCGGTTTTAATTGATAGAGACGGGTTTTCGTCGGCGGCTGTCGGGATGGAGGGGGGGAAGTGCGGAGCGTGCGGGCGCAAGATCGGGGGCGTTTTTTAAGGGGACGCGGGTGTATGGGTTTGAGGAGAAAATGATTCGTGGAACACGGTTTTTCAGCTGTGTTCTGAAAAAGTAGGGTGCACGTCGGACCTGCACCCTTGTTTTTTATTTGTGCTGAGGGTGCAGGTCTCAAAAACCTGCGTGCACCCACATTATGCTATTATTTGCGTTTTTTTTTTGAAAAATAGGCTTATTTGAAGGTTTTTTGTGAGGGTGCACATTTTTCCCGAAACTCTGTATTTTGTAGTAATTAGGTGTATATTTAGGTTTTAGAAATTTTTCCCAGGGTTTTGAGAAAAATGTGCACCCTAGGGATTTGCCTCTCTCTCAGGAAGGAGTTGATTGTGTGTGGATACACGGGATATCCCACCGCGAACCGCAAATCAGAGATTTGCTCTCCGACTCAGGTCTTTGACACTCGCTTGAATAAGCCCAAATGGGCTTTGCCCATTTGAGGCGACACGCAAATCTTCGATTTGCACGCATCAGCCGAAGCAGAGCACACCGCGTAACTCCTATTGAAATAGGAGTTACGCGGTGTCATTCCCAATCCAATTTGGGAAGGGTAGTACTGGGTGTGGACACATGAGATAAAACCAACCGCGAATCGGCGCACTCGCAAACCTTCGGTTTGCTCTCCGCTTCGGGTCTTCGCCCCTCGCTTGAATCCGCCCTTCGGGCGAGAAGAATCGGATTTGCTGACCCTCACTCTCGCTCGTCGTGTCTTTCAGCCACGACCGGCTCGTCCCTTCATCGGGACCGTTCGGGCAAATCCTGTCGGTGCCCCGGCACCTCCTGAAGGAAATATTTAGGGAATTTTTTAATGAAAAAGGGGGGGGAGAAATTACTATCGGGAGCCGCTGGGGCGGCGACAGGATTTGCCCGAACGATCCCGATGAGGGATGAGCAAGACTGCACAACAGGCTTGCGAAAGTGAGGAATAGCAAATCCGATTCTTCTCGCCCGAAGGGCGGATTCAAGCGAGGGGCGAAGACCCGAAGCGGAGAGCAAACCGAAGGTTTGCGAGTGCGCCGATTCGCGGTTGGTTATTTTTATGTTTCCACACCCAAAAAACTCCTTTACGAATTAGAGTTACACAAACACCGCGTAACTCCTATTGAAAAAAAGAAAAGAAGATCCGGTTAGGTAAACTTCATCGTATTAATTTTAAGAAGCCGGGTCGCGCCGTCCGCGAAAACTCCCCTGACCGCGATATCCCGCGTCCCGGTAACGCCGGAACAGGCGTTACTGAAACGCACTTCCCCGGTTCCTGCAGTTGAGATCGGGATGCATGCGACCGAAGCAGGCAGCACGACACCTTCGATCTCCAGAGAAAGCATCACAAGATCATTGACCCGGCGTCCCTCATAGATCGTCACGATCACATCATTCCCGACCACAAACACATGCAGCAGAACATCCGGATCTTCGAGTGATTTGTCCACGACATACCCGGTTCCGACCAGCGCCGCCAGGGCGAATACCCCGACAATGAAAAGCGAAGCAATACCGAGAACACCTGCCATGACCATGCGTTTTTCTTTCTGTGTTTGTTTTTTGTATCGTAGTGCCAACTTGATCACTCCAGAACCATCATACTGCCGTAACAGATCCCATCATCCGCCGGCTCCACATACATGAGGATATACTCCTCCCTCGTATATGCCGGATCCAGCACAAGACTGTACATCAGCCCTCCACCGGACGCGCAAAGGGAGAGGGCTTCCCGGATCGGCGACATACCAAAAGAGTTCGTATATCCCAGATGATTTTTCCCGATCCGGGACGTGTTGTAGGCGTTGGACAGAAGCGTGCCCTCAGCATCCAGCGCAAACGGATAAAGCCCTTCGACATGGAACCTGGCTGACGGATCGTTCATCATCCGCAGAAGTTCCTCCCGGGGAAGCGCCGTGGAAAGATAATGCAGCTCCCTCACCTGCATTATCAGCTGATCGCGCATCTCCCAGCTGTAATTGAGCTCAGGAGTCCCCGGATAGATCCCTGCGCCGATCAGCCAGTCATCATCCACCGACATCACATACGAAAGCTTCAGTTCGGAAGCAAACCCGTTTGCCGGATTTGGATACTGGTAAAAGAGATAGCCGCCGCCGAAACCTGCCCGGTCGATAAACCGCTGAACAGGTTTCACGCCGACGATATCCTCGCCGCTGCGCCGGTCCATACCGATCATGTCCGGCTGATAGGGCAGTGCCAGGGTCGATCCATGCATATCATAGGCAAAGATGTAGAGTTCCTTATCGACGAACGCGCCGTTTGGATCGTTGAATGCAGCCAATGCATCTTCTTTGGTGTGGGTCCGGGCGTATCTGTAGGCTTTTTCGACAAAGGTCCGCAGATCATCCGCCGTGTGGCTGACGGCCGGTTCGGCTGTTTTTTCCGTGTTCACATTGTCACTTAAAACGACCCGCCACTCCGTGCCGTCCGGCAGACCGATCGTATTCCAGACGGCGTTTGCCTGGCCGTATCCGGTCCACCCGACATTGTGAAAGAGATATGACACGGCCCCCTGTTTTTCCGAAGTTACCCGGTGCATGGCCTGATAGACCGTTGATTCCTGATACAGGATATCTGTCAGGATGTTTTTGCTGAGCTCCTGAAGGTCTTCGTCATAGATCTGCACACCGTCCGGCCGGACCGTCCAGAGCGTATAACCGTCTTTTTTCAGTTCAGAGACCGGGCCGGAAAAGAGATGGGCAGGGTTCACAAACACGCGCAGCGATCCGGCGTATATGCCGTTTTTATCATACACCGGAGCGCTGAAAAGAATCCCGAGATCCCCGTTGATAAGGGTAAGGGGCGGAGAGATGATACAGCCGCCTGCCGCGGCAAACTCCTCTTCGGTGACCGCCGTGCAGGCGGGATGCCCGATATACTCCTGATTTTTCGGGTTTCCGGTTACTGCGGCAACGATATTGTGCGCATCGGCAAGACAGATCTCGGAGCATGCGGGGATGTCCCGGCGAAGCTGGAGAAATATCTGTTTCTGTGCGAAGGGATCGTTTTCGGTCCCTTTCAGCTCAACGGCCGCAGCACTGGTCAGGGCACATATTTCCGTGATCTGGGAATCGAGAACCGGTATCCAGGAGTCCAGTGCCTTCTGCATATCGGCAGCGTGATCTCCGGGAACCGGGGTGAGCTGCCCTGATGCAATGCATCCGGTGGTCAGAATGATGGCCAGGAGCAGACAAAATGTAAGAATATGCAGTATTTGACGGGTCATCGTGCCTTCATCCCTGACTAAGCATTTACTTTTTTACGCATCCATGCATATATTATAATGTCTATTTCATCCGGCATTTTGTCCCGCTTCAGAGGAGCAGAGCGTTCATCATCAGATTCGGATTTTTTGTGTTTTTTCTCCTGTTTTGTACTCGCCGGACCCTCCTTTCCGGGAAAAACTCTACGAAGAACGATGCATTATATGGGTGATTTTATTGCAGATATCTGAAATTCAGAAAAATTATTCTGGGTTTTACTTATGGATGCGGGGATACTCAGATTCAGGTAAGCTGCCGCATCAGCATGCCGGATTTCACTCTATTGGGCCGTTTTGGCATCACCGGGTCGTGAAAAGCCTGATATCTTCCGGCGCGGCCGGATGCGGCGGGCACGCATCGATGAGATAACCGAACAGAATACACTAAGAGGTATCCGATCAAATTAATTCCATAATGACAGCATCAAAAATCCTTCTCCTCATTATTGATGGTGTGGGTGACAGACCATGCAGAAATCTGGGAAATAAAACCCCGCTTGAAGCCGCCTGTATCCCCAATCTCGACCGGCTTGCCGCCGAAGGCATCTGCGGGATCATGGATCCGATCGCTCCCGGGGTCCGTGCCGGATCCGACACCTCGCATCTCAGCCTCCTCGGGTATGATCCGCACACGTATTATACCGGCAGAGGACCCCTTGAGGCTGCAGGCTGCGGCATAAAAATGGAACCCGGCATGATCGGCTTTCGGGCAAATTATGCGACAGTCGATGACGACGGCAAGGTGATCGACCGGCGTGCAGGCCGCATACCCGACACTGCCGAGATCTCCGCCGCCGTGAAAGACGGTGTCGATCTGTCAAAATACGGCGTCGAGATCGAGTTCGCGCCGGGAACCGGACACCGTGCGGCCCTCGCTCTCAGAGGCAAAGGACTCAGTGCGGCCGTATCATCCAACGATCCGAAAAAGACCGGCGTTCTGCCAAAAACCATCGTCGCGGAAGATGACACGGCAGAAGCCGCCTTCACCGCCGAAGTCTGCAATGCCTTCGCGGCCCAGGCGGCGGAGATCCTGAAAAACCATCCGGTCAACCTTGAACGAAAAGCCCGCGGCGAATACCCGGCAAACGCCGTCCTCATCCGGGGAGCCGGCGAGATGGGTGTCTACGAACCCTTCGAAGAGAAACATGAACTTACCGGCAGCGTCGTCGCCGCAGCAGCATTGATCGCAGGTATCGGCAGTTCCGTCGGTCTTGAGAGGATCCCGGTCCTTCCGACGACCCCGCTTGCAGATCAGGTAAACCTCGTCTGCCGCGAACTGGAGAAAAAAGACTTCGTCCTCTTCAATGTCAAAGCAGCTGATGAGTACGGCCACGACGGAAAAGCCGTCGAGAAGATGAAGTATCTGGAAGAGGTCGACGCGGCCATTCTGCCGTTTTTCGATATCCCCGACCTGATGATCGCCGTCTGCGGAGACCACTCGACCCCCTGCACCATCAAAGATCACAGCGCAGACCCTGTCCCCCTGATCCTTCACGGGGACGGAACGCGTATCGACACAGTCACGTCGTACGACGAGATCTCCTGCGCCGCAGGAGGCATGTGCCGGATATCGGGCGGCAGTCTCATGCCGATCCTTTGCGACCTTATCGACAAAACCCATAAGTACGGAGCATAACGATATACTAATACACGTGGTGGAGAATGGCGGAGGAAAAAAAACGGATAATAATAGCTGAATCGATACCCGGCGAGGAGGATTCCTTCCTAAAATTACCGGATCTCACTCCCGAAGAGGAGGAGGAGCTTGCACAGTCATCATCAGAAGAACAAAAAGACGGACCTGAACCGCTGTTCTCTGAGGTCGGGCCGGAGGCGGCGGCGCCTCCTCGTCTCAACCTTTCAGAAGTCGACGAGGATACCGCGTCCATTCTTATCTCCTCCTCTGATCTTTTCAAAACCTGTTACCTGCCTGACAAGACCGAACTGCAGGAACGCAATCTCAAAACAAAGCATGATATTTTAGTGGGGGATCACTGTGATATCGGCTACGGTCTGTACGGCGATGATATCGTTATCAGCGAACTTTCGGTCATGCACGGCGATATCGTGGCCGAAGGGGATCTCAGGATCGACAACTTCTGTGAGGTCCACGGAACCGTTCTCTGCAATGGGGACGCCTATCTCGGCGAAGGCGTCAAGATCCATGGAAAACTGAATGTAGGCGGCAATCTGGATATCGGGGACAACGTCGTGATCGACAAGGAGTTCAAGGCGTACGGGGATATCGCGATCCGCAACCCTATGCCGGTCGTTTTGTATCTTCTTCTGTATGTGATGACGATGCTTCATCTGGAAGGCGAAGAGGCGGCGAAAAAACGCGTAGAGAGTCTTATCTCCGAAGCGAACGCCGCGCCTCTCGTCCTCCCGCCGAAAACGACGATGGATCTCAGATACTTTTCCGTTCCAACACCGATGGATGTCGGATCGAACTGCCGTCTGCACGGCAATATCCGGGCGCAGTCGGTCAAGATCAGAAAGGACACGACGCTTTTTGGCAGCGTGCAGGCGTCCCAGCGGATCAAACTCGGACCGCGGACGGCGATCCACGGCGATGTGGCGGCCCAGAATATCCGGGTCGAGCGCGGAGCTGATGTTTTAGGCGATGTTGCAGGCAAAACTGTCTGGCTGCATGAAGACGCACGGGTAAGCGGCGTGATCAAAGCGACCGATGGGCTCACCATCGGAAGAACGGAAGGAAAATAAATGTCGAAACTTTCTGCAATGCTGGAGCTCGATGAGCTGCGCATGCTTGAACCGGATTATGCATCGCTCGTGAACAATGGGGAGCCGGGTGTTTTGATCTGCGAGGCTGAGCCGGCGGATAAGGGAGCGAGGCTCCTGATCGATGAGGACGAGAGCCCGCTTTTGTTTGCAGTGAAAAGCGGCGATGAGTGGTGCGGGACCTCCTGGCTTTTCCGGTCGCCGACCGCGGGCGAGTTTTCCCTCTTCGAAGCAGCCGACGGGGATATCTATCAGGAGGACCGCGGGAATGTTGAGGATGCATGCCGGGCGTATTACGCTGAGATCATCCAGAAGGTGATCGCGCCTGCCGGTGACGATCTGACCGAGGAAAGGGTCGGCAAGGTCCGCGGTCTTTTACACGAGGTATGGGGTCCCTCGATCTCCGGTACCGCGCTGGATGCCTGCGCCGGGTCAGGGATCGGTTCGCTTCTCCTTCGTGAGATGGGGGCTGATCCGATCGCCTATGACAACGATCCCGAGCTTTTGGCGCTGGGTCTTTCGTCCGGACGGCTGGCCCCGGGACGTACGGCATGTATCGATGCAAGAGCTGCTTCGGCGTATCTGCCGGACGCGGAGTACGGGGTCGGGATCATGTTCGGCCAGATCTACGGATATACAAAGGATATCTGGCGGCCGATCGTGGAGGAGCTTGCCGGGATCACGGAGAAGACGCTTATTACCGTGGCAACTCAGGAGGAAGCCTTCTGGGTGCAGGAGTGGGCCGACGGAGTGGACCGGACGCTTTCGATCATGGAAAATACGCGTGATCCGATCTACGACCGCTGGGTCTGTTTCGGGTGAAGGACGGCCCTTGAGCCGGATGGACCCTTCGCCCGTTCTTTTTTGCAGATTATTCTGTGCGTTTCTCCTTCAGACCAGGGGGTGGAGAGCCTGCAGGACCTCGGACGCATGCCCTTTGACCTTTACCTTTTCCCACGCGGCAAGGATCTTACCTGTTGAATCGATAACGAACGTACTGCGCAAAACCCCCATGTACTCCCGGCCGTAGAGCTTTTTTGTGACCCAGACCCCAAACGCGCTGATGACGGTCTTGTCCGGATCGGAAAGCAGCGTTACCGAAAGCTGCTGCTTATCGATGAACTTCTGATGGCTGGCGGCGGAGTCGGGGCTGATGCCGAAGACCTGCGCATCGAGGCGCGAAAACTCCGGAAGGAGACTTGAAAACTCTTTTGCCTCAGTCGTGCACCCGCCGGTATTGTCCTTTGGATAAAAATACAGGACCATAAGGTGTGACGCATCCGTTGGAAACGTCCACTCCTTTCCAGCAGCGTCTAAAAGAGTGAAGGGGGGTATCGTATCATTGACCTGAAGTGCCATACCTGAATTTTGGCACGTTGAGCATATAATTCTTATTCAGTACAGGACCTGATACTCGGTCACCAGATTGGAGCCGTACATCCTGGTGCTTCTCAGATCGAGCCTGATCATCTCGTTTTCGGATGCGAGCGGCATGCCGCCGACGAGAGACGGCGTGTCGCTTCCGCCGACGATGAACGGCATATGGATGAGCCGGATCTCGTCCACGAGCCGGTGATGGAGCATATGCCAGTTCAGCGTCGGGCCTCCTTCGATGATGAGTTTTTTCACCTGATATTTTGTATAAAGGATATCCATCAGCTGAGGAAAATCCACATGCTCTTCGCCGCAGACGATGATCTCGACGCCCTTTTCCCTGAACGCGGCAAGCCGCTCTTCCGGCGCCAGGGCGGAGACGGCGAGGACCGTTTTGGCGTTTTCCGTTGCAAAAACATTCGATTCGACCGGCAGATCGGCCATGCTGTTTGGGATGACGCGCAGCGGGTTTTTTCCCGGCACCATCCTGACGGTCAGAAATGAGTTGTCGATCCGTATCGTCGATGACCCGACCATGATCGCGTCATACCCGGCACGGGTTTCGTGGAGAAGAATCTCGGCTTCATGGGACATGTGTTTCATCAGCAGTTTACTGGAAACGCCTTTGCCAAGAGTAAGTTTCCCGTCAGCTGTGATCTCTGAAATCATCAGCACGTTTGGTTTATGTAGTGTCTCCATGAAAGTTTCCTTCTGATTCATATAGCTTGACGATGTATAGATATTTAGCACACACCGATAAATGATTTTACCTCTCTATCCATGAATATCACATCACTCAGATACAAACTGACGGGCTGGCTCGACCCGGTCGTGAGCGTCTTCGTCAAAACAGGCATGAGTCCCAATCAGATCACGCTTCTTTCGCTGTTTTTCGGGATCGGTGCGGCGGTCTGTTACTTCTGTCAGTCGTTTCTTATCGGGAGCGTGCTTCTCCTGATCTCCGGGATCCTGGATCTGACGGACGGTTCGGTCGCACGCATCACCGGTAAGAAAAGCGATTTCGGCGCGGTCTGTGACTGGATCGTCGATAAATATGTGGACGGGATCGTGCTTCTCGCGATAGGTCTTTCGGGGATCCCGATCATCTCCCAGTTTACGGGTTTTGCGCCGACTGCGGATATGCTGATCGCCGGACTTGCCGTGATCGGTTCGATCATGAACACGTTCATCAAACCGGTGACCTATGCGGAGATCGGCTATACCTGCAAAGAGGACGGTAAGATCTCGGATCCGCTTGAAGGGGTCGGATTTTTCGGCAGACCCGAGACGATGATCTCGCTTGTTCTGTTCGGCGTTATCGGCCAGATCTGGATCGCCGTGATCCTTGTCGCCGTCTGCACGAACCTTTCCGCATTCCAGAGGTTATGGTATCTCTGGAGAAAGCACGGCGAGTATAAGAAAGACTAACTATTTTTTAGAAGTTACGCGGTGTTTCAAGGTATACGACCCGGAAGGGAGACGGCCTGGTAACACTAATAAATAAAAAAAAAAGGTTTGCCGGATCAGAAATGAGTTTCTGTATCCAGTCTTGCTCCGTGCCGCCGGATCTCCGGCTGCGGGAGTTCTGAACGGAGGTCGACTTCCTCTTCCACCTTCATCTCATTGCGAAGCCTGAGGAGTTCTGCAAGAACTTCCTCTACGCCTTCGCCGGAGACGGTGGACATGTTGAAGAATCCGTCAACGCTTTTTACATCCGATTTGTTCACGACCGAGATCATGGGAACCGAGATGATCGACTCGATCTCCTCGCGGAGTTTCATCTGGGCTTCAAATGAGTAGCCGCAGTTTTCACTTGCGTCGATGATAAAGAGCACCAGATCGGCGACATAGACCAGCGCGTTGAGCGCCTGCTTTTCGATGACGTTTCGCTCCTCATCGGCACGGTCAAGAAGACCCGGCGTGTCGATAAACTGGATCTTTCGTCTGCGTTCAGCATTTCTGTGTCCGACGATAACGCCTTTTGTCGTAAACGGATAGGAGGCGACCTCCGGTTCACCGCTGGAGACCAGACGGATGAACGAGGATTTGCCGACGTTTGGGTATCCGGCCACAACGATCGTAAACTCATCGGTGCTGATCACCGGGAGTTTTCGAAGAACGTTTCTGACATCGTTGAGATACCGGAGTGCGTCATCCGCCCGGTGCACGATCGAAGCGATGCGTGCGACCGCACGTCTTCGTTCGATCTGGGTATCGGTCCAGCGCATCCCTTTCGAGATACTGTTTCCTACGTCACGCACATTCTTTGCGGCCCATCCCACCATGCCGAGATTCTTCTTTAAGGCATCCATCCCGAATAATATGTCGCACAGGTCCCGGTAAAAGGGCGGCAGCTCTTCAAACTCGGGAAAGCTCTGGATTATAGTTACCAGTTTGTCATGCGTCGCCTGGGTGATCGCCCGGACGAAGTCCTCATTTGCATGACGTTTATTTGTTTTTTCCCGCATCTTCCTGGAAGCACGGCGGAAACTGCGGTCGAGCAGTTCGTCTGCTGTTGGAACGGTCGGGATTTTATCGAAGTACATTGTTCATCCAATCCATTTGGTTTATTACTATAGCAATCAGAAAGAATCAGTAAGTATGGATCTGTCACTCATTCAAAAAGATATCCTTATTACTCTTATCTCGCTCTATCATCAATATTCGCATCCAATCAAGAGTGAGGTCATCGCCGATATCATCCGGAGAAACCCCGGGACGGTCAGAAATCAGATGCTGGCCCTGAAGGTGCTCGGGCTGGTCGACGGCATTCCGGGGCCGAAAGGCGGATATCAGCCTACAGCGCGGGCGTATTCTGAACTGAACGTTTCGTCGGACTACTCAGAAAGTGAAGTGGTCCTCCAGAAGAACGGCGAGAAGGTCGAAGGGGTGCGCGTGCATGAGATCGCATTTACTACACTCACGCATGCCGATCTCTGTCATGCCCTGATCAAGATCATCGGAAACGTGCGGTCGTTTGAGGTCGGCGACAAGATCACGATCGGACCGACGCCGCTGAACAAGCTGCTGATCAAAGGAGAGGTGTTCGGCAAGGATGAGATCAACAGCGCTCTATTGATCTCGACGTCGGAGATGACGTCGCTTCCAAAGAAACAGATCCGCGAGTATATGAGCTCCCCCCTGATCGCGCTGGAGCCTGATATGACGCTTGCCTATGCGATGAAGACGTTTCTTCAGCGGCGCATCCACGGGGCGCCGGTCGTTGAAAACGGGATCTTATGCGGGATCGTGACGCTGACGGATGTTATTTCCGCACTGGACCGTGAGATGCCGACGACGTCGCTTGTGTCCGAGGTGATGGTGACGCGGGTCATCTCGATGCCGGCGGATATGCGGCTGTATGAGGTCATCAAACAGTTTAAGGAGCAGGATGTCGGGCGGGTGATCGTGACCGACGAGGGAAAACCGGTCGGCATACTGACGCATTCTGATATTATCCGGGTGTTCCCCTCTCTGTGAGGCATGCCTTATACAAACGGATATATACTTGCTTGTCAAACTTTAAAGCTGATTAATCATGCAGAGTGAGCAGTTTACCCATAATATCCGGAAAAAGCGTGTGATGAGTACTGACGGGAAGATCATTGGTCAGATCAGGAACGTTACCTTCGATGCGCCGACCGGGCAGCTGAAGGCTCTTCTTATACGCCCGGATGCAGGTTTTGATACGACCGGTTACAAGCTTGAAAATGATGCGATCACGCTGCCGTTTGAGGCAGTAAAAGATATCACCGATTTCATTGTGGTAGACCGGTACATGCTCCGCTGAAGTTTTTTGGCACCTCACTCCATTTTTTTACAAGTATTTCCGCAGAGCATCCGCCGTCCCTTCACCGAAGGACCGTTCCATGACATGGTCTGCCGCTTCTTTTGCTTCGGGGGAGGCATTTGCCGGAACAACGGAGATGCCGCCGAGTTTCAGCATCGAGACGTCGTTGACCGAGTCGCCTGCCGCCAGAAAATCGGCCGGGGCAAGACCCATCTCTGCCGCCAGTTTTTCAAAAGCCGCGCCTTTGGTGACGCCGGGGATCTGGAGATGGATCGCAAATCCCGTGTCGATGACCTCGACGGGCATATCTTTGAGGATCTCTTTGATCAAAGCGGCCGGAGCATCCCGGGAAAACGCGATGTCCGAGTCCCGGTATCTGCTGCTGAAAAGCCGCAGATCATCGCCTTTCGGCCTGAGTTCGTCCACGACCTTCTGATACGCGGCAAGGCAGACCTCCTGATCGCCGGCGATATGTTTTTCGCCGAGGTACCCCAGACGGTACACCCCGCCGTTTTCGGCGATGATGGTCCCGTCGGTCCCGATCATGTGCGAGAAGGCATCCAGAAAACAGAGCGTATTTCCGGATGCAAGAATGACGGGGATCCCTGCGTCGATGATCCTGCGCAGTTCATCGACGGCCTCTGTTGAGAGTCTGCGCCGGTCGTCGGTCAGCGTTCCGTCGATATCGGTGATAAGGGCCCTTGGCATGATTAAAAATAGTATTGGGGTCAGCAGGCTTTGATACCTGCGGTTTCGACGGTGAAGGTCGCTTCGCCTTCCGGCAGGTTGGGGCTGTCCACAAGTCTGGCGATACGTTTGCCTGCTTTGCTCTTTCTCAGATACACCCGGTAGGTCGCCGTGTGCCCGACG
The DNA here is from genome assembly GCF_000430905.1 of Methanocorpusculum bavaricum DSM 4179. Lineage (NCBI taxonomy): Archaea > Methanobacteriati > Methanobacteriota > Methanomicrobia > Methanomicrobiales > Methanocorpusculaceae > Methanocorpusculum > Methanocorpusculum bavaricum. Next base: position 133,076 of record NZ_KE387268.1, read on the forward strand.
ATGTTGCCGCCGATCGGTTTTGTCGGGTCGCCGAAGAGAAGTCCGGGGTTGGACATGACCTGGTTGGTGACCAAAGCCACAGCATTCAGGTCATCGACCAGTTTGAAGAGGTCGTGCATGTGCCGGTTGAGTTTCTGCTGCCTGCCGGCCAGGGTCCCGCGGCCCGCGTATTCCGAGCGGAAGAGACTCGTCAGCGAGTCGATGATGATCAGTTTGACCGGAAGACCGGCGCCTGCAAGCTCGTTAGAAAGATCGCGGGCCGCATCGATCAGAAGCATCTGATGATCAGAAGAACTTGCACGGGCAACATGGATGTTGGCAAGGAACTCGTCGGCCGTCGGAAGCGTGTAGCCCTCCGGCAGATCCGCAAGCTCCAGTCCCTCGGCCATCTGCTCGATACGCTCGGGACGGAAGGTATTCTCCGTGTCGATGTAGAGACAGCTTCCGGCAAGCCCGCCGAGTGTGGTCGGGAGCTGACAGTTTATCGCCAGCTGATGGGCGATCTGGGACTTCCCGGATCCGAACTCGCCGTACAGCTCGGTGATCGCCTGGGACTCGAGACCGCCGCCGAACAGCTCATCGATCTCCGGAACAAGGGTTTTCAGTTTGAGAATGTCCTGTCTGCGTGCAAGAATGTCGGTCCCGGTCTTGAACCCGCCGATATCGGCCAGTTCACGGGCGGCCTTGATGATCTTCTTTGTCGTGGACTCGCCAAGTTCAGCTGCCTCCGCCAGATCGATAGGGGTGGCAGTCGCGATACTTTCAACAGTTATGTAGCCTGCATCACGCAGTCGGTCAGCGGTCGCCGGTCCTACACCCGGAATGTCTTCTATATCAAGCATTGTCATATCTTCCTGTACTCCTGTTTTTTAGATATACTCATACATCAGCATCTGGCCATATAAACCCCTAACCGCGCGGTGCGATAATGCCCCCCCTCCCCTGGAAAAACCCCCTTCCCACTCAGAGAGGAGGACATTTTCACGTGCAAAATTTTGATCTCTGCCCCCCTCATCCGATACTATTATTGCCGTCATCGCCCCATCTATCGGTATGGCCGAAAAGGACAATACCGAATACAAAAATGCCCTCATGGAGATGGCCGGCGAACTCGCAGCCAATCCTCTCATCAAACCTGTCATCGATCAGCTCATCTATGACTTCATCCGGTCTCCGGAGTGCAGAAAGGCGTTCGGCGAGTATGCCAAACGCAAGATAACCGATAAACTCGGATTATAACAGAGGGCGAAGACGCGCTGCGGCAGACGAAGGATCAGCCGGACGCGGCCAAATACCGGTCACTTCGACCCGGCCGTTCCCGGAGATGCCTTCGACATCCGCCGTCGTCCCGATCACCGGCGTCTCATCGGTCTCGAGGATCCAGACCGCGGTCCCGTCATCGAGCGAAAGACCTTCCGGCCGCCGGATCAGCATCCCTGTTCCAAAGAACGCTTTTCCGGGAACGGGAACCATCCTGATCGCCGAACCGCGGCCGACCGAGAGCTCGAGTTCGCCGTACCGGTTCAGTTTTGCTTCGGCATTGACCACCTGCACGGCGTCGCCCGGAAGAAACAGCATATCTGCCGCATCTCCCCAGACGGCGGCATTCACCCCGCTTTTTTCTGCAGACCCGCGGATTTGGATATTTCTGACACGCGACTCGGTCCCGCGTTTCGTGATGAACGTTTTGAGATCAGAGACAGAGGTCACAACCCCGGTGACCACAGGGTTCAGACCTTCGGTCACCTCGGACGCATCTTTGGAAAGCACCTCGATCTCTCCGGGGATGATCTTAATCTCTGCAGAGTCGGAGACGACATACTCGACGATCCCGTCGTCCTCTTTTCTCTGCACCCCGGTGACCGAGATGCAGGATCCCTCATCCACGTCGGCGAACAGCTCCGGGGTCCAGGTGACCATGCGGGCCGTTCCGGAAGCATCACCGATGATGAACTCCTGCAAAAAGGCCGGCGTCCCGTCACGGCGGGTGATCTCCCGCACTTCGGAGACGACCAGGATCCGGACGGTGAGGGGTGACGCCATCACCTCGGACTTCGGCGGTTTTTTTGTCTCGACGATCGTGACTCTGCTCTCCCGAAGGGCAAGACAGGTCACCTCCTTTTTTCCGGGTCTGGGTTTTGCGATCACTTCGATCACCGAACCGGTCTCCAGCTCGCCGGCAGCCTCTGCCCGATCGTCCCATAAGGTCATGACCACGGTGCCGGTCGGATCTCCAAGAACGACCGATGCCACAAGACCCGGCGGTTCGCCTTCGCGGGTGAACTCACGGGGCGGCCTGATCTCAAGGATCCTGCCGAAAAAAGAGACGACCTGGGTCCTGGCCGAAGGGATGCTGCCGATCTTTATATGGCTTCGTCCAAGCTCGTCCACAACCATCATCGCGGCCGTGACTTCATCCACCAGGCCGCCAAGCGAGGCGGATTTCTGTTCCACGCGCTCCTCAAAGGCTTCCTGCGTAAGCAGATCGGAGACGAGCGCGTAATGCATTCCTTATTTCCTGTGCCAGGAGGGGATGACCACGCAGGCGGTCATGTCCTCGTAGGTCTCAGCACGGCGCATGAGTTCTGCTTTGCCGCCGTTCACCAGCACCTCGGGGCATCTCGGCCGCGAGTTGTACTGGGACGACATCGCATAGCCGTATGCGCCTGCATCCAGAACAGCGATGAGATCTCCCGCCTCAACTGCCGGAAGTCTGCGGTCGGCTGCAAAGATGTCGCCGGTTTCGCAGATCGGGCCGGTGACGGTGTAGGTGCCGTCGGCCGGCTGGTCCGCTTTGTTCGCCACAACGACTTCATGCCAGGAGTCATACATCGCCGGACGGATCAGGAGGTTGAATCCTGCGTCGACGTTCACAAAGGTTTTGTGGACCTTTTTGACGGAGTTGACTTTCGTCAGAAGGATCGTCGATTCGCCGACCATCCATCTGCCGGGTTCGACCCAGAACGCGGGCGAGATGCCTGCTTTTTTGCATCCTTCGAGGAACACCGGCATTACTGCGGCGGCATACTCTTCGGGTGTCGGGGCTTTGTCGACGGTGCCTTCGCGGTGATAGGGGATGCCGAGTCCGCCGCCGAAGTCGATGAACTCAAGTTTGACGCCGATCTTGGTCACCTCATCGGCCACCTTCATGATGACGCCGCAGGCGATGGCGAACGGAGGTATCTCAAGGATCTGGGATCCGATATGGCAGTGCATGCCGACCGGGATGACATACTCCATTTTGAGGGCTTCGCGGTAGGCGTCCAGGATCATCTCTGCGGGGATGCCGAACTTGCTGTTTTTGATCCCGGTGGCGATCTTCGGGTGCGTCGGGACCTCGATAGCCGGGTTGACCCGGAATCCGATCCTGACGGTCTTTTTCAGCTCTTTTGAGATGGCGTCGATCTGACGGAGTTCGTCGATCGAGTCGACCGAGATCATGATCCCTTTTTCGATCGCTGCGCGAAGATCCTCCTGTGTCTTCGAACTGCCGTTGAAGAGCAGGATCCCTGCAGGAATGCCGGCTTCGAGGGCGGCACGCATCTCACCGAGTGAGAAGACGTCGGCGCCTGCTCCTTCGCGGGCAAGCGACCGGATGATGACCGGATTCTCATTTGCCTTTGCGGCATAGAGGAGCTGGACTTTGCCGGTGTACTTTTTCAGCGCGGCTTCGTAGCGTCTGAAGTTTCCGGTGATGTGGTTTTCGTTGGTGATATACAGGGGGGTGCCGTATCGTTCGGCAAGAACAACGCAGTCTGCGTCTCCGCAGTAGAGATGACCCCCTCTTACGGAGAGTGATTCGGGAAGGTTCATGTTATCCTCTGATGCCGCATTCTTTCATGCGTCTGACCGCTTCATTGATCCGGTCGACCGGGCGGGTCATGGCGAAGCGGACATATCCTGCGCCTGATGCGCCAAAGCCGGTTCCCGGCGTGATGACGATACCTGCTTCGTTGATCATTTTTGCGACGAACTCGACCGAGTCGGGAACTTTCATCCAGACGTAGAAGGATGCTTTCGGGGAGGTGACGTCAAAACCGAGCGAGCGAAGGCCGGTGACGAGAGCGTCCCGGCGTTCCTGATAGACGGCGCAGGCCTGGGCGACGCAGTCCTGCGGGCCGGTCAGAGCAGTGATGGCGGCACGCTGGACCGCGTCGAAGACACCGGAGTCGATGTTGGTCTTGACTCTGCCGAATGCTTCGATGAGACCGGCATTTCCAACACACATTCCGATACGCCAGCCGGTCATGTTGTAGGTCTTGGAGAGCGAGTGGGTCTCAAGACCGACGTCCATGGCGCCTTTTGCCTGTAAGAAGGACGGAGATTTGTAGCCGTCGAATGAGATCTCGGAGTAGGCGTTGTCGTGGACGACGATGATGTCGTTGTCTTTTGCAAACTCGACGGTCTCTTCGAAGAAGTCGATCGAGGCCGCGGCGCCGGTCGGGTTGTTCGGGTAGCCGATGAACATGAGTTTTGCGTTCTTCAATACATCTTTTGGAATGGCGGCGTAGTCAGGTAAAAAGCCGTTTTCTTCCAGCAGGGGCATGGGGTGGGATTTTCCTTCGGCAAAGAGCGTGGAGGTTTTGTACACCGGGTAGCCGGGGTCGGAGACGAGGACATAGTCTCCGGGGTTTACGAATGCTTCGGGTATGTGGGCGATACCTTCTTTGGATCCGATCAGGGCGAGGACCTCTTTTTTCGGGTCGAGTTTGACGCCGAAACGCTGGTCATACCAGGAGGCTACTGCCTGACGGTATGCAAGCATCCCCAGATAATCAGGGTAGTGGTGGGTCGAAGGATCCCGTGCAGCCTCACATAATGCATCCACAATATGCTTCGGCGTCGGTAAATCAGGGTCCCCCACACCAAGATCGATCAAATCAATTCCCTCGGCACGTTTCTGTGCCTTCAATGCATCTATCTGGGCAAAGAGATACGGAGGTAAGTTGTCTAGCCGTTTTGCATACATCGCATATTTATTGGACCTGCAGATAAATTAAGACGTTTGTCATGGAGATTTATGCGGTGATGAAGAGAGAGGAGTTTGGACGTGACAATGAAAGAGCGCGGCGGCGATGTGTTGTTTTCCGGGAGGCTCTTTGATCCAAAAACGATCAGCAATAAAAAAAAGGTTGGATGTATTTTACAGGATCTTTGAGGTGATGGTCATGAAGACCGGGCCGCGGAGATCGAGTTTCTTTTTATTGTCGGTGATGTACCGCATGACATACTCCTCGATCTTCAGGTTCACGTCGCTTGGGTGTTTCGACATTTTTACCTGAACGCTTGTCCCTTCGCCGACCCTTGCCGCCTCTTCGATGCGGGCGAGCGCGAGATTTGCCGTTGAGAACAAAAAGGAGATACCTACCGGGACCCCTTCGGCTCTGACGTCGGCGAACTTTTCGGTGTCAGGAACGCCGAGGACCGCGCCGTTTCTGACATAGACCTCGTTCAACGCGGCGGGGCCGAGAAGACTCGTGTTCTCTTCCGGCTCTTCGACGGTGATCTCCACCTGATGACCGAACAGCTCGCCTTTCCATGCGGAGAATGAACACGGCGAGCGTTCAGCCGCGTGGGCGGCGGCAGTTTCCATGACAGAACGCACTGCCCGGCGCGCCTCTATCGTCTGCGGCTCCTCTTTTAATCCGATGCCTTTCGTCAGTTCCGTGTCCGAGTAGACCGGCGGATACAGCTGGGCGAAGGAGAGTTTTCTCACATCTTCTGCCTCTGTCAGGACCATCGCCAGACGCTCGACACCCATGCCGAGGTTCATGACCGGAACGCCGACCCCGTATTCAGCGAGGGCAGCCGGCGAGTAGATCCCGAACGTGGCGACCTCGACCCAGCCGTGGACCGGGTGTTTGCCGTAGACTTCGGTCTGGGTCTCGGGCATGTAATACTTCGAGCGCTTCTCATCGGGCTGGAATCTGAACTCGGTGAATCCGAATGCGGACAGAAGACCTTCTGCGACCGCCTTTCCTTCCTCGATCGTGACATGTTCGCCTGCGACGATACAGGATGCCGAGTGATAGGTCCGAAGATGGGTCGCATCCTCCTCCTGCTCGCGGCGGAAACACCGGTCGACCGAGAACATCCGGATCGGCATCGGCTTTTTGTCCCACATCTGGGCAAGCGAGAGGAACCAGCCGCTGGTCATATGGGAACGAAGCGTCGTTCTGGATGATTCCGGGGCGAGTTCCTTGAACTCGGGGAAGACCGTGTCGAGGATGTGAACGACCACACCGTCGTCCACGCCCAAAGCGACGGACATTTCGTGCGTGAGATCGTCGCCGTCGAATTTGCCTTTCTTGTAGGCATGCAGACACTTCATCAGCTTCTCTTCCGTGCCTTCGGCGAGAGGCTTTTCGATGATTTGGGAAATCGCGTCCAGACGTTCTTTGGAGATCCCTACATTCGGACGGGGAAGGCCGCCGACATAGTAGACCCGGTCTAAAACCGCGGCGGCTTCCGGACCGAACTGGCGGTAGACGTCCTGTTCGTCGATGAACACCGGGACCATCGCTTCATCGAATCCCATCGACATGTATGCGGCCCGAAGGCGGGCGATCGTGTCGAAGATCGGGTGGACTTTCGCCCGGCGATACGCATAACGCGGATAGATCTTTGCTGATTCCGGCGGGGTGATGACCGAAGGTCCGGCATGCCAGGCTCCTTCGAAATCGGTTTTTCTGCGTTCCTTGAACTCCTCAATATCGAATTTCATGATTTTCTCTTCAGACAAACAACGCGGCTCGCGGCGTTTTCATCCATGATGTCATAGTTGCAGAGTTTGGCAACTTCTGCGGCGAAACTGCGAATGGTTTCCATGTCAGGGACATGCATTTCTGTTAATCTCATTCGACTGTATCCCAAATACATGTATCCCTTTACTTCAACGAAGAGGGGGCCTGCTTCTTCGATGAGCCGGGCAAAACCTTCCTCATCTGTGTCATTGTACCCCTTAACGAGGGTGATCCTGACCGCGGTCCTGATGCCTTCCTCCTCTTTTTTCCGGAGAAGGGCGAGGGATTTTTGGATATTTGCCCACATGGCCGCCGGATCCCCGATCGGCCGGCAGATCCTTTCGTAGGATGATACATCCACGGCGTCCAGCGAAAGATAGAGCTGGGTCGGCCGGATCCGTTCTATCATAGAGGGGATCGTTCCGTTGGAAACAACGAACACGCTGTTTTTGGGATCTTTTCTGAGAAGATCGACGAGTTCGGGCAGTTTCGGGTAAAGGGTCGGCTCGCCGGATAAGGAGAGCGCATACTGGGTCGGGTGTTCCGTTGCCTCTTCCCACCTCGCCGGATCGGTGTAGGGTTTGTCGCCGGAGAGTCCCTTCTTCTGCATCCTCGGGAGAGCTGCGGCGATCTCTTCGGGGGAGAGTTCGGTCTCGGTCACGATCTCGTGTTCCATGGACCGCCAGCAGAAGAGACACCGCTGATTGCAGCGTAAAGTCGGGGTCATCTGGACGCATTTCCAGGTGTCGATCCCGTAGAACTGGTGTTTATAGCAGGATTCTCCGCCGCGAAGGGCGCGTTTGCACCACATGCAGGGTTTCACGGCGGCGGACGCGCCTTCAGCGATGAAGTTGTATCCCTGCCGGTGAAGGGAGGTTTTCGGGGTTTTTGACGGGGCTCGTTTTCTCGACATGGGTATCAGAGGACTGATTTTTGTATTGTTCACGCCTGATGTCTGAAATCCGATCCGGGAACCGGTACGGCGTGTATAGTAGTGTCTTTGCGTGAGACTGCTTTATTTCTTTGGAAGGACAGGAGACGGGAACTCTTCTTTAGAGGGGAGTTGTGCGGTGTTGGTGTGGATTCAATTCGGAAGGGAGATTGTTGGGTGTGGAAACATGAGACTATTTAACCGCGAATAAGCCCAAATGAGCTTTGCTCATTTGAGGCGGCACGCAAGCCTTCGGCTTGCACGCCTCCGCGAATCCTCGCCAATCGCATTTTCCTTACGTTCGGGTGCTCTGCTCCGGCTGATGCGTGCAAATCGAAGATTTGCGTGCCGCCTCAAATGGGCTTTGCCCATTTGGGCTTCGCCTGCGCAGAATCGCACCCTCTCTTGAAATAGCACTTACGCGGTGTTACCTTAATCCAATTCGGGAAGGAGTGTGTTGGGTGTGGATCAATGAGAAAAATCAACCGCGAATCGGCGCGAATCCGCCCTTCGGGCGAGGCGAATCGGATTTGCTTATCCTCACTCTCGCTCGTTGGGTCAAGTCGCAAGGCAAAGCCTTGCTCCGCTAAGGTCGTCGACTTCGTCGCCAACCCGCTCGACCCAACGGCTCGTCCCTTCATCGGGAGCGTTCGGGCAAATCCTGTCGGCGCCCCAGCGCCTCCCAATGATGGTTTCCCTCTCCGTCTCATCTCGAGATGATCAGTAAAAGAACATTTTTCCTATTCAGGGCTGCTCGATGAATCTCTCCCTCATGGGAGCCGCTGGGGCGGCGACAGGATTTGCCCGAACGCTTTTGCAAACCTTCGGTTTGCTCAGCTAAGGTCGTCTGAGTTCCGCGTCCAACCCGCTCCCGATGAAGGGATGAGCAAGACAGCGAAGCTGGATTGCGAAAGTGAGGAATAGCAAATCCGATTAGCCTCGCCCGAAGGGCGGATTCAAGTGAGGGTCGAAGACCCGAAGCGGAGAGCAAATCTCTGATTTGCGGTTCGCGGTTGGTTCTTTCTCATGTTTCCACACCCAACAAACTCCTTTCCGAATTTGCTTGAGACCAACCAGCGCAGCCCTTATTCAGATCTTATATCTGAGCAGGGCCGCGATCCCGCCGAGTCCGACGAGACGGGTGCCCGGTTCGAACTCGGTCGAGAGGACGACGACGTTTGCGCCGAGCCGCTCGGCCCCTTCGATCATTTTTTCGATACGTGCGTCCCTGACAACCGAATCGGCAACGAGGACCGTCTCGGCGGCCCCGTAATCGACCGCCTGGCGCACCTCGTTTTTCCCGTAGGCGACGGCGCCGTTCTGCCCGATCCGAAGAAACACCTCGTCCATGAACGAGACCTCTTTTGCGAGCTGCAGATCCTCTGCCACGCGTGCAAGGACGCCGTTTCCGATAGCTTCCTGGACCGCGCCGTAGCCGCACCGCCTTGTATCCGCGAGAAGCATCCGTTCCGCGATCGCCGGCGCCTTGGTTTTTGCGAACTTGACGAAGTCCTCTTTCACAAATCCCGGTCCGGCAACGACGATGGATCCTGTGACTTTTTCGAGAAACGACAGGAGTTCGACGAACAATGCCTGCCTTGAGTCCAGCTCGGCGGATTTCCCGCTGCCGACCGTGAGAGTCGTGATCCGTTCGGGTCCGTACTGCCGGACACGGTAGAGTTCCGCCTCCCCGTCTTCGATCGCGACGATGTGGACCACGCCGTGCACCGAGGAGGAGACCGCCCGCTCCAGACGGGCAAGATCGATCGGCTTCCACTGCCGGACCACGCTTATTTCATAGCCTGCTTCGATGTTCAGCGTGTGGTGCTGGCCCATATCCGGCCCGTAGCTGATGAGCCCGAAGACCCTCAGGCGGGAAGATTCCGGCACGAACTCCACCTTCTCGCACTTCACGCCGATCTTCACCGGCCGCTTCTCGAGCTTTTCCGAACGGAGCTTGTCCGTCGGCCCGTCCACCGTCCGGAGCGTGACTGCGTAGACCGTATTTCCCGGACTGATCAGATGCGAAAGATGCCAGAGATCGTCGACCGATTCGGGGATGAGTTTATACTCACCGAATCCGTCTCTTTTCAGCGGTTCGGGCACCTCCGCCTTCATTCCAGGTCCCCTTCACTGCCTGAAGCGAACTTCAGATCCGACCCTCCCGGCGGCACGAACGCCGCGACCCCTTCGGTATTCAGGATCGCTTTGAGCGCTTTCTGCCCGCTCTCGGGCACTGCCTCTTTGAGTTTTCGAAGCACCTTCTTTGCTACATCGTTGCCTTCGAACGTTCCGGGAACGAGACGCACAGAGTGGGAGGTCAGCGGTTCGACCGCCGAAGGCGTTCCGCCGATCACCGCAAGGACCGGTTCGGTCCGGATGCCGATCGAGATCTCGAGCGGGACATCCTTGTAGATCTTTCGTTCGCCTCTGATGATGAACGAACCGTGAGCCACATACTCTCCCGACTCGGGCGTCTTGCTCACCTGGCCGGGCGAGGCCGCGATCACATCGACGGACGCCCCGCCCCCGGCCCAGGCCCGCGAGTAGGACGCGGCAAACTGGACCGCCTGATCCATGCGTTCGGTCGCCCCTTTCACGATGACCGCGGACGCGCCGAACACATCCGCATGGAGGAAGGTGTCCTTTCCTTCCATATACTTTTTCACGATCTCCTCGTTCTGGTCCGCGTTTCGGCCGCCGATCACTAAGACCCCGTCGGAGGTCTCCATCCACCGGAACCGGTGATACCATTTCGGTTTCAGCCGTCCGGGTCCGGCCGCCTTTCTCTTCTCCGGGTGGATGATGCCTGCCTCCATCGCACGCAGCGCTCCGGCCTTCTTCGCGCGGAACTTCTTCACGACCGCGAAGTATCTGCCGACGTTTGCCTCCAGACTCTCATGCACGAAGATCGTCACCTTGTGCTTCTCCTGCAGATCGATCACGACGGACGCATTCTTCGGCTCCACCGAGATGATCCGTTTTGCGGCCGGGGCGTCGCTTTGTTTTATAACGGCCGCGATCTCCTGCCAGGAAAGCTTCTGACTTGCGGCAGAGAGCACGTCGATCGTCTCCTGGACCTCGCCGTAATGCGAGTAGATGATCTCCGATATCTCCGTCGCCTCGGCGATCTTCTTGTCGAAGGTGATGAGCGCGGCCTCCTGCTGTTTTCTGATCCGCTCCTCTTTGGAGAGTTTTATCTTCTGCTCGATGACCTTTTCGGCCACGGGTTTAGGATAGAACGCCTCGAGCGCTTTGGAGAATGTGGCAAAATGCTCTTTTGGCTCCCGTGCGGGCGAAGGGAACGGGAACGCTCCTTTCGCATCGATCACCGGATCGCGGTCTTTTTCAAGTTTTGCGATCCAGCTTTTCATCGCTTCATAGATCGGACGAAGCTGGACATCGGTCGCAAACTTACAGGGCAGGGCTTTTGACACGCCGGCAAGCTGACAGATGTCTTCGGACGGGATTCCGCCAAGCTGCAGTCTGGTCGCGAGAGCCCGCACGATCTCGCCTTCGTCTCCGGCGAGCTTTTCTTTGAACTCCTCAAAGGTCAGCTTCTCGGGCGATACGGCCGCAATCGAATACTCTGCGCCGCCGATGATCTCCCGCTCCTTGAATCTTCTCTGGGCGAGGGCGTTGATGATCGTGTACTTTTCGTCCGTGAGAATAAGATTCCCCTCGTCGAAGAGTTCGATGATCAGTTTGTACTCGGACGGTCCTTTGCCGATCGTGATGATCAGAACACGCTCGATCGATTTCTGCTCGATTCCGAGGACCTTTCCCCCCTCAATGTATTTCCGGAGGTACATCGAGAACCCTGACGGGTTTTTCGGCGCAGGCGGAAGTTCGGACACAAGATGCGCCCGAACGCCCCTTACCACATACAGAAGATGACGCGCCTTCTCCTCCCCGTTTAAGCGGAAACCAAACGAGGCATTGTCATACTGATATATTTTCCCGATCCACAAAGGTAAAAGCGCGGCGAGCTCCGCTGTCATCGCTTTTACGTCCGCTCCGCTCATTCCTGATATCGTCGCCATTCTATGATAACTAGATAGGACGTGCAGAACTATAAACCGACACGGCCCTTTGCTTTGGAGATCGCTGTTTTCTGCAGGTACTTCGAAAAATCTTCCGCCGATATCGCCGGCGCGCCGTCATCGGACCGCGGGACAGAACAGATAACATAGATAAGACCTGAATACTAATATAATCAGACTGAAAAATCGCGGAGATATCATATGCAGGTAGCCTATATCAAAAAAGAAAAATGCAACACGGCGATGTGCAACCGCTGCGTGAAGTTTTGCCCGGCATCACGCAAAGATCAGCCGGTCATTTTCATCGGACGGAATAAAAAAGCAACGGTCGTTGAAGAGTTATGCAACGGATGCGGAAAATGCGTGAAGATCTGTCCTGAGAAGGCTATCGAGATGGTCAACCGGCCGGACAGAAAACCCCTCGACGCCGAGATCGACGAGAAGCTTGAGACGATAGAAAAGACCGAAGAAGTCGAGGTCACGGCTGAAGAAACGGCCGTGAAGCAGACCGCGCCGCCGAAGAGGAAAGAGACGCCGGAAGAGAAGATCGCCTCGAAAAAAGCGCGGCACGCCGAGCGCGTCATCCGGACAGCGATCTCCTGCGGTCTTGGTATGGCGGCGGGTATCGTCTCCTATTATCTTGCAGGCACGCCAAACCCGGTCAACGACTCGATGATCGAGGCAGGCCTTGCAGGCGTTCAGGCAACTCCTCTTGTAGGGGTCCTGGTCTTACTTGTGGCGATCGTTATCCAGAAGTCCCTTTTCATGGTCCTCAAGATCGACACCTCCAAACTCGGCAAAAAAGACTGGTTCTATCAGGCATTCATGACCTTTGCGACCTGGTATCTCTCCTGGACACTGATGCTTTCGACCTCCCTCCTCTCCGCATAAATGAGACTCGCCATCGTTCATAAAGACCGGTGCCATGCCAAAAAATGCGGCAAAGAGTGCATCGCGTACTGTCCCCGGGTCCGTACCGGTGATGAGACCATTATAATAGGGGAGAGCGGCAGAGCAGAGATCTCCGAAGAGCTGTGCGTGGGCTGCGGTATCTGCGTGAAGAAATGCCCGTTCGAGGCTCTGGATATCATCCAGCTTCCTGAGGAGCTGGATACGCCGGTGACCCGCTACGGGCCCAACGCGTTCGTTCTCTACGGGCTTCCCCAGCCGGTGGCGGGAAAAGTCACCGGACTTTTAGGCCCGAACGGTATCGGGAAATCCACCGCGGTGAAGATCCTTGCGGGGCAGCTTCGCCCGAATCTGGGTATCTTCGATCATGAAGTTGAGTGGGCGGAGATCCTGAAGCATTATGCGGGAACGGAGCTGCTGGATTATCTCAAGCAGGTCGCCACAAAGACGATCAGGGCGTCGATCAAACCGCAGTATATCGACTTTATCCCAAAGGCGTTCAAGGGGACGGTCAGATCCCTTCTGGAAAAGAATGATGAGCGGAAGATGCTCGATTATTACGCGAAGGAGCTGGCCCTTGATACGATCCTTGATAAGGATCTGACGTATCTTTCGGGCGGAGAACTTCAGCGGGTCGCGCTGACGGTGGCTCTTTCGAAGGAGGCGGACTTTTACTTCCTTGATGAGGTGACTCCTTTTCTGGATATCTATCAGCGGATGATCGCGGCGCGCCTTATCCGGGAGCTTGCGGCAAAGCATCCGGTTATCTTAGTGGAGCATGATATCGCGATCCTTGATATGGTGGCGGAGACGGTGCATATCGGGTACGGGAAGCCGTCGGCGTTTGGTATCATTTCCCGGCCGAAGGGGGTGCGTATCGGGGTGAATCAGTATCTCGAAGGCTTTGTCGCTGAGGAGAATGTCCGGATCCGTGATTATCCGGTGCTTTTTGAGACGCGGAGTCATGAGAGTGATGTGGACCGCGAGACGCTGATGACGATCCCGAGGATGACGAAGTCGTTTCCGGGTTTCAATCTGACGGTGGAAGGGGGCGAGGTCCGCAGGGGCGAGGTGCTTGGTATCGTCGGAGCGAACGGTATAGGCAAGTCGACGTTTGCAAAGCTGCTTGCGGGCGTGGAGACGCCGGACGGCGGGAAGAAGTTCGATACGGTGCGTGTTTCGTATAAGCCGCAGTATGTGACGGCCGATTCGTCGGATTCAGTCGAATTTACGCTCCGGGCGGTGACCCGCAGGTTCGATACGTCGTATTATCAGCATGAGATCCTGGAGCCTCTTGGTCTTATGCCGATCCTGCAGTCGGAGGTGAAGAATCTGTCGGGCGGAGAGCTTCAGCGGGTGGCGATCGCGTTGTGTCTTTCGCGTGAGGCGGATCTGTATATTCTTGATGAGCCGTCGGCGCATCTGGATGTGGAGCAGCGGCTTGTGACGACGAAGGTGATCAAGCGTGCGGCGGAGGATAAGGGGGCCGGGATCATGGTGATCGATCATGATATGTATACGATCGATATGATCAGTGAGCGGCTGCTGGTCTTTGACGGGGTGCCGGGTAAGGAAGGTACTGCCCGGGGTCCGTTTGAGATGAAGGACGGGATGAATCTGTTCCTTTCGAGTCTGGGGATCACGTTCCGCAGGGATAAGACGGGCAGGCCGCGGATCAATAATCCGGGGTCGTATCTGGACCGGGAGCAGAAGGCGGCAGGGGAGTATTATTACTATAATGCTGCGGAGTCGGCTCTGGCGGCTGAGGGAAGCAAGGAGGAGTAACTTCGGCGAAGTGAGGGCCCCGGCTGAGGGTGTCCGCTTTCAGCGTCCAACCCGCCAACGAAAACACGAAAAGGGGGACAGGGGCGGAAGGATTTTGGTGGTGGGTGTGAGATTCGGGAAGTGTACGGGTGGGTGTGGAAGCATGAGAAAAAACCAACCGCGAACCGCAAATCAGAGATTTGCTCTCCGCTTCGGGTCTTCGACCCTCGCTTGAATCCGCCCTTCGGGCTCCCAGAATCGGATTTGCTTTTCCTCACTCTCGCAAGCCTGCTATGCAGTCTTGCTCATCCCTTCATCGGGAGCGGGTTGGACGCGGAACGCGGACGACCTTAGCGTAGCAAATCTTTAGATTTGCGGGAACGTTCGGGCAAATCCTGTCGCCGCCCCAGCGGCTCCTGTGGGAGAAAAAGGTTTTTTTATTATATTTCGGGGTGCGGGGCCGCGACTGTGGGCCGTCCCTTTAGGGGCGGCCTCAGCAGAGCAAGCCCCGGAGGGAAGCGAAAGGGACTTGCGACTCCGGCGCTGAGGCGGATTGACGGCGCAGCCGGCGATCTTAGCCGAGCAAGTCGATAGACTTGCGAGTCGGCCCGCGGTGGGGTATCCTATTTTCTAGATTCAGGTTTAATTTTTGCCAGACTCATCTGATGCGGGATATTCAGAATATCGGGGTATACAGAATTAATGGCGAGTTGCTCAAGTCTCAAAGATATTTTTTCTTCAGAATATGTGCAATACGGAGATGCGTCATATCAGTACTGGTGTAAAGTTCATCTACTACAGACTGAATTGAACGTTCATTATATAGCCCTCTGTTTTCCCCGTCGGTATCCACACCATAATAATTCAGCAGACTTTTACAAAGCCATCCTTTGTATTCCTGGGACCCGTAGTATTTTTCCTCAATAACTTTCAGGCTCAGATCCTGAAAAAGATAATAATACAAAAACTCCGGAACCAGATCCTCCAGATCCCGGTAATCAAAAAATTTATAGGTTTTAAACATAGATGACACCAGTTTATGAATAGTTGGTATATCGGCAGCAGACATTATTAAATACCATGTTTGGCTTATTTCCGAAGTAACTCCCTGATTTTTCCAACCACAACATCAGGTGTTTTCTTTATTTCATGTTCCCAGATCCTCAAAACTGTCCATCCGGTATTTTGCAGTTCTTCATTAACCCGCAGATCCCTTTCCACATTCTTCTGTAATTTCTCATTCCAGAACTCCCCATTTGTTGCCGGTGGACGGAAACAAACGGGGCATTTATGCCAGAAACATCCGTCAACAAAAATCGCCAGTTTTTGTTTTGTAAAAACAATATCAGGTTTTCCCGGGAGGTTATAATAAACCCGATATCCCCGGAGTCCTGATTTCCACAAAAGTTTTCGGAGTTTTAACTCCGGAGATGTGTTCTTGCCATGTATCCGAGACATATTTTTCTTTCGTTGTTCCGGGGTGAGAACATCAGTCATTTGAAGAAGATAGCATGTCACGTATTTTTTCTGCAAGTCCTTTTGCCATCAGGGGGGGAACGGCATTTCCAATCTGAATGAACTGTGATGTTCTCGAACCCTCAAAGATATAATCATCTGGGAATGACTGGATCCTTGCTGCTTCACGAACAGTAATCGATCTTGCCTGATTAATATCCGGATGAATAAAATAGTGCCCGTCCTTCGAAAGATGGGACACTACTGAATGAGAATATCCATCAGGATTGACAACTTTGAATCTGTCAAGAAATGATGATTTATTTTTGTGAGACTGTAATTTTTCCGGTAGATCCGTGTATCTCATCCGCTTCCCTTCATTCCAAGCCCTGATAGCATATCTGTATATTTCCCTATCCTGGTCAGAGTTTGCCCGGGATATATGATGTAAAATAATATCCATATCGGGAGCACGTAGTCCGGATTTCTTCAGGTATTCATTTGGTTTTGCATTATACTCCTGAACAATCTCACCTTCACCTGCCTGAAGGGAGGGCAAATCCTGCAGAAGGAGGTCCCTGATTGTAGCTTTGGAAGGGTGTTTTTCAAACTCCGGAAAATCATGTTTTTCCGGTTTTCTCCACCCAATAAATATTATCCGTTTTCTCTCCTGAAGAACACCAAAATCGGATGCATGCAATATTTTCATATCAACATTATATCCTGCGTCTGTCAGACCGGATATTATATCGTTGCATCTTTTACCGGAGTTCATAGACTGTAAACCGGGAACATTTTCAAAGACAAATACACGGGGATGAAATCTATTTAGGAAATACAGGTATTGCTGATACAAAAATCCCTTTGGATCCTGATAATCCTTTTGAATCTGTTCCCACCTTCTCATCATAGAATATGCCTGACAGGGTGGCCCTCCAATAATAATATCTATATGCCCGTTTATCTTGTTTAGTCGTGACTGAATCGTTTTGGCTATCTCATCTCTGTTTTCGAATGTGATTTCCCGGTTAATTACACTGTTATCATCAATTCCATGTTCAATACAATCTAACAGGAACTGACTACGTGCCTCTGGTGCAGCATAATTTTTCATGTATTTTCTGTATATATCCAGATGACCACTTTCTCTGAGTTGATGGAATAATATTCTGGTCTGGAGGGATTTAGCCGCATCCGGATTCATTTCCACATGAGCAATGAAGTTAAAATCAGCCTGAATAAAACCCTCTGTGAGACCCCCCGCTCCGGAAAAAAGATCCAATACATTGTATTTTACAGTCATGGTTTTAAATCACTTTCACTTATGGTTTAGGACGTAAGTATTAATATCATTTCAAACGATCTTCTATCTCAACCTTAGAGATATTCCTGGTAATTATTCGTAATTTTCATTGCATTGACTGGTTTATGAAGAATTTCCCGTCTTACCATAATCGGATGGAAAATGTCGGCATTGCTGAGGATTGCAGCTCTTTCTTTTTTCAGCCCGTCATAGATTTTTCTAATAGCCTTGTCTTCAAGAGATTTACCACCTTTCAATACTTTTACCCGCATATCCTGAATATGCAAAGCGGCATTATATGATTCTTCCAAATCATATTTCTCAGCATCCGAAACATACTTTTTTAGTATTTCGTGAATACGATTCACATCAGACATCCTGAATGGATGTTCTGTTCGGTACAGATGATAACAAACCTGATCAATCCGAACACGATCGATGTGATGTAACCACAATCTGATGGTATTTGGATCCTTTGCTGTTAATCCGGCACTGGCAAGAAGCTGAAGAACATATTCCTGCGCCTCATCCTGACTTAAATTTCCCGATTTGTGAATGAATTCAATTGCCTTGAGAATATAACGGATCCACGCAGTCGAATAGAAGTACATCGCTTTATAATTTTTCCAGCTATAAGGTCCACGCTCAAATGTAATGTCATTCTGATGTTCCATCATATAACGGAAGAAGATCCCTCTGAACGAGGAGTAAAGGTTTGTTTTTCCAATAACAATGTCTTTATTTGAGAGAGTTTCAGCCAACTTCGATTGGGTCAAGGAGTTATCAACTCTGATATCATCAAATAGACTCTCTTTCAGGATAAGGACGTTAGTATCCATCGGGATGAACAAACCTCTTCCATTTCCATCTACACAAAGTATAATAGTAGTTCCTTCCGGAATTATTGTTCCAAAAGTTACTGCCTCTTCTGAGTCATCACCGGATGCAGGTAGTAATGTATTAGGAACACACCTGTCTGATTTAAATGCAGTTATATCTTCATCCCGGTAATATTCTTCAAGAATTACCTCCGATTTTTCTGCATCTTCCAATGGAATTTTATCAAGGATATCCTGCAGACAGGGTGGTATCTGCTGATTCTCTGATGGATGGATAACCGGACGGACAATGTGTTCAAGAAGTCTTCTGTCCAGAATTTCTTTGATGTGTTGAATCCCGTAAGGATCATTGATAAATATAAATTCTTTGATCGGGGATCCCCCTAATTTATATGACATTGATGGATATCTGGATGAAATTACATATGTATGGGTATCTTTGTCATTTTTACTTAATTCCTCTGAAAGCCGGCTCCAACAGGATACTTTCAGATTCCATGACTGAACCATCTTATTCTCGTCAATAATTTTTTGAAAACTATTTTTCTCAAACGGACTGACCACGAATATTACATTACTTTCGGGCTCAAGTTTAAGAATTTGTTCTGCTGTTTCGATAAACAAATCACGTAATGGATTTTTATCAGGGAAATAATATTTTTCAATCAATTCTTTAAATAAAATTCCAACAGATTCCGGTATTTTCCCATCAGAAATCCGTTCTGCCAATGTATCATTAATCCAGTCATAACTGAAACCCGGATCCTGAAATGATTTCCGTGCCACAAACGACAGGGAATGGCGTTCATCCTTAATCTTCAACGGGGATGCCAAAAGACTTCGGATAAAAAACCCGAAAACAGCTATAAATATGTCTGATTTGTCATTTAGTAGTTCAGAAAATGCCTGATAAAATTCTGGTAAATACGAAATGTATCGAATTTGAACTTTATCCTGTTTTGAAGCAGGTATTTGCCCTGATGATATGGGTGATGGAAGTTCCGGGGATTCAGATGTTTTTTTTCTGAATTCTTTAAGAACATGATCTGAATCCAGAGTTTGAATGATTACCGGAAGTGAGGAAAAAACATTCGTTTCCTGATCAAGTTGATAATACTGCCTGTATTCAGGTTCTGTGGAAAATAAAAGAACAGATGATGAAGTGGATTTCAGGAAATCCAGCATATGCCGGCTTGCCTGTCCGGAATATCTTATATCTGCGATATACGTGTCCGGATTGGTAATAATTGTCAGATCAGGATTCAGATTTCTGATTGTATCAAAGATTACACCAGGTTTCATGCTTGTATCTTCATCCGGACTCAGAATATAGAGATTGGCATTCTGATTGTCCACACCGGCATCCTGTCCTGTATAAACTGCAGTTTTTAAAATATCCTTACAATATCTTACTGAATCTGAATGAGCAAGAACTTCTTTCATCCATGAAACCTTATATGAAAACTTTTTTCCAGACCACTCAGTGCGTTCCGTAAATGTAAGATCCCATATTCCATTCTCATGATATAGTGATTTTTTATCGGAGTTTTTCCGTGCCTGAGTTACGGACCGTATCGATTCTTTTCCATACTCATCTTCAAGATATTTAATCATAGCATTTTTGCATTTGATTAATGATTTCTTACACGTACACTCTATTGGTCTATTATTCAAACCGTATTTCTTTCTTTTTACATGAATTACGTCTATCTTATGATAAATATTGGACTTAAGGTCATTTTTATTGATTTTTATCCAGTCGGTGTTAATTGGATCATCGTCTGTTTCAATGAAAAATGTTCGTGAAATAATCTCGATCGGATCATTTACTTCCATGTTGGAAGAATTCCCATAGTTTCCAAGAACAAGAATTTTTTTATCAGGATGGTGCTCTATATATTCCGTTAGTGCAATTGGTAAAAAACGTACATCTTTCCAGGGCCATGTAATAAGATGAATCCCCTTTGGGTCCTCACAAATCCAATTCACATATTCTCTCTCTATAGTATTGAGGAGGACATGCCTATATATTGGAATTTTTCCGGATTCCATGTTGACAAATGGTGTGTTTTTTGTGGAATATTCCCGAAGTTCTACACTTTCAGCAAATTCTGCATGACACTTAGGGCAGTAATAATTTCCATCATCCTGCTTGGTTAATGGAGGTGCAGTTTCCAACTTTTGGGAATTGTAAGGTTTCAGACATTCCGGACAAGTCACGCATGTGTTGTAATAATCTCTCATGTATCCTCCAGTTTTTGAAGGAGGTCACACATCTTCCCGGCAGTATTCCCATCACGAACAAGGAATCCAAGTTCGTAATTACTCTCAAGTGCTGTATTTGACAGATTTGCAGACCCGCAATAAATACTATGGCCATCAGAAATGATAACTTTAGCATGAAGCAAAACATTTCTGACTTCGATTATTTTTAGGTATGGATATTCCTCCTTCAAATCATATAACCGGGTAACTGCTTTGGTTATTTGAAATGAATTAGGATTCCTGTCTATGTACATGTAGACAATAACTGAAATTCCCCGATCCAGAGCCTGTTTTATTTGTGATACTATTTCCTGATTAGTGAGTATATATGCTGTCAGAACTACTTCCTTTTTTGCGTCCAGAATCAGGTTTCTAATCACTGATGATGAAGAACGTACCCCATATCCAATCCATTTATCTCCGGTAGCTACCGGGATGATATCACTATTCATTACTCAGTACCATCGAGGAATATATGACGATCAAGCCATTTGTTTCCATGTTCGCATGATGTTTCAGAAATAAGGAGACAACCATAACATGCAGATCCGTTAACCATTTTTCCTTCCCGTTTTACATCATGACACAATGGATCATTAGAGCATATCATGATCAATTCTTCAGCACGTTTCATTATTTTCTGGAAGGAATCCACAATATCAGTTAATCCCCCCATTCCACCATCGTCTCCCGGAGTAGTATTATAGATTAGAATCCCCCCTTCATTCATCTTTTTATCATAATACACACGCTCCCTGATTGAAGCAACAGAGTAACCGGTAAATTCAGATATTGATCGGATCAATGCATGAGATAAGGTGTGCATCCAGACAAACTCCGGAATTGAGCAGACCTCAAGCCAGTCTGAATTAATCTGTGTTTTATCCGGAGTGAAGTTCGACCAGCTTTTGTATGCAGCGCCATGTGGAATATCATTCAGGGAGTTGTTATTACAATGGATGAAAATACCCTCTCCAAATCCTTCAAATCCGGGGAACCAGAACATTTCCCCATTTTTTTCTGCAATAGAGATCATCTTGGATGGACTTATTTCCTGGTTATTCATTAACCTCCGGTATCCTCTTTGAACCGTAACAGTCCGTATTTTATTTACCCGTCCTATCATCAGTTCCGGAATGAGTTGTGTCGTCTTTGGAAGAGGGTGAAGTTTCCCCATCCTGAAATTTACTGACCCGGTTTTTCCATTTTCATTAAGCAACGACCGGAATTCTTCGTTGATCATATCAATAAATGAATGTTGTATTTCATCTGAACCATTAAGTTTATTTAAAAATGCGTCAAGTCCGTCTATTTTGATTGCCTCAATTATTGTGCTTTTGGATTCTGAAGAGATATTAGGGAGTGAGTGGATGCGCCCAATTAGAGTGTCAGCTGTGAGATCATTGTCTTTCGGGCATAATGCAATTGTTGTTTCCAGAATTAATTTAAGTGACCTTTGTTGCAGGATCCGGGAAAAATCATCATCATATTTAGGAATCGTGAGAAGTGTGACTATATCAGCAATCCTTAATGATACCGACTGTCTTTGGACAACTTTCATCTTCTTATCGCATTTATCATAGTTTCTTTCAGGCTGGCCATAAACTGACGAAGCGCCATTTTTGTCAGACAACATTTCCTTCTCGGGTATTCTTGAACTGCATTTGTGAGCCATCCTGTATATGTCCTGCATTGTGGTCTCCTTATTACAACTCCTGCATCTGATTCTAATGGATGCCAACGAAGAACCGGAGGCAATCCAGTCAAAGACTTTCGATGAGCATCCGGATCTTTCGTGATGAACTGCATAAGACCAATCGATTTCATCCAGATGACCTTCCGGACATGCAGCCACAAATCTGACAGCGCTGTTTTTATCAGAACGTCCACAAACCGGACATTTTCCCTCTTTATGGAGAACGGGATGTTTATGCCCCTGAAGATTATAGCAGATTTGCCATTCCGGGAAGATTCTGGTTACATATACTGCTTTATTTTCCGGAAGCCCCAGTTCAGCATTTGATGGTAATGCAAATATTCGGCATTTATCCGCGGATTCTGTAGATTTTGCCAGATACTGACACAATCGTACATCACTGATCTCAAAACGATCCAGCATATTTGTATCCCAGTAATATTTCAACCCGTTTTTCATTGATGGAATCAGTCTGGGTCCGTTTTTCGTTTCAATAACCGCTCCCGGACCATAGGTAAAGATAAATGAGGATCTCCGAATCGGTTGAGTGTCAGATATATTTGCCATTTTTACACTCCTAAGTTTGTTGTATCTTCAACATCTCTCAGTGAAGTTGGTACATTTTTGAAAACCGACCACACACTATCACTATCATGAGCTTTTTCGTAGGGGGGGTGAGCAGGATTTCCAAGGATTACACATTTCTTTGGTTTCGAGTAGGGGGCAAACTCACTATATGGGAGTTCGCCGCTATAGTTTTTGGATCTGGTTTCCCAAAGTTCGAATTGGGACCAAAGATTATCTGCAATAGATTCAGACCAATCATAAATACAGAATTTACACAGTGATACAAAGTTCTTGAACTCTGCTCTGGCATTTTCCTGCTGTATTAAATGCCCATCATTATTTTCCCAGGAAACCTGAGTTTTAGCAGAATTTCTGAGATATGCAACCATTATCCCGGCCAGGGCTCTCTCAAGACATCCTGTTGATAAGGGGGAAACAGAAACCTGTTCAACTGCAAGATTCATCTGTCTGTGATATCCGGTAAACATTTCATAATGACTTAAATCACGTGGTTTTCCGGGTTTGTAGATAACCGGAATCAATGCCCCGTGTCTACGTCCCACACGCCCGGTTGCCTGGATATACTGTGATGTTGTCTTTGGCTGACCATTCACGATCATTAATGACAGATGTGGAATATCAACACCTGTACCAAACATAGACGTGGTAAAAATTGCATCATGGTTTTCCAGATGATCACGCTTCCCTCCGTTTTCGAGCATCTCAAGAAGTTGGGGAATAGATGTGGAATCTATTCTCCCGGATAACTCGATACTTTTTTCTGCATTGTCCGGTTCAAGATCACGTCTGTTATCATCTCCGGAAATCTGACTCAGCCGTTCAACTATATCTGCCCTGTAAAGTGAGCAGATACCCCCTAACTCACGAATCGAGTTAAAATAACC
Organism: Methanocorpusculum bavaricum DSM 4179; assembly: GCF_000430905.1. NCBI lineage: Archaea > Methanobacteriati > Methanobacteriota > Methanomicrobia > Methanomicrobiales > Methanocorpusculaceae > Methanocorpusculum > Methanocorpusculum bavaricum. The sequence goes on from NZ_KE387268.1 coordinate 156,496, forward strand.
AACAATTGTCCAGAAATTATTGATGAAGGTGTCTGTTTCATTATCTTTCCCTGTTTTCAAAAGACGTGCCCATACTCTGATAGCCGGAGTGAGTGCCCCGCGACCCGGACAGAAGATTCCCATATACACCTTGCCCGGTTCTTCAGCATCCCATGCTGCATCAGTAGTATATCGGACAAAGAAACTATCTTCATATTGTAATCCATACGGCGGAAATTGTTGTGTTGGTGTATTGAATAGAGCTTTGATCTGCTTTTCGGCGTGGTTCACGGTAGCTGATGATGAGACATATTTTGGTCTTCCGCCGCTCTCCTTTATTAATGCCCTGATCATTACTTCATATAACCCGAACATGCTTCCCAATGGTCCTTCAAGCAGATGTAATTCATCTTGGACGATAAGATCGGGTGGGAGGAATTGAACAGTCTCAACTGAGTTTTCAGGTTTTAGTGCAGCGGCTGAATGATGTTTCGGCATATACGGGCTATCCTTTTCAGATCCCCGTAGATATCCATAATAACGGTTGAAATATCTTACTTTGCCAAAAATAGAGCCGGCACGTGGTTCAAAAGCGAATTGTGCTATTTTATCAACTGTGCATATGAGGATAGTAGGACACCGGTGAAAAATCTGTTCATCTACCGTATATGCAGGAATAGGAATACATTTCTCCCTGAAAAAGGGATTCGTTCTTTCACTATTTATTGGAAGTTCCTCACTCCATTCATGAGAAGCGTTTAAATCACAATCAGGATTCGGACAGTAGATCTCAAAGTCCGGAGAAGCAGATGACTTACCAAATGATGGGGCTGGGAAATAACCCGGACGTGATGGTCTGAAAGCCACGCACTCCCCCATAATTTCAGAATCACGATCTCCGATGAACTTTCTTATAATCTGATCAATTTGCTCATCATTTTTTGGTGAATTTGTATATAATTTTACATTAATTATGTGATATCCTGATTTTTCTGATCGAGTAAATAGATTTCGTGCTACCGAGCACGTCATGCTCATATCTTCCAATTCCACGTGATATGTGGATAGGATTTTTTTCAGTTCATCCCGTTTTAATTCTGTATGGATTACAATGTGAAGATGGTGTTCGCCCGGTGGAAGCCCCGCTTCAGGAATAGATAAACACTCACCGCAAACCGGACACTTGGTAATCTGTGCGGGTTCGGATTTTCTATGTTTTCCTTCAAGAGCGGTAATTGCACCTCTCAAGTCCTTTCCGGAATCTCTCAGGTGATTCGGTGTGACATCTCCGCCTACAAGCATACCTGTTGAGAATCGACCTCTACCATAGATCCAGTCTCCCCTAACCGGGCATTGTTCAGGTCTCCATCCATGAAGGTTGCCATATTTCATGACCCGGAGATATTCTGCAGCAGTAACCATTAAAAGTGTACGCCTGAATTGTTGAACCGTCAGAAGTCTGAGAGTATATCGTGTAATTACTGAGACCCCGGCTCCGGTGTTGCCGGCATTATCTTCCCCGGCGATGGGTTTTGCCCGGATTCTACGTAATGAGATAGTAAATGCCATAATTGCAAGATAAGCTTCAGTTTTCCCACCTCCGGTAGAGACCCATAATAAATCCATTGTATCCCGGTTTTTTGATTCAGGATTGTAGAGGGATTCGATACATGTCAGGAAAAAAGCAATCTGAAATGGCCTCCATACAAAATCCGGTGTACTATCCGGATTTTTCTGTCTGGATTTCCATAGGTTTTGTTGCCACAATACCTTGTTAGCAAAACAAAATGCCAGTCTTGCATCTTCTGACGTGATAAGACAATCAATTCCCTCTTTAATTCTTTCAATGCAGATCGTCTGAGCATTAAGAATGTTCTTTTCTATTTCTGAATACTCTGAAACCCGGGAGACAAGTTTGACTTTATTTTGTTCAACCCATTTGGAATATGAATCGATAAGTGGTTGTAAATATCCTGATAAGAGCTTTGGATCCCATGCTTCTGATAGTTTCTGAGTTGATAACTCGGGTTTTTCATAACCTGCCGGCCAGTCAAGGTCAGGAGAGGAAAGGGCAATCAGAGGTAAAAATTCAGTTCTGACATCACAGTTTACATATGGTTTTGTTTTTTCCGGATCAATTTCATTTTCCGGCCACAATAAATTTACATCAACCTGATCATAATAGTCGACGTCTTTCCAGACGGCTGCACACATATATCCTCGTGCATATGATGCAAGGTCTCTATGAACATAGCTTAAACCGTCTTCAACATGTATTTTATTTGGTAATAATAATCCATTTTTGATATTTACACGAATAGATGGTTGAAACAGAGATCTTTCTTCTTTTATCTCTTTGTTTTTAGGCGGGGGTGGAATTAGCATCCTGTTTACAAGTGATATTATAACGTGGTGTGAAGTGGGAGTTCCTGAAGATGGCAGTGTCCTTACAACCAGCTTGACATCACCGTCTTCTTCGGAATATATAGTCAATTCCTGTTGTCCTGGTTTATTTATCTTTACTTCACAGAATTTCAGATATGGGATTCTTTTCCATCCTTTCGAAGTATCATCATCCACTATCTTACTTTCGGCATGGTAACGTGCCCACGAAACACATACATCAAGGATAGGATTATCTCCGGAAACAAGGAATGAAAGTCCGAATGATTTGGGAGGGTCTTTTGGATTTAATTCATTTGGGATCGAATAGATTGGTTCCTCTTCATACTCATCATCATTGACCAGATACTTTGGATCTGTATTTTCAATGATGTCCCGGGTCAACTCAACATCCGGGGTATTTATCAGATCTTCTGATATCCGGGTTGGTGGGACGATAATACCTGTAACATATTCTTCGGATGGATTTGCAGAGATCAGCTCATATACCCCAAGTCTTGGTCCTCGTAAATCCTTGAGTAATTCATTAATGTATTCTCTGCGTAATCCGTTCATGGTTGATATATTCTCTTTTTGGCAAATATAATCATTCCTACTCTTTTCTCTCTTGTGAAGACGATTTTATTAGGCATCTGCCATGAAACCAGCCTGTTTATCCATTATCTGATTTTTTATCCGAATCTAGCAATAAATAAGTACCGAAAATTGTGCGCTCCCTTTTCACATCATTCCCCCTCTCTCCGCCCCTGTCCCCCTTTTCGTGAATTTCGTTGGCGGGTTGGCGACGAAGTCGACGACCTCAGCCTAGCAAACCGAAGGTTTGCGAGTTGGTGCTTTTTGGTGTGGGCGGGTTGGACGCTGAAAGCGGACGACCTCAGCTGAGCAAGTCGATAGACTTGCGAGGGACGGGGGAGGGCACTTAAGAGGGCCACCCTTTCTCATCTTTTTCTTTTTCGTGTTTTTGTGTGTTTTTCGTGCATTTCGTGTGATGAATTGTACCATCCAAAACAAGCTAATACGCGAAATCGAAAAGAAAAAAATCGGCTAAGATCGTCGACTCTCCACCAACCCACAGTCGGAAAGGTCACCCCTTCGGGTAGTCTGCTTCGCTTCGCTCGCATCCAACCCGCAGTCGCAAGTTTCCTTCGAAAACTTGGTCGCAAGTCTATCGACTTGCTCGGCTGAGCCCGCCCCTAAAGGGACGGCCCGCCTCCGCTAAGGGACCTAAAGGTCCCCGCCTCCGCTGAGGTCGTCCGCGTTCCGCGTCCAACCCGCGTCCCGTCGATCAGCCGCTGCGAACGGAGAAGAGTCTCTTTCGACGCCCCCGCAGTTTTCATTAGTTCGAGCTGCACTCTTCGGATATCTTTCCCTGTCTGGCATAACTTATCCGCATACATATCCTTCTGAAAAAACAGCGGCTTCAATCTATCCTGCAGCGTCGGCGGAATATCACTCATCATAACGTATCTCCTGCCCAGGTATCCCCGAACACATAAACAACCTAAGACGTCACGCATTATAAACCCCTGACCGCGCGGTGGCGGGTTGCTCCGCAGGAGCGGCCTCAGCTGAGGCGGATCGACGGCTCAGCCGGCGATCTTAGCCGAGCAAGGCTTTGCCTTGCGACCAAATCTCTGATTTGCGAAGCGATAATGCCCCCAAAAAACGGAAAAAACCCGCTCTCACTCAGAGAGATACCGTACAAAAAATGCAAAAAAACGTCCCATGTCAGGCAATCAAAATCATTAATACATCTCAGATGAATCATTCAGTCAACTTCAGGTGATACCATGAAAGAAAAAACTGATCAAAAAAATAGAGCTCCTTGGATCGTCATTGGCATTTTACTTCTTATCCTCGTATCCCTGATCGGGTATGTTCTTGTGACCGGAGTACCCGACGACACAAAAACCAGCGCATACGAAATACCCCATCCTGACGTTATCCTGCAGATGACGACGTATGAGGATATACTTGACTCCCTATACAAAGAAAACCCTCTGGATCTCTCTTCAGTAAAAATCACAGATAGTCTCTATACCACGGAAATCGGATACTTTGACCCGGTAACATGTAAACAGACCGAAACTCTTCCAGTCGAAACAGATAACATAACCGATTACATCCAAACCGTCGATCACATGCTGACCGACGAAGAACTAAGAAGAACGTATGGGAATGGCGGCCTGGCTGAAACTACGACGATCTTTGGCACCTGGATAACCAACCTTACCTGTACAAAAGACTCAGACCAATTCGTTATCTCCCTTCAGCGGGACAAACTCGTGCTCTCCGGGGAATTGAGCGCATCCACGCTCAGAGCCATAAACACGTGGAAAAAAATAATCCCCGAACGTATCGCCCTGGAAAGAGAGGATTTTTACAGGTAACCCATAGAATGATGAAATATTCCACGTACTCTTTGTGAAAGAATCGGTACAATGAAAGAAAAACCGGCACGCAAGCGAGGGTCGAAGACCCGAAGCGGAGAGCAAATCTCTGATTTGTGAACAAGCGAGGGTCGAAGACCCGAAACGGGGAGCAAACCGAAAGTTTGTGAACAAGTGAGCGAAGCGAAACGG